>CABUDS010000025.1 GCA_902490405.1 uncultured Collinsella sp.
AAAGGGCGGAGGCGGGGCATTCCCCGCCTCTTACACCACATCTCTGCGCGCTACCTTGAAACTCCCTAATCACCGTCAGCTAGCGCCAAATTGGAAGTCGATGGTCACTCATTAACGTACAGTTCTTATAACTTTGTTCATTATTTTCCGCACCTAAAATGATACGCCGTTTGTGACAGTACTCACAAACGGCGTTTTTTGACCACTGGCGTGTCTGGCAGGCGGCAAGCACCGCCCGAATCCGCATTTTGAACGCGCCCGAATCGGTTCTGGAGCCGGTTTTCGCGCTCTTACTCGTCTTTGGGCGAGGGATGCTTGCAGACCACGCTCATGTAGATCATGCCGAGCACGGCTGCGGTGACCGAACCGGCGAGAATAGCGGCCTTGGCTGCAAGAACCTCAAACTGGGCCGTCGGGAAGGCGAGGCCGCTGATGAGGATCGACATGGTAAAGCCGATACCGCCCAGAATGCCCACACCGGCGATCATGTGCCAGTTGACATTATGCGGCAACTCGGAAATCTTGAGTTTAACCAGGGCAAACGTCATGCCAAAGATACCGATCGGCTTGCCCAGCAGCATGCCAAAGTACACGCCGAGCGTCACCGGGTCGGTGAGCAGCGTGCTCATGTCCACGCCCACTAAGCGAACCTGTGCGTTCACGAATGCAAAGATCGGCAGGATCACAAAGTTGACCGGCGTGGAAATCAGACGCTCCATGCGGATAAGCGGCGGGGTCACGCGGTGCATGACGCGCTCGACCTTGGTGGTCGAGACGGTAAAGTCATGCTGGCCCAGGATGTGCGCCTCGTCGTCGTAGCGGTCATCGAGCAACGGCAGGCACTCGCCCAGCCAATCGGTGAGGTTATCGAGCTTGACGCCGCACTTGGCCGGGATGGTGAAGGCCAGGATGACGCCGGCGAGCGTGGCATGTACGCCGCTCTTGAACATGCAGAACCACAACAGCAGACCCAGTACCGAATACGGAGCAAGACGGTAATGCTGCGTCTTGTTGAGCCACACGAGCGCGCAGGTCACAAGCGCGGCGGCGCCCAACCAAAACGGATTGGGGCTCTGACCGTAGAAGATGGCGATGGCGGCGATGGAGATGAGGTCGTCGGCGATGGCGAGCGTCGAGAAGAACACACGCACGCCGTTGGGCACGCGATTGCCCAAAAGCGATAGCACGCCCAGCGCAAAGGCAATATCGGTTGCCATGGGGATGGCCCAACCGTTGCGGGCGCCGGCATGGTTAAAGATCAGATAGATGCAGGCGGGAACGACGACGCCACCCACGGCCGCCAGCATGGGAAGCATGGCCTGGCGCGGGTTTTTAAGCTCGCCGACCGTCATCTCATACTTGAGCTCAATGCCCACCAACAAAAAGAAAATCGCCATGAGGAAGTCGTTGACGAAAAGCTCAACGGTGAGACCGGCCGTAAGGTTGCCCAGACCCACATACAGCGGGGTCTCCAAAAAGTGATGGATGGCCTCGTAGGCATCGGTATTGGCGCAAATGACGGCGGCGATGGCGGCGAAGACCATGACGGCAGCGGAAATCGTGCCGTTCTCGGCGATGCGCTCCCAGATGTCGTGACGTTCAAAGCGCTTGCGCTCACGAACGTTGAACAGCTGCTCAGTTGCTGCCATGGGCGGCTCCTTTCACGGGAAAGCTCCCGTCTTAAAAAAGCACGGCCCGCCCAAGTGGCGGCGCCGCGCTCTAACGTATTACGCTTGCATCTAGCCTACCCTGCACGACAAGCACGCAGGCATGGCCGAAAAGCGGAACCACAGGTTGAACATTATTTGCTCAACGGGACGGGCACGCCTGTCCAAGAGACGACGCGGCACCGTGCACAAAAAACGACCGGAGCGCGGGGCGTCCGCGATCCGGTCGTAGCGTTTGGTCAACTAAACCTAGCAGGCGGCCATGATGGGGGCAGCGACCTGCTTCTTACGGGAGAGGACACCCGGCATCCAGACGCCGTCGTGCTCGTCGGCAATGCCCAGGCCCTTCTGAGCGGCCTCAGTCTCGCCCTCGAGCAGGACCTGCGAGCCCTCCTCCATGATGTCGGTGATGCACAGGACGATGCCGTCGGCACCCTTCTCGGCGGCGTAGGCGCGCATGGCCTCGCGGATCTCGTCGATCATGCCGAGTGCGCGGGTCTTGTCGACAGTCTCGTACTGGCCGATGAGCAGCTTCTTGCCAGCAGGCTCGAACATCTTGATGTCGTTGCCGACCATCTCGGCTGCGGTGAAGGAGCCGGACGGACGGGTGAGGAAGACCTCCATGCCAAACTTGACCGGGTCGACGCCCACCTGCTCGCCGAGCTTGGCGGCGACGGCGCGGTCGACATCGGTGGTGGTGGGGCTCTTGAGCATGAGCGTGTCGGTCATCATGGCCGAGAGCAGCAGCTTGGCCTGGATGTCGGAAAGCTCAACGCCGAGCACGCCGGCGAGCTTGGTGACGATGGTGCAGCTGGAGCCCCAGGGCAGGCAGATGTAGTGCAGCGGGCCGGCGGTCTCGAAATCGCCGATGCGGTGATGATCGACGACGCCAAAGACCGTGGCGTCCTTAAGGCCGGCGACAGACTGGGCGGACTCGTTGTGGTCGGTGAGGACGACGAGCTGGCCGGCCTCGACGGACTCGATCACGCGGGGCTCGGCAATGCCGGCGTCGGCAAGCAGCTTGGCGGACTCGGCCGGAAGCTGACCAAGGGCGCAGGCCTCGTAGGTGTTGCCGGCATACTCAACCTGGTTGAGCAGCTGGGACAGGACGACGGCGCTCATGATGGCGTCGTTATCGGGGTTCTGGTGACCAAAGACAAGAACGTTTGCCATGGATATCCTCCACTTGATATGTGTACTTGGACGTAGCTATGGTAGCACGCTGACGCCGAACCTTATGAGACGGAAGGGTCGCGGCACAATTTGGGGCAAGCGCTGAGGCGAGGTCAGGGACGAAGCCTGTCCCCCTTTCACCACCTGCCCCCGCACCAGCTATTTACCGGCGGCGCGCAGGGCTACGTAAGCGGCACCGATGATGCCGGCGTCGTTGCCGAGCGAAGCGACCTTAATGGGCGTCTCGCGCGAGGCGGAGAGCGCGTACTGCTTAAAGTGCTCGCGGACCTTGTCGAGGTAGACATCGGCCGAAGCGGAAGCACCGCCGCCGATCAGGAACATCTCGGGATCGACCACGTTGGCAATAAGCGCCAGGGCGCGGCCGAGATAGTCGGCCATGGTATCGGCAGCTGCCAGCGCGAGCTTGTCACCCTCGCGGCAGGCTTGGAACACGTCCTTGGAATCAGAAGGCCCGGTGAGCTCGATGGGCTCGACGCCCGCCTTCTTGCACTCGGCAAGGTAGTTACTCACCACGCCGGTGGCGCTGGAATACTGCTCCAGATGGCCATGGCCGCCACAGCCGCAGGTGCGCTCCTCTTCGGGGTTCAGGCACATGTGGCCAATCTCGCCGCCGGCACCCACAACGCCCGATACCACGTCGCCGTTAACGATAACGCCACCGCCCACGCCGGTACCGATGGTGACCATCACCACGTTCTGTACGCTCTTGGCAGAGCCGAGCCAGGCCTCGCCCATGGCAGCGGCGTTGGCATCGTTTTCGTACTTAACGACCGCGTCGGGGCAGTGCTCCTGAATGGCGACTCTTAGCTCGGGCAGGTTAATGGCAATGTTGGCCTTGACCTTGGCATCGCCCGATGCCGGGATGGGGCACGGAACGGCCAGGCCAATACCCGCCACAAAGGCGCGCGGAATCTGGGCCTTGGCGACCACCTGGTCGATAGCCTCGGTCACCGCGGCAAAGCCCGCGGCGTCAACGATAGGAGGCGTGGGCACGCTGGCCTTGGCAAGCAGGTTGCCGTCCTCGTCGAACAGGCCTTCCTTAACCGAAGTGCCGCCAACGTCGATGCCGATATAGTACTGCTTAGGTTCCATGGGAGCCCACCTTTCTCGTTTAAACATTGCCTGTATGGTACCGCTCCCCAGGCAAAAACCTGTCAAAAAGGGACAGGTTTGTTTTGGCAGGTTTTATCTGGGAAAACGCAAGGCATGAAATTCGGTTCGCTGGGCGGCAAAACGGCCCAACCCCGTCCTCGAGCCAATCAATTTGCTCAATACCACATTATTCGAATGCATATTCATTTAGAGCGCTCTAGTTAATATAGAAAAGCGTTTTTTGATTATATCTTTCTCGAACTTTTCAAAAACGCAATAGGGATGCTTAGACGTGGACTATACTTTCGTTTGTACTCAATCAAGCCGGAAAGGAGGTTCCATGATTCCCAAATACGAGGCAATAGCTGCAGATATCCGTCGAAGCATCGAGGACGGCGCTCTAAAGCCGGGCGACAAGCTGCCCACCGTCGTTGAGTTCTGCGAGCTCTATAGCGTTTCCAAAATCACCGTCAAACGAGCTATTGAGCAGATTACCGATGAAGGTCTTGTTACCAGCCGGCGCGGATCGGGCACCTACGTTAAGGACACGGCGGGGCTTCCCGGCCAGGCGTTTTTCCAGGGCAAGAACGATCGCTCCCAGGGCTTTTCGTATGAGCACCGCGGGGAGAAGGTGACCTCGGTGGTCTACGATTTCTCGATTGTCAATCCGCCAGCAGACGTCGCTGCCCAGCTGGGAATTGCCGAGGACGACTTTGCCTATCACATCGTGCGCGTGCGCCAGGTCGACGAGAAGCCCATCGTTATCGAGTACACCCACATGCCCCTCGAGCTGATTCCGGGCCTTAAAAAGAAAGACCTGTATGGATCGGTCTACAGCTTCATCCGCAAGCAATGCGGGCTGAAGATTTCGAGTTTCCACCGCACCATTCGCGCCGTAGCGGCAACCGAGGAAGAGGCTGAGCGCCTGAACACCAAACCCGGCTCTCCCCTGCTCGAGCTCAACCAGATTGGCTTTTTGGATAGCGGCACCGCCTTTGAGCATTCGATCTCGCGCAACGTTGGTGACCGCTTTGAGCTGCACAACGTAACGTTGGCATAGGTTTTTGTAGTCATGCGGGCGCTCGTTACGGCTCGTTTAGAGTGGGCGGCCGCGCAACACCATGGGGGTATGAACATGTCCGATTTGATTAAACTGACGCCGATCTTTCACGAGAAGATCTGGGGCGGCCGCCAGCTCGAAACCGTATTTGGTTATGACATTCCCGAGGGTCCCATCGGTGAGTGCTGGGCCATCTCGGCACACCCCAACGGCGACTGCCAGATCGCTGAGGGCCCGTACGCCGGTCACACGCTGTCATGGCTGTGGGCCGAGCACCGCGAGCTCTTTGGCAACTGCGAGGGCAAGGAGTTCCCGCTGCTCATTAAGATTCTGGACGCCAAGGACGACCTTTCGATCCAAATCCATCCCAACGACGAGTACGCCGCCGAGCACGAGAACGGTAGCTTGGGCAAAACCGAGTGCTGGTATGTGCTGGACTGCGAGCCCGGCTCCACGATCATCGTCGGCCAGCGTGCCAAGGACCGCGCCGAGGCCGCACAGATGATCGAGGAAGGCCGTTGGGACGACATGCTCAACGTACTGCCGATTCACAAGGGCGACTTTTTCCAGATTGATTCCGGTACCGTGCACGCCATCAAGACCGGCACGCTCATTTTAGAGACGCAGCAGTCGAGCGACGTGACGTATCGCCTGTACGACTACGACCGTCCCGGCACCGACGGCAAACTGCGTCCCCTGCACATTGAGCAGAGTCTCGACTGCATCGACTTTGATTCTCAGGCCCCGACCGACGGCACCGTGACCGCGCCCGAAGTCGACGGCGTGACCGAACTCGAGTCCAACCCCTGCTACACCGTCGATCGCGTGCGCGTCAACGGCAGCAAGACCTTGGAGCAGCGCTGGCCCTTCATGTGTCTGTCGGTCATCGACGGCGAAGGCACCGTCTGCGGCGACCCCGTCCACAAGGGAAGCCACCTGCTAGCCCCGAGCACCGTCAGCTCCATCGACCTCGAAGGCAAGATGGAATTGATCATCAGCCACCTCTAGGTCGCACCAACAACCAAAACGCAACAAGGGGCTCCCCCGCTCATCAAACGGGAGAGCCCCTACTCACATCTATTTATCAGCCCACCCGGCTCTCCAGACCAAAAAGCGAACGAGCAAAGCGACGTTCGCAAGCAACGTTGTCCATGGCGCCTGTCCGGGGCCGCCGGGATCACGACAGCTTGACGATCGGTGCAAAACCTTTCATCAGCTTTTTGGTCTGGCCGGTTTTTTCGAACTGGACCTCGATCATGTCTCCGGCGACCGAGATCACGGTACCGGTGCCAAAGGTCTTGTGGCTCACGGTATCGCCCGCGGCAAAGTCCTGCGACGCGCTGGCGCGATCGACCTTGCGCTCCACCGTCGGCGACACCTTGGACGACGGCTTTTTAGCTCGCGGCGCGCCCGACCCAAAGGTCGAGGCAACACGGCCGGCGTCGGGCGAAACCCCGCGATGGCGCTCGGTGCCATAGGTGCTGCCACCAAAGAAATCGTCGAAGCTCGATCCGCTGCGCGAACCGGAACCGCCGGTCGAGCGCGTATGCGAACCGAACACCTTGCCGCCATACATATCCGAGCCCATGCCCGAGCCAAAAGTGCCGTGACGGTCGCCGCGCTTCTCCCATCCCGTGCCCTCAAAACCGGCAGAACCGATACCGCTAAACTCGATATCCTCAAACGGAATCTCGTTGAGGAAGCGCGAGCGCGGGTTGGCAGAGGTCGAGCCGTAGGTGCGACGCGTGGCCGCATAGGTCAGGAACAGGCGCTTACGGGCACGCGTGATGGCAACGTAGGCCAGGCGACGCTCCTCCTCGAGCTTGCCCGGATCATCGCTGCCGCCAAAGTCGTGCACGTGCGGGAAGATGCCCTCCTCCATGCCGGCCACGAACACCGCCGGGAACTCCAGGCCCTTGGCGGAGTGGATGGTCATCATGGTAATGGCATGCGTCTCGCCGGCCAGGGAATCCAAGTCGGAGCGCAGGGCCAGCCACTCCATGAGAGCAGGAAGCGCCTTACAGGTGAGCGGACCGTAGGTGCGCTCGATCTCGTCGGCATGCACGGCACCCGCCGGCATCTCCGTCGGCGCGGCATAGGCGTTGCCCGCGATGGCGGCGGCCAAGGCATCCTGCGGCGAGAACGCCGGGGCGGCTAGGCTATCGAGCGGATTGGAGCCCGCGGCGTCACGAGCGCCGACAAGTGCCTCAAACGAGGATGCCGGAGCGGACGGCCCCGGCTCGGGCGCGGGCGCACTCACCACGACGGGCTCGGGCTCGGCACTGACAGGCACATCGGCAACACCGGCTGCACGCAGCTCTTCCAAGCTCTCGAGCGTGCCCTCGATATCCTCGTGCGTCTCCTCAAATTCGGCAGCGACGCCCAGGAATTCCTGGATGTTCTCAGCGCGGCTCTCGGACTCCATGGTGCCTTCGGCGCGAAACGCCTGCAGCAGGCCCGTCTTATCGACAATCATCTCGACAACGTCCTTGAGCTCGCCGTCCATGCGGCGGCCCTCGCGCACCAGCGACACAAAGCTCGACAGGCCATTGCGGACCTTGGCGCTAAACATGCCCGTCTCGGCGCACGCGATCTCGCAGGCTTGGAAGAACGAGCAACGGTTGTCGCGCGCCAGCTGCTCAATCTTTTGGATCGAGGTGGAGCCGATGCCGCGACGCGGCGTGTTGATGACGCGCTTGACGCTCATCTCGTCGGCCGGGTTCACGATCATCTTGAGGTAGGCCATGACGTCGCGGATCTCGGCGCGGTCGAAGAATCGCGTGCCGCCGACGATCTTGTAGGGCACGCCCGCGCGCAGGAACATATCTTCGAGAATACGCGACTGGGCGTTGGTGCGGTAGAACACAGCGATATCGTCGTAGCTCGTGCCCTTGGCATGCAGCTTTTCGATCTCACCGGCAATCCAGCGGCCCTCGTCGCGCTCATCGCTTGCCTGGAAGGCCTGAATCTTCTCGCCGTCGCCCTCGGCCGTAAACAGGCGCTTATCCTTGCGCTGCGAGTTGTGGCGCACCACGGCGTTGGCGGCGCTCAGGATATGACCCGTGGAGCGGTAGTTCTGCTCCAGCTTGACGGTCTTGCAGTTTTTAAAGTCCTTCTCAAAGTCCAGGATATTGGTGATATCGGCGCCACGCCAGCTATAAATGGACTGGTCGTCGTCACCTACGACCATGAGGTTTTGGTACTTGGCGGCCAGCAGGTTGGCGATCTCGTACTGGACGTGGTTGGTGTCCTGATACTCGTCGACGCTAATGTAGCGGAAGCGCTCCTGGTACTTGTCGAGCACCTCGGGGCGGGTGCGCAGCAGCTCGAGCGCGCGCACGAGCAGGTCGTCGAAGTCCATCGCGTTGGCGGCGCGCAGGCGACGCTCCAGCTCCAGGTAGACCTGCGCGGCCTTTTTGTCATTGGGGCTGTCGGCGGATTTGAGCATGTCCTCGGGCCCGATCATGGCGTTTTTAGCCGAGCTGATCTTGCTGCGGATCATGTTGATGGGGAACTGCTTTTGCTCAATGCCGAGCGCCTGCATAATGTCACGCACCATGCGCTTTGAGTCATCGTCGTCATAGATGGTGAACTGACCGGTGTAGCCCAGCAGGTCGGCGTCCTCGCGCAGCATGCGCACGCACATGGCGTGGAAGGTGCACACCCACATGCCGCGGGTGCCACTGGGGATGAGTGCCGACAGACGATCGCGCATCTCGGCCGCGGCCTTGTTGGTAAACGTGATGGCCAGGACCTGCCAGGGCTTAACGCCCAGGTTGCCAAGCATATGTGCGATGCGGAAGGTCAGGACGCGGGTCTTGCCCGAGCCGGCGCCGGCAAGGACCAGCAGCGGGCCCTCGGTGGTCAGGACCGCCTCGCGCTGGGCGGGGTTCAGGCTATCGATATCGACGAGCGGCTTGGCGGGCTTGGGTGCCGGAGCCGGGGCGTCGTAGATGTCGAGCGGAACGAGCTCGGGTTCCGGCGCGGCGGGGGCGGTGTACGCATTGAGCGACACGGGTTCCGGCGCGGGCGGCACGGGCGCGGCAGTGTTCTTTTCCCAGGGCAGGGGCTGGGTCATGGGCGACTCCTCATCTGACGGACGGCGCGCCTGCGGGCAGCGCCATAGTTTGAGCCGTACCAGTATACCGAGCCGCGCGGACACCGACGCAAATCACACCACGACTCCGTGCGCCGCCGTCAGGCCCACCCCAGTGAATTTGGTGCAAAGGTGTCAGGTTTGTCTGCACCAAGCCGGTACAAAATAACCTGACCCCAATGCACCAATCAGGGAGCCACCGATGTCATGGCAACGGTGGCGAGCGGCGGCCAGGGCGAACAAATTGGCATGAAAAGAGGACGGCATAGACCTTTTGGTCATGCCGCCCTCTTTGAATGACAAGTTGTCGCCCTGGCCGCCGCGCAGCGTCGACTAAGTTAAAGGCCGAGCATCGGCTCCAGAACAAAGAAGTATGCGAGCACTACGATGCCCAGGATGATGCGGTAGACGCCGAAGCACTTGAAGTCGTGACGGCGGACGAAGCCCATGAGCCACTTGATGGCGATGAGCGAAACCACAAAGGCCACAACGCAGCCCACGCCCAAGATGGCGATCTCGTTGGTGCCGAACGTGCCGCCCTTGATGAAGTACTTGACCAGCTTGAGCGCACTTGCGCCAAACATAACGGGAATAGCCAGGAAGAACGTGAACTTAGACGCCACCGAACGCGTGCAGCCCAAAAGCAGGCCACCGATGATGGTAGAACCGGAACGAGACGTACCAGGCACCAGCGAAAGCACCTGGAAGCAGCCGATACCCAGCGCAGTCTTCCAGCTCAGGTCCTCGAGCGTAGTGATGGAGCCAAAGTCCAGGTTATCGTCATCGTCCTCATCCTCGGCGGTAGCCGCGGCGGACGCCGCAAAGTGCGCACCGGCAGGACGTTCACCCGACACCACAGCACGCGAACCAAACGAACCGGCAACGGCCATTTCCTCGCGCTTGCTCGCGCGCCAGTTCTCGATCACGATAAACAGCACGCCGTACACAATGAGCGCCAGCGCCACGACGGGAGCATTGTAGAAATGTTCCTCCATCCAGTCGTTGAGCGGCAGGCCGATCGCCGCCGCAGGAATGCAGCCGAGCACAATCTTGCCCCACAGCACCCAGGTGTCGCGGCGGCCCTCCTTACCCTTGCTGGGCGAGAACGGGTTGAGCTCGTGGAAAAACAGCACGCAGACAGCCAGAATGGCGCCGAGCTGAATCACGACCAGGAACATATTCCAGAACGTCTCGCTCACGTTCATCTTGACGAACTCGTCCACCAAGATCATGTGACCCGTCGACGAAACGGGCAGCCATTCGGTGATGCCCTCGACCAGGCCCATGAAGGCAGATTTTAGAAGCTCGATAATATCCAAAGGGACCCCCTCGTTAGACACCCGCCGGTAGATGTTCTGCGGACGATGCGGGCGATGTCCCATTATCAACCGTTGGCGGTGCAACCACGCCCACCCTTACCAAAAAACTCGCCCGTTCACAGAATTGCGAGCGGTCAAACCGAAATCCTTGGGTATAACTGCAACAAGATAAAGTGTCCGGCGGCCAACGCACCCGCGCCCGCCCGACGCACGAGCCCCGCGCCCGTGCGATAGACCAAGGAGGAAACCATGAACGAGGGCTACACCAAGGTATTTGTTTCACTCGACGGTACTGAGCAGCAGGATTTTGTGCTCGCACGCGCCATCAAGGTCGCCGCGAACAACGGCGCCAAGCTGATCATCGGCCACGTCATCGACTCCACCGCACTCGAGAGCGCCGGTTCCTATCCGGTCGACTTGGTCAACGGCTTGGAGGAGGCCTTTAACAACTCCATCGCCAAGCAGCTCGAGGAGGCCAAGGCCAATCCCAACATTCCCGAGGTCGAGGTCATGATTCGTACCGGCCGCATTCGCGAGACGCTCAAGGATGAGATGCTCGACGTGGTCAAGCCCGATCTGGTGCTCTGCGGCGCCCGCGGCCTGTCCTCAATTAAGTACGCGCTACTGGGCTCGATTTCGACGTTCCTGCTGCGCAATACGGACTGCGACATCCTGGTCGTGAAGTAGGTTCCTTCCCGTCGGCGCAAGGCCTGCGGGGTTATCACGCCGACGTCCTCGCCGCTTCGCGGCTGCGGGATGTCGGCTTAGATAACCCCTCCCGGCCTTGCGCCTTCGTCACCATACTTCAACGAGTTAGCTGATAAAAGATGGCGTGCCGCCCCGGTTGGGGCGGCACGTTTTGTTTGGGTGGACGTCTGCCGTGTGCGCTACTCGAAATATTGGAACTTATTCGTCGAGAAGGCGAATGTTACGACAAAGCCTTCGCCGGGGTCGGAGGCTGCGGTAACGTCGATGCCCATCTTGGAGCACAGGCGCGCCACCAGGTAGAGGCCAATGCCCGTTGCGCGCTTGGTGGTGCGACCGTTGTCGCCGGTAAAGCCCTTCTCGAACACGCGGGGCAAATCTGCTGCACACACGCCGCAGCCGTTGTCGGCAACGGTGAGCTCAATGCGCTCACTCGCCAGACCCTCGTCCAGCAACGCGCCCGAAAACACGATCTTTGCGCCGTCCTCGCGCGCATATTTAATGCTGTTCTGAATGAGCTGGCCCAGGATAAACTCGAGCCACTTTTCGTCGGTAAAGACCTCGAAATCGAGGTTCTCGCACACCGGAGCCACGTGCGCCGCAATGAGCTCGCGCGCGTTGGCCTTAATCGCACCCGTCACCAAGGTCTTAAGATCCCAGCGGCGAATCAGGTAATCGCGTTCCACGACTTCCGAGCGCGCATAGTAGAGCGCCTGGTCGATATAACGTTCCACGCGAGCCAGCTCGCGACCCAGGTCATCCACACGCGACAGGTCGTCTTCGCTGCCGTCCAAGTTTTCCAGAATCAGATGAGCGGCCGCCAAGGGCAGCTTGGCCTCGTGGACCCAGCTCTCGATATAGTCGCGATAGTCGTCGGTTTGGCGCCGGCCTTCGGCAACCTCGTCGCAGGCGGCTTTGCCCACCCGGCGCAGGACCTCGTACTCGAGCTCGCCCTCGGCATAGGTTGGGCATTGCACCATCTCCTGCACCCACGCGGGACTCTCCAGCTCCTCGGCCGCACGCTCCAGCTGGCGCAGAAAGCGGCGACGGCGCGTATATTCGATCACGATACCCAGCATGCCAAAGGCAAAGGACACGCCGATTGCCACGATCACGATAGATGCAGGAGCACCGGCGACCGTCAGCACAAAGCAGCTCAGCAGCACGCCGCACGTCCACACGACGACGGGCAGCAACGCGTCTTTAAAGAACTTGCCAAACGACATGACCGGGTCCTAAACCGAATAGCCTTGGCCGCGGTGCGTGGTGAGGTATCCCTTAATGCCGATCTTGTCGAGCGTCGCACGCAGGCGGTTGATGTTGACGGTGAGCGTGTTGTCGTCCACGAAGGCATCGGAGTCCCACAGGTCCTGCATGATGGCCGAGCGCGAAACGATCTTGCCCGCGCGGCTCAGAAGCAGCGAGAGGATACGCAGCTCGTTTTTGGTGAGCTCGGTGCTAGTGCCGGTTTGCGTGTTGGTGACCATGGAGCGGGCGAGGTCGAGCTCCAATCCCTTGTGGACGAGCGTGCTGCGCTCGCCTGCCGCCGCGGTGCGACGCAGCAGTGCGTTGATGCGCGCCACGAGCACGCGGGCGCTGTATGGCTTGGGGACAAAGTCGTCCGCGCCGAGCGTCATGGCCATGACCTCGTCGATCTCGGTCGTGCGCGACGTGAGGACGATGATGGGGACCTCAGATTCGCGGCGGACTTCGTGGCAGATATGCTGGCCGTCTTTGACGGGAAGCGTGAGGTCGAGCAGCACCAGGTCGGGCGCGGCGGCGAGAATATCGCGCGAGACGTGCTCGAACGATTCGCAGGCTTCGACCTCAAAACCGGCACGAGCAAGGATGTCAGCAAGCTCGCGACGAATGGGCTCGTCGTCCTCAACGATATAGATCAGCGCCATGGATTCCGCTCCCCTCCTGGTTGTCTTACAGCCATTATTACCGCGAAGCCGCCGGTACGCGCCTCGCGCGGCGCCAAGGTGACAGAACTGTTCGCGAACGAAAGCGTTCGGCTCGATCCTCGCTTGCGGCGGGCGCGGGGATTACATGATTATAATATCCCCGTCCCAGAAAAATCATTTAGCGGCGGGCGCGGAGCTTTTCGTAGCCATCGGCAAAGAAGGCGACCGTCGCGGCATCGGACTCGGCGGCGTCAGCGTCGGCGGCAGGCACCACGCCGTGCTCGTCGCTCACCAGGAACAGCGCGCCCTTGAGCTGTGCGGGAATGTCCACGCGCGTGACCGGGATGCCCTTGGTCTGGGCCAGCTGCTCTATGAGCGTCGCCGTGCCGCACAGGCACTCGTCCGCCGGCGCCACAAAGGCCAGCTCGCCGTTGTTGACGGCAGCGAGCAGCTCGGGCGCCACGCCGGTTTCGTCGGCCTCGGAGCGGGCCTCGGCGGAGCGGGCACGCAGCGCCTTGGCCGAAGTATCGGCCAGCGGCGCGTACTCACCCACCGTCATGGCGGCATTGCCGTTAACGTCGATCACCAGCATGAGCACGCCGTCGTGCGCGGTGTAATCGCCCTCGGCAAGCGACCACTCAACGTGCTGCTTAGCCCAGCTGAGCATGTTATGGGTAAGCGGTTCGCCCTGCACCAGACGCTCGGACAGCGCGCGAATGTGACGGTTGAGCATGGGCACCTTTTTGTTGGACATGCGCCAACGGCAGATAAGCGCGGGCTTGTCGAGCGTAAACTTCTCGACCGCCTCCTGATTGGCGCAAAAGTCCTCGTACGCACGCTGGTCCTCGGCATTGCCAAACAGCTCTGCATCATCAATCTGGGGCATGGTCATACCTTTCGTGTTAGTCATTCCGTCCTCTTATACCAAAAAGACGGCCCTCCAAACGGAGCGGCCGTCTTTTGCAGAGATAATTTTAGAAGCGAGGCGGTCCAAGGGACGAGATAACATCCCATCCTCCCCAGTCAACCTAACAGGTCGGCGAGGGTTGCCCAGGTGCCGCAGATTGCCGTGAAAGAGGAGCGACGCGTACTTGGGTACGCGGGCGACGAATGAGCGGCAAGGTGCGGTGGTTGGGCAAGCCGCAGCGCCACCTCCCTACTTAATGGCGGAAGTGGCGCGCACCCGTGAAAACCATCGCAATATTGTGCTCGTTGCAGGCCTGGATGCTCTCGTCATCGCGCTTGGAGCCGCCGGGCTGGATGATGCAGGTCACGCCGTGTGCGGCAAGCACGTCGACGTTGTCGCGGAACGGGAAGAACGCGTCGCTTGCGCAGGCAAAGCCGCCCTTCTCCACGCCCTCGCGCTCGCAGAAGTCCTCGGCGCGCTCGCAGGCAAGCAGCGCAGAGTCAACGCGGTTGGGCTGACCGGGGCCCATGCCAATGCCGGCCTTGCCCTTGGAGACCAGAATGGCGTTGGACTTAACGCCCTTGCAGACCTTCCAGGCAAACTCGAGCTCGGCCATCTCGGCGTCGGTGGGCTTGCGGTCGGTGGGGAACGTAAAGGTCGCGGGATCCTCGGTCACGTGGTCGACCTCCTGCACCAGCATGCCACCGTCGATGGAGCGCAGCTCCACCTGGGCGCCGTGGTCCACGCCGCCGGTCGCCAGCACGCGCAGGTTGGGGCGCTTAGCCATGCGCTCGAGCGCCTCGGCGGTATAGCCCGGGGCGATGATGACCTCGACGAACTGCTTGTTCTGATCGGCAAAGTGCTCAACCAGCTCATAGGGAACCTCGCGGTTGCAGGCGATGATGCCACCGAAGGCGCTCTTGGGATCGCAGGCAAAAGCGCGGTCGTAGGCAGCCGTAACATCCTCGGCAACGGCGGAGCCGCAGGGGTTCTGGTGCTTGAGGATCACGCAGGCAGGCTCGTCGAACTCGCGGACCAGGTTCCAGGCGGCATCGGCGTCCAGATAGTTGTTGTAGCTGAGCGGCTTGCCCTGGATCTGCTCGGAGCCCACGAGCGGGAACTGAGAGCTCGCGGTGTTCTCGCAGCCCTCGGCAAAGCGATAGACCGTGGCCTTTTGCTGCGGATTCTCGCCATAGCGCAGGTCGTCGACCTTCTCCAGCGAAATCTCGAGCTTGGCAGAGGCGTCCGCCACGTCGCTTGCCTGGGCGGCAAGCCAACGGGAGATAGCCGTGTCGTAGGCGGCGGTAGTCTGGTAGACCTTCACCTGCAGACGGCGACGGGTGGAAAGCGTGGTGCAACCGCCGGTCTCGCGCATCTCGGCCAGGACGGCATCGTAGTCGGCCGGGTCGGAGATGACGGTAACGCTCGCGGCGTTCTTAGCAGCGGAGCGCAGCATGGAGGGACCACCGATGTCGATGTGCTCGATGGCATCCGCAAAGGTGACCTCGGGGTTGGCGACGGTCTTCTCGAACTCGTACAGGTTGACGACGACCAAGTCGATCAGCTTAATGCCGTGCTGAGCGGCCTCCTGCATGTGCTGCTCGGAATCGCGGCGGGCCAGCAGCGCGCCGTGAACCTTGGGGTGCAGGGTCTTAACGCGGCCGTCCATCATCTCGGGATAGCCCGTGAACTCCTCGATGGGGGTTACGGGAACGCCCGCGTCCTCGATGGCACGAGCCGTGCCGCCCGTAGAGATGATCTCGACGCCAAAGTCATCGACCAGCGTCCGTGCGAAATCGACGACACCCGTTTTATCGGTAACCGAGATCAACGCGCGTGCGATCTTCACATCAGATCCCATGCAGTCCTCCTGTCTGGTACGCCGCCGTGCTCTGTGAGTCGGTGATACGTCGATCTGCAGCGCTCGCGCAGCGGCATTGAAAATACTGATTTAATGTAGCGCATCGAGCGCATCGATGCACCCCGCAACGCACGGCTGTGCAGAAAAAGTTTGCGAGCGGAGGGGATGGACACGGCATCGGGCACGGTGAGTTCATGGAACACAGGGGCACCATAATTAGATGCCAATAGCGTGGTAGAACTGTGCTCGATATGCATCCGCAAAAGAAAGAGGCACCATGGTCTCGCGGGTTCTCTACCGACCGTTTGATACCGAAGACTTCGACGCCATCGCGCTGATTCTGCAGCAGCTTTGGCATAACAATTCGGATAACGATGAGTACAACCGCCTTGAGGCCGCGTGCGACCTCGCCTATTGCCTTTCGTCCTCGACGTTTTCGCAAGTTGCCGTAATCGACGGTCAGGCGCGTGGCATTGCACTCGCGCGTGCGGGACAGAGCTCCGGCGCCACCGTCAAGGAACATTGGATGGATACCGAACGCGCGCTGCTTTCGCAGATGCGCGAGCTGGAGCCCGATGCCTGCACCGAGTATCTCTCGTTTGTGCGCGCAACCATCCGAACCAACAACCGCCTGCTCGAGAGCAGCCCGTTGCCGCACGACAACGAGGTCACACTGCTTGCCGTTGATCGCGAAGTCCACGGCCTGGGCGTTGGCTCGGTGTTGCTCGATGCCGCCGTCTCGTACCTTTCCTCGCGCGGGGCGACAAGGGCGCACCTGTACACCGACTCCAACTGCTCGTGGAAGTTCTACGAACTGCACGGCTTTAAGCGCACCGCCACGCACCGCGCCAACCGCGAAGAGCGCCGCCACGCCATGCCGCGCGAAAGCTTCCTCTACGAGCTGGACCTAACCGTCTAGCCCAGCAGCCACACCTAGTCATTTAAGAACGTCCCCAATGACTGATCCCCAACGACTGGTCATTTAAGTCTGTCCCCAATGAGTAGCCGAAGCCCTCGCCGGCATCACCCTATAGAGGGTCTGCAAATAGCTGTGGTCAAAAAACGTCAAATATGAGTACTGTTACCTTTTTAGTAGCAGCGCAATTCGGCTTTTTCGGGTCTCTTAGGCGTCTCGATGCGTCGGATGAACTAACGTATCTCCCCAAATGTACAATAAAATGGACTCCTAACGAGAAATAATATCGTTAGGAGTCCATTTTTTAGTACAAACAAATGTGACAATCTAGGCAACAGTACTCATATTTGGCATTTTTTGCCCATTGCCCCTTGCGCGAAGGTCCGCAGCGGAAAGTATGGCCCGTTTCGATGCACAAAAATGGGATGAATCTTCCCTGGCAACCGCCCAGAAAGATTCACCCCAAAGCAAGCGCTCTCTAGAATGTTCCGCCGCCGCCTCCGCCGGCGCCGCCACCACCGCCGCCAGAGAAGCCGCCGCCGCTGCCGCCACTCGAGCTATCGGAGCTCGAAGCCAACTCGCGGATGGTCTCGTGATACACATCGTTGAACGAATCGAGCGGAGACTCGTTGCCGTAGTGATGGTAATACCACCAGTAGCAGGGGTAGTTGTCGTAGAAATCGTCGCTGTTGCGCAGGTCCGCAGGCACGGCCTCGGCCAGCTGTCGCAGCACTTCTTTCGAAACGCCTAGGGCAACGCCCATCACCAGCAGCTTGTTCCACAGCACCAGATCGCCCGGGACGGCTTCCTTTAGGCGTGTGAAATCCTCGAGCCAATGCTTGAGCGCCTTGCAGCGAGCCGCCACCTCGGCGCCCTCCGGCGTGTAACGGCGGAAGGTGCAGCTCAGGACAAAGCCCACGATCGTGACGGGGATTGAAATCATAGCGGCACCGACGTTGGCGTCCGCAAAGTCGGTATAGAACAGAGAGCCCAAAATGCCAAAGACAATGATGATGCCGAGAACCAGGCCGGCCACCATCGCGATAGTGCCATCCGATGCGATAAACTCGCGCTCCTCCAGCTTGCCCTTAACCGTGCTCTGATAGTCCTCGAGCTTGTCGCCAACAGATTCAGTACGCTCGCTGGCATACTCCTCCAGCTCGCTAAACGTGCGCGAACGGACGCCGTCTTTATCGGGCTTAACGCCGGCGAAGAAGACCTTGAGCACATCGCGATCGATGCCGTCCTTCTTGGCAGCCTTCCAGGCCTCGCCGGTCACTGTGATGCGATACGTCTGCTCCTCTTTTTCGCGACGGAGCAGACCCTTCTTCTTGGTCTCGGTCGCTTCTTCCAGCTTGATCACGCGGTCGTCGGTGAGCTTCATAAGCGTGGCGATATATGCCTGATCGGGCACGTCGTTCCAGCTCATGAGAGCTGCAAGCACCGCGGGATGGTCGGCCGAGGGCACATCGCGGAAGTACTCGTCCTGAAAGAGCGGCTTGGGTTTGGGCCTGCGCAGCTTAAGCATCACGATCACACCGGTATAGGCAACCGCCACGACAACACACACCACGGCAATCGCGCCGGCAACCGCACGCGCGTGCTCACGGCGAGCGTTGGCCTCGTCGGCCCATTCCTTCTCTTCGCTCAGAATCGTCGACATGCGCTTTTCGCCCGAGACGGCAAGCTGCGGCACCCAGTCGCTGGGGAAGGCGATGCGTGCCTCGGCGAATTCGCCCTCATGCACGCAGGGAATGGTATAGGTGACCATGGGCTCGTCCGCATCGAGCGACACGTCGCCCGTCAGCGGGCCGTGGCCCCATGCGCGGAAGTTATCGCCCTTGACGGCAGCCGTCCCGGCAGCGGCATTTGCAAAGTAGACTTCCATCTCGACGTCATCGGAGTCCGCCGACCAGCCGTCGCCGACGAATTTCCAGTAGAGCTCGGCGGTATCGGCCCAGTTCATAACCGCACCGGTCATGGAATAACTCACGTAGTAGATTGCGCTGTCGCCGCTCTCGTGAGGGCTGAACACCTTAATCTTTACGCCGTCGTCGGACTGTTCCACCGTGTAAACGCCGTCGTCGCCTTTATTTGCGCTGTCGACCTTGTTAAACGCAGTGTCGTCTTCCTCGACGCTCAGCACATTGACGACCACCGAGCCGCCTTGCTGGTTAGAGCCTGTATTGATATCCCAATACACGCCGTTAATGTCATCGTCGAAATCGAACTGGCGTCCCTCGACAACGGTCAGCGAGCCATCGGCCTCAACCGTGGCACCGATATAGGTTTGGCTCATGGAGTAGCCGTCGGCGTGCGCGACGGCAGGCAGCAGCAACAACGCAAGCGCGACGAGTGCGCAGACGGAAGCGAACCGCGCAAACAGGCGGCGCTGCCAACAGGGCTGGGCAACGGGGGCGTTCATAGGCACATCCTTTGTCTGTGGTACCAGTAGCGTCATTGTCCCACGTTTGCGGGTTCATGTGACGAACATCTAGGCCAGCGGAGCGTCAAAACGGGACAAAAGTCACGCCCGCGGCCGGCACCTGGGGACGTTCCTTATCTGTCGGCAATCTGGGACACTCCTTGGCATAGCCCGCTCCGGCAATAGATACCACTTCATAGCTCCATCACAGGTGTAGCGGCTTTGTGTGGGCGCGGCATGAGCCGATTAAGCCGGCGAGCGAGGGGCATAAAGCAGTTGAGCGAAAACGGTTTGCCCCTTTGCCGTTCGCTCGAGGATCATGTCCCCCTTTTCCGCGGAAACCCCGGCAGTTGCGAAGAGCTGCCGGGGTTTCTGTCGTTTGAGGGCTAGATTGATTGACGACGATTAAGGTGCCGAGCCGGTGGTCCGGCACGCGCAACGCGCGGCCTCAGCAACTTGCAGGCCACGGCAGCGTCTCCCCCACCGCGCCCCGCGCTATACTCGTCCGCATGGACATCAACGCACGCAACATAGCAACACCCGCCGCCGACGCGCCAACGACGCCGGCCGCTCCCGCGCCCGTCGTGGGGCGCTTCGCCCCGTCGCCCTCGGGCCGTATGCACCTGGGCAACGTGTTCAGCTGCCTGTGCTCGTGGCTTTCGGCCCGCAGCCAGGGCGGCAGCATTGTGTTGCGCATCGAGGACCTGGACGATCGCTGTAAGCGCCCGGAACTTGCCGCCCAGCTCATCGAGGACCTAGCCTGGCTGGGGCTGGAGTGGGACGAAGGCCCCTACTACCAGCACGATCGCCTAGACCTGTACGAGAGCGCCTTGCGCCAGCTGCAAGACGCCGGCCTCACCTACCCCTGTTTTTGCACGCGCGCCGAGCTCCACACCGCAAGCGCGCCGCACGCCAGTGACGGCACGCCCATCTACCGCGGCGCCTGCCGAGGCCTTTCTGCCGAGGAGGTTGCCCGCCGCAGTGCCCTGCGCGCCCCGGCCACGCGCCTGCGCGTGCCCGCCGTCGACGACCTCGCAGACGATGTGATCGAATTTGTGGACCGCACGTATGGTGCCCAATGCGAGGCGCTCGCCACCGAGTGCGGCGACTTTTTGGTACGCCGCAGCGACGGCGTGTTTGCCTATCAGCTGGCCGTGGTGGTCGATGACGCCGCCATGGGTGTTACCGAGATCGTACGCGGATGCGACCTGCTGGGGTCCACGCCGCGCCAGATCTATCTGCAGCATCTGCTGGGACTGCCCACGCCGCACTACGCGCACATCCCGCTGCTCATGTCACCGGACGGCCGCCGCCTTTCCAAGCGCGATCGCGATCTGGACCTGGGCGAGCTCCGCGCCCGCTTTAGCACACCCGAGGCACTGCTGGGCTGGCTCGCCGGGCAAACGGGCATCGCGCCGGACACCACGCCGCGCTCTGCTGAGCAACTGATCGAGCACTTTAGCTGGGGTGCTATCCGCGCACACCGGGAAAACATCACCATAACGGCTGAATAGCCAAATACGCCCCGCCCCTACGCAACATCCCAAGGCTGGAGCTCGTCGCCCAGGCGAACGATGCAGTCGTAGAGCACGGTGTGACGCTCGGCCGGGTTGGCGTCGCGATGAAAATGGCCGTAGTACCAGCGCTTGTAGTCCAAGCGATCTTCCAGCTCATCGAAAAACGCCGTAAGTCGATCAACGCCGGGGCAATCCCAGCCGGGCGCCGGATAGAGCGTGGGCGAAAGCATGCGCGTGGAGCAGGTGTGGGTGATCACGTAGTCGACCTTCCAGCCCACGCCGTCGAGCTTTGTCCGTGCCTCCTCAAAGTTGCGCTCGTCCGGCAGCTCCTGCGGCCACCAGCTGGAATACGGAATGCGGTATTCCTTGTCCACGCTCGTGGCGCCGCCCATGGTAAAGACCGTTGAGCCGTCGAGCTCAAAAACCTCGCCGCGCGTCAGGCGCCGTATGGGCGAGGTGTCCGACAGACGCTGCGTCAACCCACCATGCCACAGCTCCATGGGGCGCTCCGCCCAATGGTCGTAGCGTTCGTGGTTGCCGTCGACGAACAGCACGGTATAGGGGCGCGACTCCAGCCAGGCGATATCGGCGCACTCCTCGGCAGAAAAATCCCAGGGAAAGCCAAAGTCGCCCGCGACAATCAGATAGTCGTCACTCGTCAGGCTATCCCCAAGCTCCCAGTCGCGCAGCTTTTGCATGTCAGCGCCGCCATGGACGTCGCCCGTCACATAGACCGTCATCGGATCACCACTTCCCTCTTATAGGTTTCGAGATCGCGCTCGACCTGCTCGTCGCCCGTGGCGTTGACCCACCACGGCCACTTAACGCAACACACCGGCTCGTCTACCTGTGCAAACCACGACTTGAGCTCCTCCAGGCTCACCGGGGCGTAGCCGTTGGCGTCCACGCCCACGTCGTAGCGCAGCAGCCCCTGCCGAAGGTTGAACTTGTTATACGCGTCGCCACAGCTGTGGATATGCCCGTGCAAATGCCAGCCGCCGTGCGACATACCCTGCCAGTCGACCATGGGATAGTGGCTCAGCACGATTTTCTGACGGTCGATCTTGAGCACGCAAATGGGCGGCTCGACGATAAAAGCATCCGCCACCGCAGGCTGCGTCCAGTCTTTATCGTGGTTGCCGGGCAGCAGATGGATGCGCTTGCATGCAATGCTTTTGCGCAGCTCGTAGGCATCTTGGACCGTCATCTTAAAGCTGAAGTCACCCAAAATGTAAAGCTCGTCATCCGCAGCGACCTTGCTATTAATGCTAGCGACCATGGCGTCGTTCATCTGCCCAACAGTCGACCAAGGCCTGTCGGCGAGCCGCAGCATGTTCTCGTGCCCAAAGTGGGTATCGCTGGTAAACCAGATCATGGGGACCTCCTAACGCTCTTGCTCAAAATAGTCACTCGCCGTCTCATCCTGCCCATCGGCACATCGCGCTTCGATCGGCACGATATCTTGGTAGATAAGGCGATGCTTGTCATCGCGCCATTCATCGTCATGGTAATGGCCAAAGAACCAGGTGCGGTAGTCGAGCCGCCCGTCGAGCTCGCCCAAAAAGGCCTGCAGCGAATCGTCGTAGAACTCGCGATTGCACTCCATGCACAGCTCGTCAGCCAAATCGACCGGCGCCTCGTGCGTCACAACATAGTCGACCTTCCAGCCCGCGCGATCGAGCGAGGCGCGACAGTGTTTGATCTCGCGCTCACTCGGCATCTCCTCGGGCCACCACGTCTTTCCCTCCTGACGCCACTGTTTGTCATGGCTCGCGGCGCCACCCATGGCGAGCACCGTGGTCCCCGTGATGTCGAACACCTCGCCGCGCATCAGGTGCAGCACGTGCGGGCGAACCTCGTGAACGAGGCCCCCGTTCCACTCACGCATTGGCAGCCCCGCCAGCAGATGATGGTTCTCGTGATTGCCGTCGACAAAACACGTGGTCCAGGGCTTGGACTCAAACCAGTCGAGCCAGTATTTGTCGGTGTTCGAGCCGCTCCATATAAAGCCAAAGTCGCCGGCAACGATGACAACGTCATCGCGCGTCAGCGTTCGACCCAATGGCCAAACGCGCGACGAGAAGCGACTCGCCCCATACTCGGCAACACCGTGAACGTCTCCGGTAACGAAAATAGACATCAAACAACACCTCCGTGCTGTGCGACTCTGGACAAATCAATGGAAGAAATTGCAGGCCGGGCCGGCATCTGTATCCCTTAGGGCTTACCCTTCGTTCTTCCATCCAAACGGATCAAACACCCAAAAAACTAGATCGAGCACACTGTTGGCGGGCAGCATGTTGGGCAGGGCGTCTTGCCTCGCTTGAGTGCAGCCGCTAATGGTACGCTTGTTTTAATGGCGTTTTGAGGAAGGCTTTTGCACCCCGTAGAACGGTGGTAAATCTTGCCGTTCTTAGTGACGATTACCTTGATTTTTGAGGTATCCACACTGCGGGGCTCGATGGGCGCAGCCACCTCTTGACGAGCTGGCGCTGTTTTCCAAGGCTTGCCTCTCGAAAAACCAAAATCGCAGAATCGATTGATATAGCTGTCGAAACATCCATCGAACAGCAACCCCGTTGCCAGACCCGCCATGAATCCGCAGGCGATCGCGGCCTCTCCTCTTATTTGCATATATCCCTCCTTAATCAATCTTGAAGAAAAAGGCGGCGCGCGCCGCAGAGCCCATGCCCCTGCGGTGCGCGCCAAAAACAGCGCGCTTCCCTGTCCCTAACGGATCAGCTGGCGGCGCTTATCGGACAGGAATACGCCGGCGGCCACCAGGACCGTGCCGCCGATCACGAAGGTCTCACCCAGCAGCTCGGACGCATCGCCCGTGGCGGGCATCGCCGTCTGCCAAGTCGTGGCCTCGGTCTTTGCCTCCGCATGCTTGGCCTGGTACGTCACTTGCGTGACGGGCTGGGTCTGCTCGCCGTTTCCGCGGTCGGCGGCCTCTTGGCGAGCGATCTCGGCGTTAAGCTCGGCAATAGCCTGGTCGAGCTCGACCTTGGCGGCGGTGTAGTTGGCGAGCGCCTCCAAGTATGCCGGCGCCACGGCATCCGTCGCAGCCACGGCGTCATCGAGTTCGGCCTTGGCGGTCGCGGCACGCTCGGCGGCATCGTGGGCCGCAGCGATCTTGGCGTTAAGTACCTCGTCCGCATCGTCAGTGCTGCCGTTGACAATGGCTTCGGCAATATTGATTCTGCGCAGGCGGGCAACCGCGGCGGCAGAGGCGTCGCGCGCGACAGTCGCATCCACCACGGCATCGTCAGCCTCCACCACGTCATACTCGGCATCGCTCACGGCCATCGCCGCTGCATCGAGCGCGGCATCGGCAGTCGCTTTGTCCCCAGTGGCCTTGGCAAGTGCTGCGGCGGCATTCTTAAGCTGAGAGGCGCGGGCGGCAGCTGCATCAGATTTTGCCTGAGCCGTTGCCACGACGGCGTCGGCATCGCTTGCAGCCCGCTGCGCCATATCGAGCTCCACCTGAGTGGCAGCAGCATCGATGCCTGCCTGATCGGCATCGCCTTGGGTGGCAAGAAGTTCGGCCTCCGCCTCGCGCTGATTGGCACGCGCGCTTTCGAGTGCAGACGACGCCGCATCAAACGCACGCTGAGCAGCGGCGATATCGGCTGAGTACGCCGCTAGCTCATCCTGGGCCGCGGCAAGTGCATCCCGTTTGTCGCCAACACCGGCACGAGCGGCGTCCAGTGCGCGCTTGGCAGCAGCCACCTTGCCCTTGGCAATGTCGAGCTCGTCAGACTTGGCGGCCACGGCGTCCTGCGCTGCCGCAACAGCGGCGTTGGCAGCGCTCAAATCGGCGCGGGCATCGCTGACGGCACGCGCGGCGGCGTCAGCTGCAGCCTGCTTTTGCGCCACGGCAGCCTGGGCCTCCGAGGCCTTGGTTGCCGCGACATCAACGTTAGCGGCAGCGCGCTCAACCTGGGTTTGCTTTGCTGCAACGGCCTGCGATGCTGCACTCACCTTGCTGCCGGCATCGTCGGCAACGCCCTGCGCCACAGCAAGCTCCTTGCGTGCCGCATCCACGCCCTGCTCGGGATTTGCCAACGAGTCACACCACGCATTCAACGCAGCCTCATACTCTGCAACCGTCATCGGATTGAGGTTATACGGCTTATACCATTGACCAGAATATACAAATGTTTGCGCCTGTGTACTCCCGTACAGCGTCCCTCGCGTGCAAACGCCCATGCCCGTCACGGTGTAATCGGGGTTGATCACGTTGATGTAATGTCCGACCGAAGGGTTTGGTCCACCGTGCAGTGCGGCGTAGTTATCAATCTGGGAGCTATGCGCTGTATAGAAATCGTAAGCGGCCTTTCCCGTAAGGCCCGACGCGCCCAGCGAGGCGGCGGCAGCATCAAAGATGGCCTTCTCCTGATCGACCCACTGCTTAAACGGATTGCTTCCGTAGTTCCACGCCACATTCTCGCCCACGTTAAACTGCTGAGCGTGCGCGACCTTCGTATCGGAGAAGTTCGCGTCGGCGATGGCGGTCGCCATCATGGCATATGTCACCTTGAGCTCGCCTAGGCCAACGCTTGCGCGATACTCGTTGCACGCTTTGAGCCACACAACCGCCTGCTTCATATTGGTCAGGCTCGTCGCGTCGACTTCCTCGCCCACCTTGTTGTAGCCAGCGAGTTTGCAGTTGAGGATGATATCCGCCGCATCGTCGGCACCCACACTCTTAAAGAATGCGATGGCACCCTGGCGGTAGTTCTCCGCCGATGCATTCGCCGTTGCCTGAGCGGCATCGAGCTTTGCCTGGGCCTGAGCCACAGCCTGGTCGGCCTGCTGCTTTTGGGCCTTCGCCTGATCGAGCGCCTTGTCGGCAGCGTCTTTCTCGTCCTTGGCCGCCGAAAGCTTGGCCTGGGCATCGGCCAGCTCCGTGAGCGCACTGGCATGATCGGTCTTGGCCTGGTCAAGAGCGGCGTCGGCAGCGGTCTTGGCAGCAGCGGCGGCATCCAGCTTTGACTGGGCATCGGCAGCGGCCTGCTGCTGATCGGCAACTGCCTGCTGAGCAGTCTGAACCTCGCCCTCGGCGGCGGCAACGTCCTGCTCAGCGGCAGCAAGCTCGCTCTCGCACTTCGACTGCGCGGCCTTGGCGGCCGTCAGCGCTTCGGACGCAGCAGCCACCTTTGCCTTGGCGGCCTCGTACTCCGGGCCCGCGGCGCCCTGCTCGGCTCGATCCAGATCGGCCTTGGCCGCGTCATAGCTCGTCTGCGCGGCATCCACGTCCGCATCTGCCGCGGCCTTTGCCTGCTGAGCTGCCGAAAGCTTGCCCTGCGCGTCCTGCTGCTTGGCAGCGGCGGCAGTGGCAGCGTCTTGAGCATCCGAGAGCTTGGCCTGCGCATCAACGACCTGCTGCTTCGCCTGTTCCAGGTCACTCGCAGCCTGCCCTGCGGCAGCCTGGGCGGCAGCTACAGCCTCGGGCGTAGCATCGGATGCAGCAGCCTGTGCGGCCTCAAGCGCAGACTGGGCATCACGGGATGCCCTCTGGGCAGCAGTCAGGGCTTCATCCTTGTCCGCCAGCTCCTTCTTGGCAGCATCGAGCGCAGCCTGAGCGTCCTCAAACGCCTTGACATCCTGATCGGCCTTGTCCTGCGCAGCGCCCAGCTGCTTTTCCAGCTCGGCCGAAGCAGCGGAGGCCGCGCTATCGCTCGCACCGCGGGCCGCGTCATAGGCGCCCCGCGCCTGCTGCTGGTTGACGGCGGCAGCATCGTAGGGAGCGGCAGCCGCTTCCAGATCGGCCTTGGCGGTAGCAGCTTTAGCGCGCGCCGCATCAACTGCAGCCTGCAGGTCGGCGACCTTTTGCGCTGCAGACACGGCACCCGCGCCAGTACCGGCGGCCGCAGCGCTCGTCAGCGGCGACATCACCGCAGCCGTTGCGCCCGCGGCGCCAATGCCATCCGCACCCTGCGCCGCCGCGGTCAGAGGCGACAGCAGCGAGCCGCCCGTCATGGCAATCGTCGCCGCAGCAACCGTCGCCACGCGCCCAGCCGCCCTGGCCTTACCCAAGGCCTTGCCGTTCATGTCCTTGTTCATGTTCTTGCTCATTGCCGATTCCTTCCCACGGTGAGCCGTTGTTTGACACAGATAGTCGATCTAACTTGCCCCGCTAAAAAGAGGTGATAACGGGGTAATTAAATTGAGCGAATTGAATCGTGATGAAACTAATCTCCGCAAAAGCCAAACTCATAGTTCCGCTCGCGCTCAATCTCATCTAAATACTCGAGTTCTTCGCCGCATGGCTTCTCTTCATCTAGAAATACAAGCCCGTTCTCTGCGCGAGAACCGACAGTGCAACCAAGGATAGTCTCGAGATTAATGTAACTACTATTATCGTTGTTAAAGGAGAAACTGCTGGTGCTCATGCTCAAGTCCCGTCTACATAAACTCAAATTGCTGTGCTTGGCCTCTTTTAGAGACCCCATCTCATACGCTATGACTGCAGTATATGCGCTCCGCTTGTATGTTGCAAGAACAATTTTATTTTTCTAACGCATATAACGGATGTTCATTTCTGTAAACCGCCTCGCTCTCCCCCGCCGCTCCCTCACTTGTTTTGTTACATGTGTTGAATACCATCCCGTACGGACAAAATCTCACGCAGGGCGGTTAAGACAGTGGCGTCCATGCCACCAGAGAAAATAGAAGAAAGGAAAGAGAAGCAGTCGGCGATTACTCGCACGAAGCGAGCAGCTTCTCAAGATCACACTCCAATGCCTCACGCTCCTCAACGTCCATCACTGCAAGGGCGACACGCATCAGGGACACCTCGGCGGCAAGCTCCTTAACCTGGTCGGGGCATTTGCTAAAGTGGTCGTAAATCCGCAGGGCCTCCCCGGCCGCCAAGTACTGCCACTTTTCCAACGAAGGCTTTTCGGACCTGCTCATGGCATCGACCCACTCGCCAAGACCCTGAAAACCGTTGCCCGTAGTCGTGCCGTTCATAACCACATCGAGCGGGCTCAGCAAGCAATCGGGCGTTTTTTTGTACACCAATTTGGTGAGCGTAAGCACCTGGGCAAGGTTGCGATACTGTTCCTTGTCGGCATAGAGCACGTCGTTGTAGCAGGCGCAGGCCTTAAGCAGCTCGTGGGCGGCAATGCGCTCCGGCCCATCAAACGGAACGCCGCGCAACAACACCCCAGCAAGATCGAATGCCTTGCCGCCCTGCACGATCTTGTCGAGCGCCGAGCCGTCCACCAAATCCGCCAGCCAAGCAAACTCAGGCTGATACGGCTTATGCTCGTCCTCGTCCTCATGCTCCATCCAGTTGCTCACCAGCGCAAGGGCTTCAATCTCTCTCCCGTTCAGAAAGGGCGAATTCTTCCCCATCTCTTCCCGCAAAAATCCCCGCGGCTCATGAGAGTGCTCGTACGCAACCGCAAGCTCCCCGTCGCTCACGACCAAGGTCGCACGGGAAATATAGGTATCTTCCCGCATGTCCCTCCAGGCGTACATCATAAGGGGACGCAGCTGACGGAGCATGCCGCGCGCGCCGGCACCTTCCTTAACCGCGCGCTTCGCCGCAAGGCGAGCAGCATCTGCCATCAGCTCCATCTTGGCGCCATTTCCCATCATGTTGTTGTACTTGGGCAGGTACTGTTCATACGCAATCTGGACCAGATCGTCCACGCTCAAGGCGTTAAAGTTAATCACCGAGCCAATGCGCCCGCACAGCTCGGACATAATACCCCAAGTCTCAACATCCTCGATGGTCGCACTGTCTCGCAGCTCGTTTGCCGATTTTGCGGCGGTGCGCACGGCGGCATACGAGGATCCGAAGCCGACCGTGGTGCCAGACTTGTCACTCAGGCGCTTGCGCACCAGAGCATCCAAGCCCATAAAGGCGCCGCCCAAAATGCAAACAACCTGATCGAGGTTGAGCGTCTTAATAGCCGCACTCTTGGAGGTATCACATTCAAACGGCATCTCCCCGCCTTCCAAGAGCTTAAGGAACGACTGCGATGGACTAAAGCTCGATGCAACTTCGCCCCCATCGGGCTCGGCACGAACCGCCTTGTCAAACTCGTCAAAGAGCACCAAGCAAATTTCGCCGGGATTGGCAGCCTGATAGTCCGCGACCTGCGACAGGCAGTTGCTCATGCTGGCACCGCGCCAGCCCTCGCCCGTCATGGTGGAGACATCGAACACGAACAGTTTGAGCCCCGCGGCATCTGCCACGGCCTTGATGGTGTGGGTTTTTCCCGTGCCGGTGGAACCCATCACCAAAATGGCAGCGGGCGAAAGAACGTCGCGCGGGTCGGCGCCGCGTGCCAACATCACGCAGCGGTTGACCTCAAAGCTCAGCGCCGTCACAAAGGCCTCCAAGCTTCCTTCGTGGCCAATAACACTCTGGCGCGTCTGCTCCACCAGACGCGTAGGCGCAATTCGATTGAGCAAGTCCTGGTAGCGATCGATGTTTCGATACTGCTTCTGAGTCATGGGCGCCTTCCTTTCCATATTGGTTTTCTTTCCTTCGATGTGGGCCGAGCCCTTAAACCACTACAGTGCCAGCGATGTCGCCGACTCCAGATAGATCACGTTGCCCGGCTGGGTAAAGACCGGAATGTGGTAGAGCAGCTGCAAAATGCCCTGCTTGAGCAGCGGAAACAGTGTGGGATGCAACACTTCGTACATCAGGGCACCAGCCATAAGAGCGGTAAGTACGGCAAGCAGCAGAAGCTTTTGAGCGTTAGAGAATACCGACATGGTCGTTCCTTTCTTTATGCGAGATATTTGGATTGCGTTGTGGGTTAGCGACTCATAGCGATGGCAATGCCAATAACCGTGATAACCACGGGGATCGCAAGCGATGCGAACACAATCCCGGCAAAAAGGCCTACCACCACCGCGCACACGACGATGACCAGTGCTGTGGGCACAAGCGCGAGCAGAGGAGTAACCACGCAGGCAGATGCAAAGCGAAGCCCGTGGAACAAGCACTCATGAGGGAATAAAGCCTTGAGAACTCCTTCGACAATTCGCCACTCGACAATCGTTCCGACTGTTAAGACAACAGCCCAAAGCAGATAATCATTGGCGCGGGAATCCGAAGCCATCTTTCCGGTAACGCCAGCCCACCAATCAAATGCGGCGGCACAGCCCAGCAAACAGACGATCGCGCAGACGACGGATGCAAATGCGCCCGCACCCTCAATTGCACCGAGCAGCTCGCACATGTCGGATTCGCGCTCTCCCGTTAACAGCACAATCCATTTGTGGGCAAGCGCCGCAACGACCGCCACGCCCAGCACAACCCAGTACGCCCTAAACGCCACCAGGCGCCACGAATGGAGCGGAATCACCGTGTTGCCCTCGCCAATCTCGAACATAAAGCCGCCGAGCCACGTCGTCAGCAAGCACATCATGTCGACGGCGACAACGTACAGCACAACCGCAAAGAGGGTTTGCAGAATCATGCCGAAAATATTCACTGTTGTTGGCTTCTTGAGAGCGTCTGGCTCGATCCTATACGTGTCGTATCCGTTCATTAACTTTCCTTTCGTTGCTGAAACAACTAGTTGGTTTATCCACTGTAGCTTGATACAACTAGGAGATATGCAAATCTCTTAGTGTTAGTATCTAGCGAAATATTACCCAATGCGTACGGCCTCATACGCACCATTCGATTTTTTTCTTTTTCATTTGAGTGCCCCGTCTGAAAAACGCCGCAACTGCTCTTCTTGTAGACTGAAAGCAATTGAGCCGCGACGGGCCAGTCAGCGAACCGCGCAATATAGGGAATATGCAGGAGGTGCGCATGCTCAAAACTAAAGCAGAATTTGCAACTCTTCGCTTAAACGAAGATCTCAAGCCATATATGAGCCGATATCTATCGGATCTTGTGTCTCATATGGTCGAGAAATATCAGCCTTCGTCGAGAACGAAAAGGCTCATTGAACTGTGCTGTCGCGATTTTGAGTTTTCGAGCGAGCACGTCGATGGCCCCTCGTGGTCTGTTTTGGGGATTGACCTCAAGCGACCTTCGGCCGCCTCGTTTGAGTTTGAGGACCGCGTTTACAACGAAGCAACCGACGAATGGGATTATGTGCCCGCTTGCGTTTGCAAAAACCGAGTCAAAGTCCCGACGTCGACGTTTACTGCCATCGAAGAGAATATCTTTTTATACGACTACGAGCAGGACGCAGCCTCTCACACGTACGAATCAGCACTCATTTACTGCAGGCCCCCCGAGCTACGACCGCTATCCCAATTCCCGGCATCTATCGATGCGGCAAATGCGCGAGTCCTGGATTTCCTCAGAACGCGCTCGAAGCAGCTGCAACGCAGCGCAGGCATCCCCGATCTGCTTTCGGTCACTGAGTGGTACTACATCTTTCTTGCGGCATCCATTGCCTGCTCTCAGTCCCATGCCACGGCCGTCATTCAGATTTCGGACCGTCTGTTCAATCTGGCGCGAGCCGTAGATGGACGTCGCCTTCTTTGTGACCTCGGCCTGCTAAAGAGCATTGTGCTTCTTCCCAACACCATTGCCAAAAAGGCCGAGGGTCGCGCGCTGCTCTTTATTGGCGACGGCGAGCCCAATGATCCGTATTTCCTTTTTGACGGCAGGAGCTTTGACGACAAGCAAATGACCGATGAGATTCTGCACCAGCTCCTCGATTCCGTCGACCGAGCCTACGGCGATCAAAAGAATCCAGTCTATTGGCATCGGCTCGAGGATCAGGGCAACGGCATCTATCCCCTATTACCCAATACAAAGAGCGGATCGTTCGACGAGAGAATGTTCATCCCCCTTGGGTCGCTAGCGCCAATCTACCGCGGCACCGCCCGCAGCGTTGTAACCAAACTGCCCGAATCAGATCCGACAGACAGTTACCAACAGCACGACTGCTACTACCTGTCGCTAAAGCATCTTCATGATGGCGCAATCATTGCCGCAGAAGATGTACTTGAGCGTGTCCCCGATACAGATATCTACGATGTAAGCCGTGTAGACTACGAAGATTTTCGGAAGGCCAAACCGATCGACGCCCGCGAGGCGAGCCTTCTCATATCACGCGTCGGGCCTCCATTCAAGCTTGCCCTCATCACGCCAGGCCACTTTTCTGTCGGTTCTGAGCGCCCCGTGGAGCGCGGTCTTTTGTTTGAGAGCATTGTCCCCTGCGACGCCATGTTCTGCGCTACCTTTGAGGACGAGCTGCTTGCCCAGTTTGTCCTGGCATACCTGTCGTCCGATGAGGGGCAGAAGAAACTGGCGGACACCTCGCACGGAGACGCGCTTGTGCAACTTGCCCCAATGGACCTGCGAAGCATGACCGTGCCTGTTCCCGGGCGAGCGGAGCAGGAGCGCTACGCGCTAGAGTACGAAGCAAAGCAGCGCGCCTACGAGGACGCCCTTAAGCAGGCGGAACATTACGCTGCGAGCAAGGGAACGATGTAGCGACCGAGGCCGGCAGACTGTCCGGACTTTTGCCGACAGTCTGCCGATCAGGCACGCCGTTCAGCGCAGCAGCT
>CABUDS010000026.1 GCA_902490405.1 uncultured Collinsella sp.
AAGCCCTCAAAGTCGATCTTGACGCCGTGGCCCGACTTGCGACCGCGCAGCGTGAGCGTGGAGCCCGGGGTATCGGTGAACATGATGGCGTCGTTATCGAAGCTGCGGTGCGTGATGGGCAGCACGTCCGAGTTATCGGGCGCCTTGTAGCTGCCCTCGAACGTCATGAGGCCATCGGGCGTGATGATGGGGGCCTCGTTGGTCCAAGCCTCGGTAAATGCCAGCTCGTAATCCTCGAACGTCTCGTCCTCGGCACCGGGGGCGGGCACGTTAAATGCAGGATGGCCGCCCACCGAGAACGGCAGGGCCACGTCGCCGGTGTTGGTGACGGCAAAGGTCTGGGTAAGCGTGGCGTCGCCGGTTAGGGCATAGGTCATGTTGAGCTTAAAGTGGAAGGGGAAAGCCTTGAGCGACTCGGGCGTGTCGGTGATCTCGTAGGTGACGGACGAGCCGTCCTCGGAGACCTCGACCAGCTTGTGCTCGACGATGCGCGCGAGGCCGTGGCGCGGCATCTCGCAGGTGCCAGCCGCAGATGTTGCCGTGTTGTTGCGCAGTGAGCCCACGATGGGGAACAGAATGGGCGCGTGCTTGCCCCAAAAGACCGGGTCGCCCTGCCACAGATACTCGTTGCCGTTGAGGGCAAGGCTCGTGAGCTGGGCACCCATGGAATCGATGGCCGCGGTGAGGCCGCCGCGCTTGATGGTAGTGACGGTGGACATGCTACTTCCTCCAAAAATAAACAACAGTATCGAGGGCTATTGTCCCACTCTTGGCGGCGGGGTTGAGCGTCAGGCGCAGTTATTGAGCAATAGCGTAAAGGTCAAACCCGCCCTGCGGCGTGCTATCGACCGTATCGGGCGCCTGTGAATTAAAACTCACCGGAACCATGCGCTTTGAGGCACGGTAACGCGTGCCGTCGGTGGCGACGGGCGGCTCATCGACCGTGAGCTCGTAGTCGCCGGGCTTGAGCTCGATGCCGTCACCTTCGGAATTAACGTATTGATACTCGTCGATTGCTTGTCCCCTGAGCGTGCGGCCCACAATATGGACGAGCATTTGGCTATCGCCGCGCGCGGTATCCCACGTCGCGCCGTCCTTAACCTCGACCGACACATGCACCGAGCGCGTGCGGCTGAGCGATTGCTCGACAGACATCTCGACCTTGGCGGCGTCCTTGCGCTGTTGCTCCACGTGGCTCCAGACATTTCCGATCGCCGAGCAAGCGATGACGCCGGCCATGAAGGCGATGAGGATGGGGCCGAGCGGTGAGCGGCGGGCCGCGTCTTCCTCGCGAGCCAGGTTGGGGCGACGCGTGGGGGCGGGCGCCTGGGCACCCTGCGCGGGCACGTCGAGTATGCTGAAGGATGCCGTGCTGCCGGGGTCGATGGTGTGGCGCGGCTGCGGGGTCTTGGCCGGCGAGATGGACATGTCGGCTGGCTCACCCAGCGTGGCCGTGGCATCGGCCTTTGCCTCGTCGGCCTCGGCCTGGGCCCAAGCCTGCTCAAAGGTCAGGGGCTCGGCGGGGTCGGAATCGGCATCCGAGTCAAGCGCATCGCCAGCATCGGAGTCCACATCGGTCCCGTCGCTCAACTCATCACTTGGCAAGGGCTCGTCCCACACCTCATCCGGAGCCTCGCCCTCGCTGTACCACCATTCAAAGCTATCGATATCCATACGGGGCGCCCCTTAAGCCTCGCAAATAAACACTTGCTAGCCTTATACCCCCATACGGCACGGCGGCTCGCCGGCACAGATAGGAAAACCATCACAACATTCGACGCTTTTCCTCGTTTTCGAGATTTTCATCGAATGTTGTGACGGTTTGGGCGGCAGCCATGCCGCGAATGTGACAAAGGGACTGTCCTCTTGTCACATCTGGAGGGCTACGGGGATTTGGATGCAGCAGAAGTCCTCTTGGTGGGACTCGTCGTAGCTGGTGGTATCGAGGTAGCAAAAATCGAAGGCATCGCCGATGGGCTGGAGTGCGTGCTCGTCCATGCAGGCCACGATGGCACGAATGCCCTCGGGTTCGTACGGCATGCCCCAGCGGCTCATGCACAGGTATGTGCCCTCGGGCAACACCTCGACGCCAATCTCTGCCAGCTCGGCAGGATCGCTCGGCAGCAGCTCCCCGGCACCGCGCGGCAGCACGGCAAAGGAGCCGGCACCGGCGATGGGGTCGTCGGAATGCAGCGCCTCGCGACGCAGCATGGCGCCCCAACCGCGCATGGGGCGCGTGCCCGTCAACGTGCGCATGCGCAGGATTGCCCGCATGAGCGTGGGGTGAAGCATCGAGCGACCGCGCTCGATATCGCCCGGAAACTCCTCAAAGACCACGTAGCGGCGCTCGAATTGCTTGAGTTCCGGACTGCCCTCGCGCTCGCGCCAGTAGACTGCCTCGTCGTAAAAGCTCAGGCGCTCCTGCACACTCGCGCGCTCAGCCTTGAGCCCGGCAATCTGCTTGTCGAGCGCCTGAACCCGCGAGCGCAGGTGATCGGTCATCTCGCCAATGTCGAACGTCGAGGTCAGGCGGTCAATCTCGTCGAGTTCGAGCCCTAGGTCGCGCAGCATGCAGATCAGACGCATGAGCGGGATCTGCGTGGGCGAATAGAAACGGTAGCCCTTTTCGTTCACCACGGCGGGCTTAAACAGACCGATCTTGTCGTAGTAGATGAGCGTTTGGCGCGAAACATTGAACAAGCTCGCCATCTCGCTAATCGCATACATGCCCGTCTGCATAGATCCTCCCGACACATCCTTTGACGCGAAAAGCCCGCCGCCCACAGGGGCAGCGGGCTCAAACACTCCTCGTATCCTACCCTAAAGACGCCTATGACCAGCGCTTATAGTTTGCACATGACACGCCGACGGCCTCGAGCGCCTTGGCGGCGATGTGATGCACCGCGTCATCGAGCGTGGCGGGGCCGTTGTAAAACGTGAGCATGGGCGGCATGAGCATGACGCCCGGTACGCGCGCCAGGCGCGCCATGTTGTCGACGTGAATGGCGCTGAAGGGCGTCTCGCGCACCATGAGCACCAGGCGGCGCTGCTCTTTCATCTGCACGTCGGCCGCACGCAGCAGCAGGTTTTCGCTGTAGCCGCTTGCGATGCCGGCGAGCGTCTTCATGGAGCACGGGGCCACGATCATGCCATCGACCGGATAGGTGCCGCTTGCGATGGCGGCGCCGATGTTCTTGTTGTCGTAGACCACATCGGCATGCGCGGCAAACTCGTCGAGCGTCATGCCGAGCTCCTGCTCGATGGTGATCTCTCCCCCACGCGTGACGACAAGCGCCGACTCGGCACCGGCCTGACGCAGGCACTTGAGACACTCGAGGCCCAGCGCAGCGCCGCTGGCACCAGAAACGCCAACGACAATGCGACGGGGACGAACAGAAGACTCAGGCATGACAACTCCTTAACTACTTGGTAGGGCTACTTACTAGAAGGCGAGCTCGGCGGCCCACTTGTCCTTGTCGATCTCCATGAACTGCGAGCGGATGAAGTTCTTCTTGAGGTTAAACGGAACCGTGCAGTCGAAGATGGCCTTGCAGGCGATACCGTGCTCGCGGATCGAAGGATCGAACGCGGGGTCGTTGGACGGGTCGAGCACGTGGCAGTGGCAGCCAGGGATGGTGATGAGGTCCACGTCGGCCTGGAAGCGCGTGGTCATGGCCCACATCACGTCGCTCATATCAAAGATGTCGACATCCTCGTCAACCAGGATCACGTGCTTGAGCTCGGAGAATGCCGAGAAGGCGAGCATGGCGGCGTTGCGCTGGCGGCCCTCGTCATTTTTGCTCGACTTCTTAAACTGCATGATGGCAACGAACTTGCCGCCGCCGCAGGGGGCAGCGTGAACATTGAGCAGGCGGCCCGGGATAGCGGTCTCGACCATCTTGTAGATGGAAGCCTCGGTGGGGATGCCGGCCATGGAAACGTGCTCGTGCGAAGGGCCGATGCAGCTCTCCATGATGGGATTGACGCGCGTGGTGACGGCGGTGATCTTAATCACCGGGCATACCTTGGCGCCGCCGGTGTAGCCGGGGAACTCGGGCATGGCGTAGCCGTGGCCGTTGACGTCCTCGTTGATGGTCTCGTCGTGCATGAGGTAGCCCTCGAGCACGTACTCGGCATTGGCAATGCACTTCTGCGGAACGGTGACGCAGTCGGCAAGCTCGACGGCGTGGCCACGCAGGGCGCCGGCAATCTGCAGCTCGTTGAAGCCGAGCGGCGTGGTGGGAGCCTCGAAGCCGCAGCACATGTACACGGCGGGGTCCAGGCCGATGGAGATGGAGATGGGCATATCCTCGCCGCGCTGGCAGTACTCGTCAAAGAACGCACCCAGGTGACGGCTGCCCGGGGTGATCCACATGGCGAGCTTGTCCTTGTCGACGCAGGAGAAGCGGTGGATGGTTACGTCGGACTGGGTGCCATCGGGGCTCGTGCCATAGGCGAGGCCCATGGTGATGTAGGGGCCGCCGTCAACGGGCGTGTTGGTGGGAGCGGGAACGATCTTGCGCAGGTCAAAGCCCTCGTCGGTCGCCTTGTACACGACCTCCTGGCAGTCGACGTGCTTGCCCTCGGCGATCTGCTCAGGGGCGATCAGGTTCTCGAAGCGCTTGCCGATCTCGAGACCCAGGTGCTCCTCGTCCAGGTCGAGCAGGGCGGCAACGCGCTTGCGGCTGGCAAGCATACCGATGCAGACCTTGGCGTCGTCAAAGCCCTTGACGTTGTTGAAGACCATCGCCGGACCCTCTTTGGTCGGGCGCATGACGGTGCCGCCAGCACCGACGTGACGGTAGACGCCCGAGACCTCGGCATCGGGATCGACCTGAGTGTCGGTCTCGAGCAGCTGGCCCGGCATCTCACGCAAAAAGTCGAGCGCGGAACGCAGGTCGTGGATCTGGGAAGCATCAGTAGTGGACATGGCGTACTCCTTTCGGGAGAGTGTCCGGCGACGGGGTGCCGCCGGACGGGGTAACGTAATGGGGCCGCGGCGCTCACAAATGGAGCGCTCGACCACTCGAAGTTCAAGCGCTTGGCTGCTTACAGCCGAGGCGCTCGACCGCTTACATCAGGCCAAAGAGGTGGAACCAGGCGGCCTCGACCAGCACGACGACAAAGACGACCGCGGTGAGGGGGATGCCCATGCGCATAGCCTCTTTGGAGGTGTAGCCGCCGGCGTCCTTGCCTTCGCCGATAAGGATCGGCAGGTTATGGAACGGCAGGATGTAGTGGATGTTGATGGACGTGAAGACGATGAGCGCCACGGCGAGTGGGCTCACGCTGGAGCCGGCGGCAAAGCTGATAAATGCCGGCACGCACACGCCGAGCACGGCCATGACCGAGCCCATGAACATGTGGATGATCATGGAAAGCGCGGCGACGAGCAGGGCGAACAGGAAGATGTTCTCGGGGACGGAGCTGGGGAGCACGACGTCGGCGATCCAGGCGTTCATGCCGGTGGCACCGCCCACGGAGCCCACGGCCATGGCGGCCGTCAGGAACATGAGGGACTTGATGTCGACAGCGTTCCAGCTGGCGGGAGTGAGGACTTCGCCGATGATGGGCATGGCGAGAGCGACGCCAATGGCCAGGGTGACCCAGCCGATATAGTCGCCCGAGACGGTGAGCCACAGCGCGATGGCGATGACAAGCCACACGATGGTGCGGATCTCCTTGACGGAGAGCTTGCCGAGCGCGGCCTGCTTGGCCACGATCTGCTCGCGATCGTAGACGAGCTCCTTGCTGGGCTTAAAGAGGAAAAGGCCCAGGAACAGGGTGCACAGCAGCGCAACCAGCATAGGCACGCTCATGTACAGGAACCAGTCGACGAAGGACGGGCTCATGCCGCCGGCCTCGGCACTGTACTGCGCAACGAGCGGGTTAAGCGTGGAGTCGCCCGTCAGGAAGAACATGGAACCCGGGGCGGCAGCGGCAAACACGAGGAAGCCGAGCTTGCCCTTGTCGTCGTCACCGTAGCCGGCGGACTCGGCAATGACCGAGACGACGGCGAGGATGAGGAAGGCGCGGGGGAACGGATGCGGGATCAGCAGCGACAGCACAAAGGTGAGCGCGAAGATCGAGATGATGAGCGACTTGGCGTCGCGCACGAACTTGAGCATGAACGCGTAGGCGATGCGCTCGCCCAGGCCCGACTCCTTGACCGCGCTGGCGATGAGGTAGGCGCCGATGACGAGCCACATGGTGGCCTTGGTCCACGAGCTAAACGTGGAGGCGACCGTCGCCGAGATGCTCGCGGCGCCCGTGTCGTCCACGCACACCTTAAACAGAACGAGCAGTGCGCAGTAGAGCAGGCCCACAAAGCCCGGCTGTGCCACGCCGCATGCCCAGAACACCACCGTGGCGAGCGTCAGTGCCAGACAGGTCTGACCGCCGACCGTGAGCTCGACCGTCGAGCTCAGCTCCGCCAAAGGAAGAAACTTCACCAGCAAAAAGACAACGATACCCAGCACAAAGCCAATTTCGCGCTTGGTGATCTTAAACGCCTTCTTTTCCGCTTCCATCTCCCCACCTTTCTTGTTGGGGGCGCTCCGAATTCGCAGCCATGTTGCCGCTTAAAAAGGGGCGCCCGTTATCGGACACCCCTTACGTTGCGCTGTGTTGCGGCAATACAGTCAAGCGGATTTTTTGGATGAGAAGCGATTCCCTAGACAAAAACCGTCACAACATTCGACGCTTTTCCTCGTTTTCGAGATTTTCGCCGAATGTTGTGACGGTTTGGATGTGGCAAAGGGACTGTCTTTTCTACATAGCGAGGGCCGTGCGGATGAATGGGTCGCCGAGGGCCTCGCGGAGCCAGGGGGCCAGCTGCTCGGGGTGACCCTGCAGGTAGCCGTCGAGCTCGGACGGAGCCACGCGGCGCACCTCCGAGATCTCCTCTTGGTTGATATGCAGCTCGCCCGGCTCAACATGGGCAAGGTAGACCTCGCACCATTCGCACTCGCAGCGGCCGTCGCCGTGGTCCTCGCGGTACACCACGTGTCCGAGGTGCTCGAGCTGATCGGGCTCACGCGCAATGCCGAGCTCTTCGTTGATGCGGCGCGCCGTGGCGGCCGCGACGTCTTCCCCGGGGAGCGGATGGCCGGCGCAGCTATCGGCCAGCACCCCGCCCCACAGGCGCTTGAGCGGACTGCGGCGACAGAGCAGTAGGCGCGCGTCTTCGCCCCGGCCCTCGACCAAAAGCGTCAGAAATGCCTGATGCAGGATGCCCTCGCCGGTATGGGCCCCGATGCGATCGACGGGGCCGAGCGCCTCGCCGGTCGCGGCATCGACCGCCACGACCTCGGCGCCCGCGCCGCCCTCATCCCAGCCGGCGCGCAGAATGCGGGCTGCGGCTTCCTCGAGCGCGGCGATGAGCTCCTTGGTGGTGTCGAGCACGCGCTGCAGGTCGTCACCGCTCGCCTGTTCAACATGAAAACCCGTGCTTGCAACTACCGGCACGCCAAAGCGCGTGGCCAGCGCCGCCGCGATATCGTGCGCCGGGATCTCGTCTCGATGGCACGGGACAGCCAGGATGCTCACCGTTGCCGTGCGCCCGGGCTCGGGGCGCGGAATGGCCTGAGCCGTGGCGCCCAGGTGAGCAAACTCCGGCGAGCAGGCGTACACCGCCATGCCTCGCGGCGTCACCGTCAGCTGGGCCTCGAGCGCAAACCTGCCCTCGCCCACTGCAACCTTTGTCGCATGCATACCCATGGGATCTCCTGTCGCCCGCAATGTACCTGAGACCATCTTCGCCTGTATTGCGACTATACAGGCAAGCACAGCCTGCGACAAAGGAGGCAGGCACCTGACACATTCTGTTAGAGTTGCAGGGATTGAATCCCGCTTATTCATGCGACATTGGAGTGACAACCTTGACCGCCGCAACCACGTCTAAAAGTAAGTCAACCGCCGCCGCGCTCTCCCCCGCGCGCACCAAGCTCTGCCTGGCGCTGCTCGTGCTGTTGGGATTCTCGCTCGGCTGCTCAGAGTTCGTGGTCATCGGCATCGAAAGCGACTTGGCGACGGAACTCGGCATATCACTTGCCACTGCAGGCCAGCTCATCAGCGTGTTCGCGCTCGTCTACGCCATCGCTACGCCGGCGCTTGCGCTCAGCACGGGGCGATTCCGCCGCTACCAGCTGCTCGTGTGCTACAGCATCGTCTTTGTACTCGGCAACCTGGTCATGGCGTTGGCGCCCAACTTCCAGGTGCTGTTTATCTCGCGCATTGTCCTGGGCTCTGTCTCGGGCGCGCTGCTCGCCGTGGGCGTGACGTACATCCCAGAGCTGCTGTCCCCGCAGCAAACTTCGCTTGCCATCTCGGTGGTATATGGTGCGTTTTCCGTGGCAATGGTCTTTGTCACTTCGATCGGCAAGTTTGTGGCCGACACGCTCGATTGGCACGTGGCCATGTACGGTACGCTGACCTTTGCCGTTTTGATCTGCGGAGCGCTCGTGGCGTTTATGCCGCGCGCCGGACAGACCGACGAACCCGCTACCTTCCGCGAGCAGGCGGGTCTGCTACGCGAACCGAGCATCATCACCGGCATGCTCATCTTTTTGTTTGGCGTGGGATCGGTCTATGTGTTCTACGGCTACGTGACGCCTTATCTTGAGCAGGTGCTGGGCATGGGCACTGTTCAGGCGAGCACCACGCTTATGGCCTACGGCGTGTTCTGCCTGATCTCGAACATCCTGGGCGGATGGATCGACGCACGTTTTGGCATGAAGGCACTGCTTGTGACGTTTGTGCTGCAGGCTGCGGCGTTGCTCGGGCTGTTTGCCGTGGGCGGCACCATGCCGCTCGCGCTGGTCTTTGTCTTTAGCTTGGCGCTGCTCATGTACCTGTTCTCAGTCTCGTGCATCACACACTTTATGGACGTGGCACGCAGCCGCCATCCCAAATCGATGGTACTCGCGAGCTCGGTAGAACCCATGGCGTTTAACGTCGGCATTTCGTTTGGCACCGCAGTGGGCGGCGCCGTGGTGAGCAGCGTTGGCATTGCCTACGTTGGCGCGGTTGGTGCCGCGTTCTCGCTTGTGGCCTGGGCGCTTACGCTGGTGACGATTAAGCTGGCTCGCTGGGAGCGCAAGCGGGCGAGGGCGTAAGCGCAGATGCGATACTCGAGCTCGATGATGGCGATCGAAAGGAAACCGCATATGCAACGTGTACTGTTTATCTGCCATGGGAACATCTGCCGCTCGACGATGGCTGAGTCAGTGCTTACCGAGCTCGTGCGCCGCGCTGGGCGCGAGGGCGAGTTTGCCATTGATTCCGCTGCGACGTCGACCGAGGAGATTGGCAACCCGCCGCATCATGGCACTGTTGCCAAGCTGCGCGAGGTCGGGATTCCCGTCGTTGCCCACCGCGCGCGCCAGGTGCGTCGAGCAGAGTATGGCAACTGGGATCACATTGTCTATATGGATGCTGAGAACGCGCGCGGCCTGCGTCGCATCTTTGGCGACGACCCCGACGACAAGATTACGCGCTTGCTCGATTGGACCGAGCGCCCCGGCGACGTGGCCGATCCCTGGTACACCGGCAACTTCGATGCCACCTACCGCGACGTGCTCGACGGTTGCACTGCTATGCTCGAGCAGCTGTAATCGATGAAATGCAGAGTTTTTAGAGCCACAAATCGGATGAAATGCAGAAATTTGACCTTACTCGCGCACAGAACAACGACGACAACGCCTAAGCGTAGGCATAAGCGAAGTCGGAATTCCCATATACAAATCGAGCGTGGTTTTTCTCCCGCATATAAATCGAGCGTGGATTTTCTCCCACTTTGAGCGTTCAAGTGCGCTCTAAACGGGAGAAAATCCACGCTCATTTTCTCGGCGGGAGATAATCCACGCTCAACTACTCGTCGACGATCTCGGCAAGCCAAACGTTCAACGTATCGACCTCGGGGCAGCAGAACTTTGCCGTACCGGGCTCGTTGCCGGGCACGGTTCCGCCATAGCGCAGGATATCGATATAGGGAAAGCCCACGTGGCAGGCCATGGCGCACATCTTGCCGCGGTCTCTATCAAAGTCAAAGACATCGCCCGGCTTGTGCCCGTGATGGCAGCGGCACGTCCCCAGCTGGTCCACGCAGCTCACGCGGATACGCGGACGCTTGCCACGCGGCGCGCCGAGCGGTCTGTTCTCGCCCGCAGGCTTGACGCCGCCCTCACCAGCATTACTCATGGTCAATCACATCCAGGCAGGCCTCGATGGGAAGGCCGGCCGACTTGTCCTCTTGGTCGGCATTGCGCTCGATAAGCTCAGCCACCACACGCATGGCATCGGACGTCGCGCGCTGCAGACTCCAACCTGCCATAACGCGGCCGACGAGCACCGCCGAAAACGTGTCGCCCGTGCCCGGGAAATAGACCGGAATGAGCTCAAATGGAATCGTGAAGTACTCCCCCGCCACATGGTCGTAACCGATAACCGCGTTCGTGCCATTGACCACGGCGCTCGTAATGACTACCGACTTGGCACCCAGCTCGCGCACGGCGTCCACAAGGGCGCGGGCCTCATCGGGCGTGATCTGCTCTGCAATAGGCGCATCGGTGAGCAGACAGGCCTCGGTGTAGTTGGGCACCGCGTAGTCTGCGCACTCCAGCAGGTGCTGCATAAGGCCAATCGTGGACTCGGGCACACCGGCATAGAGCTTGCCGTTGTCGCCCATGATGGGGTCGACGAACACCTTGGTGCCCTTTTGCGCGCGACGGTGGCAGAAGTCCGAAATAATGCGCGTCTCTTCCTCGGTCACGATAAAGCCGGTCGAGATGGCGTCGAACTCAAAGCCGAGCTCCTCCCAGATAGCGAGGCTTTGGCGCACGTACTCAGTGGTGTCGTGGATGTAGAACTTGGGGTAGTTGAGCGTGTCGGAAACGAGCGCCGTCGGCAGGTTGTGAATGCGATAGCCCATGTGCGACAGCACCGGCAGCATGGCAGAAAGCGCGACCTTGCCGTAGCCGCACATATCGTTGATCAGCAGCAGCTGAGTGTTCTTCATGAGGGTCTCCCTTGTTTCGGGTGCGGCGCGGCAGCGCCACAGTGCGACTAAGTGTAGCGCAGGGGGCATTGCGAGCGGGCGGTGGCGCCGTGGAGGTCAAATTGTTGCGGAAAGGTTTCGGAAAATGATCCCTTTTCCTCCGTCCCCAAGGGATCACATGCACCGAAGCGGACCGTGGCGGAATCACATGTTGAGGACGGACAGCGAAAACGCTCCTAAGCGAGCAAGGTGACGTGAAAGAGGAGGGCATAGGCCTTGTGGCCATGCCCGACGATTGAACGCCAGATTGCCGCTTAGGAGCGTTTGCAGCGTCGAGCGGGTACGGCGTTTGGTAAAACGCCGTAACTTAATAAGTTTGGTACCTTGACAATCAGTTAGGTACCTCTAGAATCACTTAGGTACAAAACAATCCCTCTACCTAACTAAAGAAAGGAGCAATGCAGCGACATGTGTGTTGAACCACTCGTCTATCCGCACGAGCCCGGCGGCGACCCGTCACAGCCTGCGGATGTACCCGAAGCGGTCAGCGCCGAAGACAAACTCGCCAAGCGCATCCTGAGCGGCCTGGGCTTTTGCGGCCATTACATGCATTTTCATGGCGGAGGCGTGTCCGGCAAGGCGCCCATCATCTGCCTGCTGGCCAAGCAACCCGGCGGCGAGATGTCGCAGCAGGAGCTCGGCATGCACTTCGACCTCAAGCCGGGATCGCTTTCCGAGATCCTGTCCAAGCTCGAGCTCAACGGCCTCATCGAGCGCAGCCGTAACCCCAAGGATCGACGGCAGCTCACCATTCGCCTGACCGAAACCGGCCGGGAAAACGCCCGCATCGACCAGGCAGCCCGCATTCGCTTTAGAGAGCAGGCCTTTAGCGCGCTCACCCATGACGAGCGCGAGGACCTCGCCGAAATGCTCGATAAAATCCGCGTAACCTGGGAGGAACTGGATGATTAAAACCCTCATGGGCAGCATCCGCGACTATATGAAAGTCACCGTTGCCACGCCGTTGCTCGTGCTTGGCGAGGTGCTCTGCGAGATGCTGATTCCATTCATCACCGCCAACCTGATCGACGCTATCAAAGACGGCGCCACCGTAGCCGAGATGCTTCCCACCGCAGGCTTTTTGGTGCTCATCGCGCTGACGTCGCTTGCTTTTGGCGCCGCGGCCGGCGTCACCTGCAGCCATGCGAGCTGCGGGTTCGCCAAGAACCTGCGTCACGACCTGTTCTACAAGATCCAGACGTTCAGCTTTGCCAACATCGATGAGTTCTCGAGCTCCTCGCTCGTCACGCGCCTGACCACCGATATCAACAACGTGCAGCAGGCCTTTATGATGATCATCCGTATCGCCGTGCGCGCGCCGCTGGTATTGATCTTCGCCTTTACCATGGCGTTTATCATGGGCGGCAGCGTCGCCATGGTCTACCTGGTCATCATTCCGCTGCTGGGCTTTGGACTGTTCTTTATCATCTTTAAGGTGCGCCCCATCTTCTCGCGCGTGTTCCACAAGTACGATGCCCTTAACGAGTCCGTCGAGGAAAACGTCACCGGCATGCGCGTGGTCAAGAGCTATGTGCGCGAAGACTTTGAGAAGGGGAAGTTCGCGACCGCCGCGCGCGACGTCCAGCTGGACTTCACCCGCGCCGAGAAGCTGCTCGCCTTTAACAACCCCATGATGAACATCTGCGTCAACGGCGCGTTTGTCGTCATCATCTACCTGGGCTCCAAGCTCATCATCACGAGCCAGGGCACGCTGTTCGACGTGGGCCAGCTCTCCTCGACCTTTACCTATGGTTTCCAGATTCTCATGAGCCTGATGCAGCTGTCGATGATCTTTGTCATGGTGACCATGGCCGACGAATCGGCACACCGCATTGCCGAGGTGCTGGCCGCCGAGCCCACGATCGCCGATCCCGCCGAGCCCGTGCTCGAGGTTGCCGACGGTTCCATCGACTTTGACCACGTGAGCTTTAAGTATTCCAAGCATGCGAAGCGCCAGGCGCTCGACGATATCGACCTGCACATTACGAGCGGCGAGACCATCGGCATCATCGGCGGCACCGGCTCGGCCAAGTCCACGCTCGTTAACCTCATCGCCCGCCTGTACGACACCACCGAAGGCGCTGTGCGCGTGGGCGGCGTGGACGTGCGCGACTACGACCTGGACGCGCTGCGTCACCAGGTCGCCATGGTGCTGCAGAAAAACGTGCTGTTTAGCGGCACCGTCGCCGAGAACCTGCGTTGGGGCGACCCGAACGCCACCGACGAGGAAGTCCGCGAGGCAGCGCATCTGGCCTGCGCCGACGAGTTTGTCGACGGTTTCCCCAAGGGCTACGACACCTGGATCGAACAGGGCGGCTCTAATGTTTCGGGCGGTCAGAAGCAGCGCCTGTGCATTGCACGCGCCCTGCTGCGTCGCCCCAAGATCTTGATCCTGGACGACTCCACCAGCGCCGTCGACACCAAGACCGACGCCAAGATCCGCGCAGGGCTGGCAAGCTATCTGCCCAACACGACCAAGCTCATCATCGCCCAGCGCATCAGCTCCGTGCAGGACGCAGACCGCATCATCGTCATGGAGGGCGGCCGTATCGCGCAGATCGGCAACCATGACGAGCTACTCAAGACGAGCGAGATCTACCGCGAGACCTTTACCTCGCAAAACAAGATGTCTGCCGAGGGCGAAGGGGCCGTCGAGGCCGACACCGAGGCATCCGCAACGCAAGCTCAGACCCAGGAAGGAGGCGAGGCACATGAGTAAGGCAACGACCGCCGAGCGCGCGCTCAACCGTAAGGGCGGCACCATGTCGCGCCTCATCAAGACGCTCTTTGGCTTCTATCCCGTGCTTTTGCCCCTTGTCGTCGCCGGCGTGGTGCTCTGCGCCATCATCAACTCCATCGGCGCGACCTTCCTGCAGAGCGCCCTGCAGATTATTAGCGAATCGTGGCAGTCGGGCGATTGGGAAGCCGCACAGCCCAAGATTCTGCAGCTCGTGACCACCCTCGCCTGCATCTACGGCGTCGGTGTCCTGTCCTCGCTCTTCTGGAACCGCGCCATGGCTATCGTCACGCAGGGCTCGCTGGAGAAGCTGCGCGAGATGATGTTCAACCGCATGCAGGACCTGCCGATCCGCTACTTCGACACGCACCAGCGCGGCGATATCATGAGCCACTACACCAACGACATCGACACGCTGCGTCAGATGATCAGCCAGTCGCTGCCCAACCTGCTCATGACGATCATCATCATCGTCACGGTGTTCTTTATCATGCTGTACTACAGCGTGTGGATGTGCCTGGTCATCATCGCCGGCGTCGCCTTTATGACCTTTATGACCAAGCTGCTCGGCTCCAACTCCGCGCGCTTCTTCATTGCGCAGCAGACCGAGCTCGGCGTGGTCGAGGGCCATATCGAGGAAGTCATGAACGGTCAGAAAGTCGTCAAGGCGTTCTGCCACGAGTCTGCCGCCGAGGCTGATTTTGACGAGCGCAACGAAAAGCTCTTCGAGGTCTCACAGAAAGCCAACATGTACGCCAACATCCTCATGCCCATCCTTATGAACCTGGGCAACTTGCTCTACGTGCTGGTGGCCCTTGCCGGCGGCATTTTCCTGGCGCTGGGCGTGCCCAACCTGAGCATCTCGGGCATGGCGCTGTCCATCGCCGTCGTGGTGCCGTTCCTCAACATGACCAAGCAGTTCTGCGGACAGATCGGCCAAATCTCGCAGCAGATCAACGCCGTGGTCATGGGCCTCGCCGGCGCCGACCGTATCTTTGAACTCATCGACGAGAAGCCCGAGGCCGACGAAGGCTATGTGACACTCGTCAACGCGCAGGTGAACCCCGAAACCTGGGAGCTCGAGGAGGCCGACCACCACACCGGCATGTGGGCGTGGAAACATCCGCACCGCGCAACCGGCGAGATCGAGTACGTGCCGCTGCGTGGCGACCTGGTCATGGACAACGTCGACTTTGGCTACACGCCCGACCACGAGGTGCTGCACGGCGTGTCCGTGTTTGCCAAGCCGGGCCAGAAGGTCGCGTTTGTCGGCGCCACCGGAGCCGGCAAGACGACCATCACCAACCTCATCAACCGCTTCTACGACATTGCCGACGGCAAGATCCGCTACGACGGCATCAACGTCAACAAGATCCGCAAGGCCGACCTGCGCCGAAGCCTGGGCGTCGTGCTGCAGGACGTGAACCTGTTCACCGGCACCGTGATGGACAACATCCGCTACGGCAACCTGGACGCCACCGACGAGGAGTGCATCGCAGCGGCCAAGCTCGCGGGCGCAGACGACTTTATCACCCGCCTGCCCGACGGCTACGACACCATGCTCACCGGCAACGGCGCACAGCTGTCGCAAGGCCAGCGCCAGCTGATCTCGATCGCCCGCGCCGCCGTCGCCGATCCGCCGGCGATGATTCTGGACGAGGCTACGTCGAGTATCGACACCCGCACCGAGGCCATCGTGCAGGAGGGCATGGATAAGCTCATGGAGGGCCGCACGACGTTTGTCATCGCGCACCGCCTGTCCACCGTGCGCAACTCCGACGCGATCATCTGTCTGGATCACGGCCGCATCATCGAGCGCGGCAACCACGACGAGCTGATCGCCAAGCGCGGGTATTACTACCAGCTGTACACGGGTGCATTTGAGCTGGAGTAGGAACGGTTACTGACGGAGGGTGCCCCGGGGCGTCGGGGTAATTCCTCCGTGCTCAAACATTCTCGCTTCGCTGCGAAACTGCGCGCGGAGGAAATACCCCGCCGCTCCGGGGCACCCTCCTGCGCGCAATCAGCCCGTTGTTTAAAACGGAATAAAGGTTAGTGAGGCCCTGGCCGTTTGGCCAGGGCCTCGTTTTGTTAGTCTTTTTGGGACGGGGCTTTTTGACTACTTTGAGGGTGCGCAGGCAGGGCGGCAAAAGTAGCTAAAAAAGCCCCGTCCCAAAAAGACTACCCGCGCCAAATGAGCTAGTTGAGGAGTTGGGCCATGGCGTTGACGAATTTTTGTACTTGGAGGGTGGGCTCGAGCGGGTAGTGCAAGAAGACCGGCACCTCGCGGCCACATAGGAACGGCACGCCTACAAAAGCCGGGTGCACGCCCGACCATGCGCCGCAGGTGAGCACCGCGTCGCCCTTTTCCTCCGCCTCGTTAAAGAGCGCAAAGTCAAAACTGTCCACGTCGATCACGTCCACGCCGCCATCGGCCAAAAGATCGATGCGCAGGCTGTCCATGGCGTCGTTGCCGTGGCGCAGTACGCGCAGACGCATACCCTCCAAGTCGGCAACCGTAATGCGATTCTTGCGCGCCAGCGGGCTCGTGCGCGGCAGATCGATATAAAACGGCACGTTGACAATGCGGAGCTTTTGGCAGGCGTCACCCCAGCGCGGGGTCGAAAAACTCGACTGCACCACATCGACCTCGCGCCCCAAGCTGCGCATGACGGATTCACGCTCGTCATAGAGATCGTTCACCGGCACGATCTCGAAGCGCAGCGATGGCTCCAGCTCGTGCACGCCCGTCCACATCGACAGTGTCTGGCGCCCCGGGCACATCATCGACACGCCCAGGCGCACCGCACCGCCATCGCCCGCCGCGCGCCGGGCACGACGCAGCGCGTCCTCAGACTGGCGCATGATCGAGCGCGCATCGTCCACCAGCAGAGCGCCCGCCGGCGTCACCTTGACGCCCGAGTGCGACCGCTCGAACAGCGTGATGCCAAACTCGGCCTCGAAGCCCGAAACCTGCTTGACGAGTGCCGGCGTCGACACGCGCAGCTTTGCCGCGGCACGCGAGAAACTTCCCAGCTCCGCGGCGGCCGATATGGCCTCAAGTCGTCGATCGTACACGTCAATCTCCCGTTTTCGCACGCGCAGGCCCACAGCACCGCAGGGGGTCGTTTTCACAGGTCACGAGCTCAATTGAGAACAAACCTCGATGTACAGTGTAAACCTACGGTTAACGCCATTCTAACAAATATGCAATTCACCTGCGCAAATGCAAAGCATACGATAACCAGCGAAAACCACGTGGGTCGATTAATGAGAGCGACCCACCGGGAGGCACAAGAAGGGAAGTTCCTATGAGCAACTGGCTTAAGCTCGAGGGCGATGTCTGCGCCGTGACTGGCGCGCTCGGCGGCATGGGCGTCGAGATTTGCCGCGAGTTCGCCCGCAACGGCGCCAACGTCGTCCTGCTCGACCTGGACGAGGAAAAGGTCAAGGCCGCAGCCGCCGACCTCGCCGCCGAGTTTGGCATCCATGCCGAGGGTTACAAGATGAACGCCACCGACGAGGCCGAGGTTCAGGCTGCCGTCGACGCCACCATCGCCGACTTCGGCCGCGTCGACGTCCTCGTCAATACCGCCGGCATCCTGCGCTTCGCAGCCATGGAAGACCTGCCGCTGAATGACTGGAACGAGGTCATCAACGTCAACCTCACCGGCTACTTCATCACCTCGCAGCGCTTTGGTCGCGAGATGATCAAGGCCGGGCAGGGTCGTCTGGTGCACATCTCGACCGTCGCCAGCCACTCCCCCGAGACGTTCTCGGGCGTGTACAGCTCCACCAAGGCCGGCGTCAACATGATGTCCAAGATGCTCGCCGCCGAGTGGGGTCCCTACGGCGTCCGCTCCAACTGCGTCGAGCCCTGCTTTGTCAAGACCCCCATGTCGGCGAGCTTTTACGCCGACCCCGAGGTCGAAAAGAGCCGCAGCCGCCTGATCGCCACGCGCCGCATCGGCGAGGTCAGCGATATCGCCAACGCCGTCATGTTCCTGGCGTCCAAGCGCTCGGACTTTACCACCGGCGACGCCATCAAGGTCGACGGCGGTTTCTCCAATATGATGGGCGACCTCACCGCCAAGCCCGGCGGCCGCCGAGCCTTTGCCGACAACTACCTTAAGAACAAGGGTGTCGAGCTTTGGTCTGACGAGTCCGGCGTCGCCAAGCCGACCGACCAGTAAACCAACCCGACAGGGAGGCCCCGCGGACGTGTCCGCCCCTCCCCCGCATCGATTAGAAAGAGTCCCATGGCTTCCACCAACTCCAACAAGGGTCGCACCGTCGTGCTTTCCGCCGCGTGCGTCACCATGTTCTTCATCAGCTCCATCGCGTTGTACTCCGTCGTGAGCAAGAACCTGCTCGCCGTCTATCCCGAGTGGTCCAGCGCTCTTACCTGGGCTTTCCCGGTCTTTCAGACCATCATGGCCGTGACGGGCATCTTCGCCGGTCGCATCTCCGATAAGATCGGCCCGCGCAACGTCGTGATCGCCGCCGCCGTGTGCTACGGCTTGGGCTGGTTCATGTCCGGCACCGTCACCGAGCCGTGGCAGTTCTACCTGTGGTTCTCGCTCGTCGCCGCCATCGGCAACGGCCTGGGCTACAACCCCGCGCTCACCACCGGCCAAAAGTGGTTCATCGACAAGAAGGGCCTCGCCTCCGGCATCACCCTGGCCGCTTCGACCGCCGGCCCCGCCGTGCTGTCCCCGGTGCTCGCCTCGCTGCTCATCCCGAGCCTGGGCATCTTTGGCGCCCTTAAGGCACTCGGTGTCATCTTCTTTGTGACGATCGCCGCCTCCGCCCTGTTCCTGAAGGCTCCCGAGGCCGGCTGGCTGCCCGAGGGCTTCGAGGCCCCCAAGGGCGGCGCACATGCCGGCACCTTCGGCGACCTCACCCCGGGCGAGATGGTCAAGACCCCGCGCTTCTGGGTCCTCATCGTCACCTTCGCCTTTGCCGCCACCGCGGGTACCCTGCTCGTGGGCAAGGTTGCCTCCATCGCCGCCGTCCAGCTCTTCGCCGACCCCACGAGCGCCGCGGCCGTCGCCCTCGGCGGTGTGGTGGTCTCCGTCAACACCTGCGCCAACCTGGTCGGCCGTCTGTCCTTTGGCCAGATCATCGACAAGCTCGGCGCCTATAAGTCGCTGCTCATCAGCCTTGTCGTGACCATCGTCGCGCTCGTTATCATGTCGATGAGCTTTACGCAAAGCATGTTCTTTGTGGCGCTCGCCCTGCTCGGCTTTAGCTTTGGCGCCCTACTCGTCATCTACCCGCCGCTCACCGGTGGCGCCTTTGGCACCAGCAACATCGGCGTCAACTACGGCATCATGTTTTTGGGCTATGCCGCTTCCACTTGGATCAGCCAGCCCATCACTGCCGTGCTGTATCACGCCGAGGCCGGCAGTGCCGCCTACCAGCAGTCCTTCTACGGCGCCATTGTGATTGCCGCCATCGCCGTCGTGCTCACCGTCTACATGATGGTCTCCGACAGCAAGAAGAAGTCCGCCTAGTTCTACCGATGCGACAAAGGGACAGCCCCTTTGTCGCATTCCACCGGTCACCAGTATTAAGGAGTCGAAATGTCTGAGCTCAACCCCGTCCGCATTGCCGTTATCGGCGCCGGCGCCATGGGCCGCAACCACATCCGCTTTGTCACCGAGGAGCCCGAGGCCGAGCTCGTCGCCATCGCCGACGCCTTTGAGGGCGCCCGCGCCACGGCCGAGGCCGCCGGCGTGCCGTTTTACACCGATCCCGCCCAGATGATGGACGAGGTCAAGCCCGAGGCCGTCATTATCGCCACGCCCAACGACCTGCATCTGGGCGTTGCCCGCGAGGCCGTGAAGCGCAACATCGTGCCGCTGGTCGAAAAGCCGATCTCCAACGACCTCGAGGATGCCCAGGCCTTCGCCGCCGAGGCCGAGACCGCCGGCGCGCCCGTGCTCGTGGGTCAGCACCGTCGCCACAACCCCTTCGTCAACAAGGCCAAGGAGATCATCGAGTCCGGCGAGCTGGGCAAGCTCACCGTGTCGAGCTTCCACTATATGATCTATAAGAATGACGAGTACTTCGATGTCGAGTGGCGCCGCAAGAAGGGTGCCGGCCCGATCCTGGTCAACCTGGTGCACGACGTCGACCTGCTCCGCTACCTGCTGGGCGAGCCCGTTGCCGTCCAGGGCATGCAGTCCAGCGCCGCCCGCGGTTTTGAGACCGAGGACTCCGCCGTGGTCAACGTCCGTTTTGCCGATGGCGCGCTCGCAAGCATGACCATCTCCGACGCCACCGCCAGCCCCTGGAACTGGGAGGCAACCGCTCGCGAGGATCCGCAGTATCGCCCCTTCGACGCCGATGCCTACTTTATTGGCGGTACCAAGGGCGCCCTTTCGCTACCCCGCCTGCACCAGTTCTCCTACGACGGTGCCTCCAACTGGCACAAGCCGCTGCAGATGGAGATCCCGGCTGTGGACCCGGCGCTGCCGCACAAGATGCAGCTCAAGCACTTTGTGAAGGTCGTCCGCCGCGAGGTCGAGCCCGTCGTGACCCCCGCCGATAACGTCAAGACGCTCACGCTTCTCAACGCCATCAAGGAGGCCGCCGAGACCGGCCAGCTCGTCGAGCTGTAATGCCTTAAGAGCGGCCGCGGCAGAAGCCCCATGCCGAGCCCCTCGGTCCGCCACCAATAAGCCCCTCTTCTTTGCCCCGCGAGCAGCCTCCTGCCCGCGGGGCATTTTGCTACCTTGCCGACGATTTTTCTGGGGCGGGGGCTATTTTGTACCTCGGCTTGATTCGTTTGCCACGAAATGCGCCTATCTACTACGTTTAACCGATCACCCTCAACCATGCCAAATTTCGCGAAGAAAAAACCGCATGTAGACGGGTTGCACATTTTCGGAAAACCGGGGGATGGTCAACCCACACGGTTCAAACGTAGTAGATAGGCCGCTTTCGTGGTTCCGCGCCAAAACAGTCTTTTTTGGGCGAAGTGGCAGGTGGTATCCTTGGTAGCTCTGTGCTGCAAACGCACCTTAAACGCAAGGAGTCCCATGGATCTTATCGCCCAGCTCGCCCGCGAGCTCAACCTTAAGGCCGCCAACATCGAGGCGGCCGTCAAGCTCATCGACGAGGGCAACACCATCCCCTTTATCTCGCGCTACCGCAAGGAAGCAACGGGCGGCATGGACGACGTTGCCCTGCGCGCACTCGACGAGCGCCTGTCTTACCTGCGCAATCTTGAGCAGCGCAAGGAGGACGTCATCCTGCTCATCGACGCCCAGGGCAAACTCACGCCCGAGCTCGAGCAGCAGATTCGCGAGGCCACGCAGCTCCAGCGTGTCGAGGACCTCTACAAGCCCCACCGAAAAAAGCGCATGACCCGCGCGCAGAAGGCCCGCGAAGCCGGCCTGGAGCCGCTTGCTAACATAATCATCATGCAGGCATCCGCCAAGGGCAGCGCGCTCGACGCCGCCGCGGCATACGTCAACGAGGAAGCCGGCTTCGACACGCCCGAGAAGGCGCTTGCCGGCGCAGCGGACATCGTGGCTGAGACGGTAGCCGAGGACCCCGAGAACGTCGCCGACCTGCGCGCCTTTACGCAAAACACCGCCGATATCGTCGTCGAGGCCACCGATCCCACCGAGAAGACTCCCTACGAGCCTTACTACAACTTTGACGAGCCGCTGCGCCGTATTCCCAACCACCGCGTGCTGGCTATCGACCGCGGTGAGCGCGAGGGCAAGCTCCGCGTGCGCGTGAACGTCGACGGCGCCGCCGCCACGGCACGCCTCGGCAGCCGTTGGTCCCGACGCCAGGGCGTGTTTGCCCCCATCTTCGATGCCGCCATCGCTGATGGTTACAAGCGCCTCATGGCCCCTTCGCTGGAGCGCGAGGCCCGCGCCAAGCTCACCGTTCGCGCGCAGACCGAGGCCATCAACGTCTTTGCCAAGAATCTCGAAGGCCTGCTCTCGGCACGCCCCGTCCGCGGCGCCCGCGTGCTCGCGCTCGACCCGGGCTACCGCACCGGCTGCAAGGTCGCCGTCATGGACGAGACCGGCAAGCTACTCGACCACGGCGTGGTCTACCCCACCAAGCCGCGCCACGACGTCGCCGGCACCAAGCGCGAGCTCGCCCGCCTCGTCAAGAAGGACGGCGTCAACACCATCGTCATCGGCAACGGCACCGCCAGCCGCGAGACCGAAGAAGTCGTCTCGGAGTTCATTGCCGAGCAGGCGCCCAGCCTTCGCTACACCATCGTCAACGAGGCCGGCGCGTCGGTGTACTCCGCTTCCGAGCTCGCCAGCCAGGAATATCCCGACCTGGACGTCACCGTGCGCGGCGCCATGAGCCTGGGTCGTCGCCTGCAGGACCCGCTGGCAGAGCTCGTCAAGATTCCGCCCCAGTCCATCGGCGTGGGTCAATACCAGCACGACCTTGACCAGGCCGAGCTCTCGCGTACCCTGGGCCACGTGGTGGAGGACGTCGTCAACCGCGTGGGCGTCGACGTAAACACCGCGAGCGCGAGCCTGCTGGGATACGTATCGGGCATCACGCCAAGCGTGGCCAAGAACATCGTGGCGTACCGCGAGGAAAACGGCGCCTTTACCGATCGCCGCCAGCTTAAGAAGGTCCCCAAGCTGGGACCCAAGGCATATCTGAACGCTGCGGGCTTTTTGCGCATCAGCGGCGGCAAGAACCCGCTCGACGCGACAAGCGTCCACCCCGAAAGCTACGAGGTGGCTACGTCCGTCCTGGAGCGCGCCGGCGTTAAAGCAAGCGAGCTCAGCCGCGGCGGCGTGCCCGACATCGAGCGCCGCCTGGGCAGCATCTCGGCGCTGGCAAGCGACCTGGACTGCGGCACCTTAACGCTCATCGACATTGTCAACGAGCTCAAGAAGCCCGGCCGCGACCCGCGCGACGACGCTCCCGAGGTTGTCTTTAGCCGCTCGGCGCTTTCCATCGACGACCTGGAGCCCGGCATGGAGCTCAAGGGCACGGTGCGCAATGTCGTCGACTTTGGCGCCTTCGTCGACGTGGGCGTGCATCAGGACGGCCTCGTGCACATCTCCAAACTGGCCAACCGCTTCGTCAAGCACCCCAGCGACGTGGTGCGCGTCGGTGACACGGTCAAGGTGTGGGTTGAAAAGGTCGATCGCGACCGCAAGAAGATCTCCCTCACCATGGTGCAGGGGAAGTAAACCGCCAAAGCAAGGGTACCCCCTGTAGCAGCGTGCAAAATCGCGAGTATTCTGCAATTTCCGCCGTTCCGTATGCCCCTCAGAGACGAAAAAGCAAGAAACAGCCCCCGTTTTAGCGTCATCAGAGCCAAAACGGGGGCTGTTCCATGCTTCACCCAGCTGGTAAAAGCCTTTACCTTGCTGAATACTCTCAATTTTGCACGTCGCAGGCGGGGGTACCTTTGCCTACGGCAGGATATGGAAGCCGAGTGCTAACTTGCCGGCAAGCTCGTGTCGGCAGCCCCGGCCTTTCCTTTACCTAGCGCGACCCTCGCGAAGCGCGTGAGCGATAGGGAAAGGAAAGGCCGGGGCGAACAACCCGCGGCGCAGCCAGTGTTCGCGTTACGGCAAGATATGGAAGCCCAAAGCGGCGATATCCTTGGCAAAGCCGCGCACGGTGTCGAGCGAGACCTCGTACGGATCGCGACCGATGTTCTTGCGCTTGGCCAGGATGCTGTTGGGCACCGTGATGATCTGGCAACCGCAGGCCTGCGCCTGGTAAATGTTGATGAGCTCGCGCGTGGATGCCCACAGGACCTCGCAGTTGGGCTTGGCGGCGGCCGTCTTGACCGACTCCGTCACAAACGGAATGGGATCGACGCCGGTGTCGGCGATGCGACCGGCAAAGAGCGAGATGATGGACGGCGTCTCGGCGTCAACGGCCTCGACCATCTCGTCGACCTGCGTAGGCGTAAAGATGGTGGTGACGTTGACCTTGATGCCGTCGGCCGAAAGCTTGTGCACCAGCTCGGCGGTGGACTCGCCCTTGGTGGTCACGCACGGAATCTTGACGTAGACGTTATCTGCCCAGGTAGCAATCTCGCGGGCCTCGACCTCCATGGTCTCGACGTCGTCGGCAAAGACCTCAAACGACACGGACACATCGGTGATGTGGGCCAGGACCTCCTTGGCAAACGCGCGGTAATCCGTCACGCCGCCCTTCTTCATAAGGGACGGGTTGGTCGTGAAACCCTGAACGTTGCCGCTCTCGTACATGTCGAGCATGCCCTCGAGGTTTGCACCGTCAGCGAACACCTTGATTGCCATCTGCCTGATTCCTTTCGTTAGCATACGGCCGATAAACTGCTAAACACTTTATCTACGTTTATCAAGGCGTGAACTGCGGTTTTTTATCTTCTCGGCGAACGGTTTTGCAGATTTACCATTTTTATATCGACGCCCCAGCGGCAAAACGTTTTTGCCGATCATTGCGTTTGATTCCGTTCACGGAACAGAAGCAGCGCCTCGCCGGCTCATATTCACAATCGCTCCAAAGCAAAAAGCGGTGACGCCTCGATTGAGACGTCACCGCTTCCGTGTAGGAGCCGGTTATCGGAGCTCCGCCCGATTAGGGCTTAACGTATGCCTGGATTACTCTTCCTCAACGTGATTGATCACAGCACCCTTGGTGTGGATGAAGTTGGGGACGAAGGCAACGACCAGAAGGACAGCGAGAATCGCGTAGACACCGGTGGTACCGAAGGCCTCGGCAGCGCGGCCAAGCGTAATACCAATGACGGAGAAATCGAAGTCGCCGAACGTAGTGTTCTTGAAGCCAAAGACGTCAAGAACGGGCAGGAGCAGGGCCGGGGCAAAGGTGATGAGCAGGCCGTTGACGAAAGCGCCAAGAGCTGCGCCCTTGCGACCGCCGGTAGCATTGCCGTAGATGCCCGCGGTAGCACCGCAGAAGAAGTGGGGAACCATGCCCGGGATGATGAAGATGCCCAGGGTAGCGCCCACGATGAACATACCGACCACGCCACCGATAAAGGAAGCGACAAAGCCGAGGATGACGGCGGTGGGAGCATAGGGGAAGAAGACGGCGCAGTCGACGGCGGGGATGGCACCGGGGATCAGCTTGTTGGAGATGCCCTGGAAAGCCGGGACCAGGTCGGCAAGGATCATACGAACGCCGTTATAGACGATGGTGACACCAACGGCGAAAGACAGAGCGCAGGTCAGGGCATAGACAATCACGTTGTCGCCACCAGCGGTCTTGGTAACGACCGCAGGATCTGCAATGTAAGCGGCGAAAGCGGTAACCAGGTAGAAGAAGGCCATGGTAAGAGCCGTGGAGATGGTAGTGTCGCGCAGGAAGGCGAACTTCTCGGGAACCTCGATCTTCTCGGTGCTGTTCTCCTCGGCGTCCTTAGCAAAAAGCGTACCGACTGCAGCGGAGATGTAATAGGCGAGTGAACCGAAGTGGCCCATGGCGATTTCATCGCCATCGGTAACCTTCTCGGTGAAACGCTGACCAACGGCGGGAAGCATAGCGCTCACGAGGCCCAGGAACATGCCGCCCACGATGACAAGCTGGACATCCTGGAAGCCAGATGCCTGCAGAACGGCAGACAGCAGGCAGGCCATAAACATGCTGTGATGGCCCGTCAGGAAGATGTACTTAAACTTGGTAAAGCGGGCAATGATAATGTTCACGACATAGCCGAGAATCAGGATCATCATGGTCTGAACGCCGAGGACGCTCTGAGCCATCGAAACGACGACCTCGTTGTTGGGCACGACGCCGGTGATGTGGAAACCGGTCTCGATGAAGGTACCCAGCGGAGCAAGGTTCTCCTGAACAACAGCGGCGCCGGCAGACAGCATGATGTAACCAAGAATGGGCTTCAGGGTGCCCGTCATCACCTTGTGGGCAGGACGCTTAAGCGCGACAAGGCCCACAAAGGCAAATAGACCCATAATCCACGCTGGCTTGGTCAGAATCGATTGGATAAACTCAAGTATGGGAAGGATGGCTTGCATCTGCGCTTCCTTTCTCTCTAACGTGGGCGCGTTTCCCTCTTCCACAGGGAACCGCCCTTTTTTGTGCCGCTTTAGGCGTTAGCGGCGGCCGCCTTGATTGCCTCGAGGGCGTCTTCGCGGATCTTCTTCTTGTTCACATAGCTGCGAACGATCACAACGTTGCCGTGGAGCTCGGGAGCGAGTTCCTTAACGGTGATGAACAGATCCGGATTTGCGGAAGAAGCACCGTTCAGGTCCATAGACTCAACGTCGGCCTTGATGCCCTCCTCCTCGCAAAGCTCCTCGACTTTGCCAGCGAGCATCAGGCTGGACCCGATGCCGTTTCCGCATACGGTGATGATATGCATGGCAACTTTCCTCTCCTACACGTGACGGTTTTCCGTCTATCCAAAAGCGGCGACGCATCGCCGTGCCATTAAGGCCTAAAAGAATGAACGCATGGTCTCCAAAACCTGCTCGGGCGTATCGCATGCGCTGAGCTTGGCAACGCAGTCCTCGTCCTCGAACATCTGCGAAAGCTCCGCCAAGCAGCCAAGATGAGCCTTGGGGTCGGGTGCGCAAATACCCACGAGCACGTGAACCGGATCGAAATCCTCGTGTCCAAACGCAATGGCAGGGTCAAGCGTGACGATACAGATCCCCGCTTCACTCACATTGCCATCTGCCTGAGCGTGGGGCATGGCGATGCCCTCTTCCAAGACCATATAGGGGCCGAATTTGTGAACCGATGAAATCATGGCGTCAACATAGCTCTGGTCGCATTTGCCAGCGTCTACGAGCAACTTACCGCATGCCCTGATCGCTTCCTCCCAGTCGGAGGCCTCGACGTGGCAGGCAACAAGCTCGGGCTTAAGAAGATCAGTCAGCATGCTCGTCCCCTACTCCTCGGGCAGGATGTGAAAACCAAGCGCCTGAATGTCGCGGGCAAAGCCCTTGACCGTATCAAGCGAGTACTCAAGCAAATCTTTCCCGAAATTCTTGCGTTTGGCAAGAAGGGCATTGGGGACCGTAATGATCTGGCATCCAACGGACTCCGCCTGGAAGATATTGAGGACCTCGCGCGTAGACGCCCAGAGAACCTCGGCAGCAGGCTTAACGGCAGCCTTCTTTACGGACTCCGCCATGAGGGGCAGCGGATCGACGCCGGTATCGGCAATGCGACCGGCAAAGATGGACAGAATAGAGGGGGTCTCAGCAGAGACGGCATCGACAAACTCGTCGACCTGCTCGGGCGTGAAGATAGTGGTGACATTCACCTTGATGCCGTCGGCAGAAAGGCGCTTGACCAGCGCGGCAGTGGACTCACCCTTGGTGTTGAGCGCCGGGATCTTAACGTAGACGTTGTCTGCCCAGGTTGCGATCTCGCGAGCCTCGGCTTCCATACCCGCCTCGTCGTCGGCGAATACCTCAAAAGAGACCGACACATCAGTAATGTGCTCAAGAACCGTCTTGGCAAAAGCGCGGTAGTCGGTCACGCCGCCGGCCTTCATAAGGGAAGGATTGGTCGTGAAGCCCTGAACGTTGCCATTGTCATGCATGTCAAGCATGCCCTCGAGGTTAGCGCCGTCGGCAAACACCTTGATCGCCATGTTCGGTCCTTTCTCATCTAACACTATTGCTATCGAAAGCCTTCTTCTTTGTTTCAAAAGCTTTTCGGTTTTCTTTTATAAACTATTTCAAAAGCTATCGAAAGCTCAATTGTCAACTTTCCGTGAACGGTCGAATATCGGGTGTGAACGTGCTTCTTTTGGGCGGCACCTTCAGAATGAGACTCTTTATAGCCCGTTTACGTGCGAACTATCTGCTACGCATGCATTTGTGACATGCCATTCCGTTCTTTTGATTCATTCGAATTTGCCTTGTTCTTTTCATATCGATACGCTATATTTCGATTACGAAAGGCGCATCTTTTACCTTTTGTTCAAAAGGAGCGGCATATGGCATCTACTTCCGACCTTTCACCGGCCGAGCGTCAGCGATTTATCATGAATTGGCTGGCCGAAAAGCCAAATATCTCGGTATCCGACATCGTTCGCCGTTTTTCGGTTTCGGAAGTCACCGCACGGCACGACCTCATCTCGCTGGAATCCGAAGGCAAGCTGCGTCGCGTACGCGGCGGAGCGGTATCGCTTTCTCGCTCCAACGCAATCTCGTATCCCGAGGAGCGCATCAATGTCCAAGTCGAGGCCAAGGAGGCCATCGCCGCAACCGCAGCAACTCTTGTTGATGATGGCGATGTTCTGGTAATTGATATCGGCACCACAGGCTTTTACTTCGCTAAGGCCCTCATGGACAAGCGTGAGATCACCATTATCACCGGCGATCTTGCAATCGCGAACTACGCCAGCTTCAATCTCCCCAATGCTTCGGTAGTGCTGCTGGGCGGCTCCGTGCGCAAGGGGCACCTCTATCTCGCGGGCGCACTGACGCTCGACTGCATGAGCAAACTACATGCCGACAAGGCGTTTGTCAGTGCCGACGGATTCCACCCCGACCACGGTTTTACCGTCGAGCACGACTTCTCGGCCATGATCAAGCATATGTACCTTACCAACTCAAACCAGGGCTACATGATGGTTGACCAGGGAAAGTTCAACAAGACCAGTTTTTATCAGTCCGCGCAGATCGATGACCTCGACGGCATCATCGTTGATGGAGACGACGAGGGCATCATGACGGCGGCGATCGAGAGCAGTCGCAGCCATCCCAAGCTCTATATTGCAAAATAGCTCAAATGGCCGGGTCGCCCCCCACTGCGGGCGACCCGGCCATTTATTAAATCAACCCAAAATGCTGCATCGCTGTGACGGTGCCGTCGTTCGCGACATCGTCGGTCACGTAGTCGGCGACCGCCTTGACCTCGGGCATGGCGTTACCCATGGCGACAGCTGTCTCGACCGCAGCGAGCATGCCCAGGTCGTTGCCCGAATCGCCAAAGCCAAAGGTGCGCGCATTTCCCGCGCGACCCAGATACTCCAGCGCCCGCGCCACGCCCACGCCCTTGTCGATGCCCTTGGGGCTCAGCTCGCGATTTGTTTGCTGGGCTCACTTGGAAGAGCGGCGGTAAACGCATCTCCCGGTTAATCCGGCACCGCCGAAGCGAACCCCACACACGCCCTCCGGCAAGCGGCACGCGCCCGTCAACGCAAAGGTCCGGCGGGACGCACCTAGCATCCCGCCGGACCGCCACTCGTCCAGGAGGCCGCCGCGACGAGCCCCTAGATCTTCGCAAGCTCCTCGGAGATGACGCGGCAGACGTCCTCAGCCTGAGGCATCACGCCGTACATCTCGAAGAAGCCGTGGTCGCAGCCGCGATAGCGAATCGCGGTGACGTCAACGCCCGCATCCTGCAGCCTCTTCGCGAATAGCTCGTCCTGATAGCGCAGGTAGTCATACTCGGAAGAGATGATGACCGTGCGGGGGAACGCGCTCACGTCCTCCGCGAACAGGGCAGACACCCTCGGGTCGAGCATCTCCTCCGCATTGCCGTTGGTATACATCACTGGCAGGTCGTCGTTGGCGTTGCGGATGCGATCCACCCTGCTCAGAGCCTCGGCCCTCTGGTCGTTCACGATCTCATAGAGGTCATAGGACCATTCCTCCGGAACAGGGCCGCCGTCGACGAGCGGATACAGCTCGGCCACGAGCTTGATCCTGTCCGCATGGGACCCGTCGAGGACGACGGCGTTGGTCAGGCTTCCGCCCGCGGAGTCGCCAGCCACGGCGACCCGCGTCGCGTCGACACCCAGCTCATCCGCATGCTCGACAAGCCAGTCGAGCGTCTTCACGCAGTCCTCGACACCACCGGGGAACATCGTCTCGGGAGACAAGCGGTACTCCGGGTAGATCGCGACGCAGTCCGTTCGCTCCGCGATGTCGCGCAGGCAGTTCTCGTACTGGCCAATGTTGCCCACCATGAAGCCGCCGCCGTGGATGAACACGAGCGCGGCGGAGCCGCACCCGTGGCCCTCGGGCGTGAAGACGTGCAGGGGAATGCCCCTGTCGCCAAAGTTCATGACGACGGTCTTCTTGGCGACGTTCGAGCCCCTCACGACATGGGTCTCCTTGTTGGGAGCGGAGCGCCACGCGATCACGTCCACCGGCCCCGCCGGCGCCGGGCCGGCGGCGAGCTTCGCATGGGCGCGCGCGTAGACGCGCGGATCGAGCACGCGCTCGCGCTCGTCTCCCGGCACGGGCTTCAGCAGGAGCTTCAGCCCGTTGGGCTCCACGACCTCCCTAGATCCACGCTCAAGCACTTCAAGCTCGGAAGTGGGGTACTTCCTCTCCTCGGTGCCCATGGCTAGCCGATCTTCAGCTCGTCAAGCTTGGCGTCAAGCTTGGCCATCTCATCGGCGGAAAGCTCCCACTCGAACGTCTCGCAGTTCTGAATCGCGTGGGCGTCCGTGCGCACGCCAACGAGCGCGGTGCCCACGTACTCCTTCTGGGTGCTCCAGTTCACGGCGACCTGTGCCACGGGCTTGTCATGAGCCTCGGCGATCTCGTCCATGACCTTGAGCAGCTCCTGGACGCGCGAGAACTTGGGCTCCTGGAAGTAGTCGTAGAAGCCGCCACGAACATCGCCCTCCTCGAACTTCGGCAGCTCGCGGAACTTGCCCGACAGGATGCCCGCGCCAAGGGAGCCATAGGTGAAGGAGTCGATGCCACGCTCGTAGCCCCACTTGATAAGGTCCTCGGAGGAGCGGTCGACCATGGAGTAGGGCGGCTGCTGGACGTCGACCTGAGCGACCTTCTCGCACTCCTCGATCATCTCGGTCGTGAAGTTGGAGACGCCGATGTGGCGAATCTTGCCTTGCTCCTTGAGGAGCTGGAGGGCGCACATCGTCTCGGAGAACGGGGTCTTGGCGTCGGGCCAGTGCACGAAGTAGAAGTCGATGTAGTCGGTGCGGAGATTGCGCAGCGAGCTCTCGACCTCCCTCATGATGTTCTTGAACGAAGAGTCGCGGTCATAGCCGGCGGCGCTGGTGATCAGGCCAACCTTGGTCGAGAGCAGGTAGCTCTCTCGGTCGACGCCCCTGAGCGCGTTGCCGACGACCTTCTCGGACGCGCCGTTGCCATAGCACGGCGCGGTGTCAATGAGGTTGACGCCGTGATCGAGCATGGTGCGGATGGCGGACATGCTGGCGGCGTCATCGTTCTCACCAAAGGAGTCGCCGCCGATCGCCCAGGTGCCCACGGCGAGCTGGGAGACGTCAACGTCGGAGTTCTTGAGGTGCGTGTAGCGCATATTCTCTCCTTCTAATGGGGCGGCACGCGTCGAATGTCCTCGATCGCGTGCCGCCAGGAATTGCCTTGAACAGGCTTCGGATGATCCGGAAACCGCCTTACACGATGCCCACGAGGCCGAGGACGAGCGCCAGAACCATGATGCCGACCAGGATGATGTTGACGTTCACGTTCTTCTTGCGCAGGAGCCAGAGGACGACGAGCGTAAGTCCCAGAGGCACGATGCCCTTGAAGATCGAGTCGAGGTAGGTCTGGATCATGACGGGGTCGGAGTCCTGAACCGGAATGGACAGGATCGTGTTGAATTGGACGTTCGCCGCGGTCATGGCGCCGATCATCACCAGGCCGATCGTGGAGGTCGCCTTGGTGATGAGCTTCATGAGACCACCCTCGTACATCTCGGAGATGAAGTTGGTGCCCATGCTGAAGCCGAGGTAGGTCATGAAGTATCGGCAGAGGATCGACGGGATGTTGTAGATCAGCAGGAACATGATCGCGCCGAGGGGCGAGCCGCTCATGGCGAGGTTGATGCCAATGCCAGCGGCGATGACACGCAGGACGCCCCAGAAGATTGCGTCACCGATGCCGGACATCGGGCCCATCAGGGAAACCTTGATGCCGTCGATGGACTCGGTGTCGAAGTCTTCGTGCTGCGAGTTCTCCCTCTCCATGGAGGCGACGAGGCCCATGGCGAACGTGCCGACGTTCTGGGTAATGTTGTACCAAGTCGTGTGACGCTTCATGGCGTCGGCACGGGCCTCGGTCAAAGGTGTCCACCGCCTTAATTAGGCCGATGGTGCCGATCGAGATCAAATCGTCCTGGGCAGCTGTGCCCGCGTAGTATTTTTTGCAGATATGCGCCACCAAGCGCAGGTTGTGGCGGATCAGCAGATCCCGGGCGCGGGCAGCCCCGGCCCCGCCGCCGCGCAGCTGCGCAAAGGCCGCACGTTCC
>CABUDS010000027.1 GCA_902490405.1 uncultured Collinsella sp.
CTGCTCGACAAGATCCTGCCTGCCATGATCCCCGCCGCCATCACGGGAAGCGCGTATTACCTTCTTACCAAGAAGAACGCGAGCATGACGGCCCTCATCCTCGTGGTGATCGTCCTCGCGATGGTCGCCTCCGCCGCCGGCATCCTCGCCTAGCTTCGACCCAAGAGATTGGTGAATCAATGAGAAAGATAGTTGTGGCGAGCCATTCCCTTCTCGCCCAGGGCTTCAAGGACACCCTCGAGTTCCTTACGGGTAAGGGCGACGCCGTCAACGCCGTGTGCGCCTACGTGAACGACAACGGCGAGGGGCTCGACGCGGCGGTCGAGGCGGCTCTTTCGGGCACTGACGAGGTCGTCGTCCTCACCGACGCGTACGGCGGCAGCGTGAACCAGCGCTTTTCCCGCTTCGCCTCCGACCGGATCCACGTGATCGCGGGTGTCAACCTCCCGCTCGCCATGACGGTCGCGCTCGCGCGCCCCGACGAGAAACTCGACTTCGACGCCCTCGTCAACGAGGCGCGCCAGCAGATCATCTACGTGAACGGTGCCAGTTCCGCCGAGTGCGACGACGACGAATAGAGGAGGTCGACGATGAGAGAGTTCCTTAAGGACGTGTGGATGCACGGCGGTGAGGAAAGCCGCGCCATCACCCCCGAGAACATCACGGGCGAGAAGGGCCGCGCCGCCATGTCGGCCAGCCACCTCGGCGTCGGCCGCAAGGGCTCGTGCTGCGTGCCCCTTGAGTCCGGCGAGACCATCACGCTCGCGGACATCGAGGGCCCCGGCATCATCCGCCACATCTGGATGACCGTCCCCGACAAGACCGCCGCCGGCAGCTTCGTCATGCGTGACCTCGTGCTGCGCTTCTACTGGGACGACGAGGAGACCCCCTCGGTCGAGTGCCCTGTCGGCGACTTCTTCTGCAACGGCTTCGGTGAGCGCGCCATCGTCAACTCGATGCCCATCTGCGTGAACCCGACGGGCGGCATGAACTGCTACTTCGAGATGCCCTTCAGGAAGCACGCCAAGGTCACGCTTACGAGCGAGCACCCCGGGTTCATTAAGTACATCTTCTACACGTTCAACTACGCGCTCACCGACGTGCCGGACGACGCCATGTACTTCCACGCCCGCTTTAACCGCGAGCGCAGCACCCGCAGGGGCGTCGACTACACCGTGCTCGACGGCGTGCGCGGCAAGGGCTACTACGTCGGCACCTACATGGCCCTGTGCGCCCTGGAGCGCTATTGGTGGGGCGAGGGCGAGATGAAGTTCTTCCTCGACGGCGACGAGGAGTTCCCCACGGTCACCTCGACGGGAGCCGAGGACTACTTCGGCGGTGCCTGGGCCTTCCTCGACAGGCCGCCCCACGCGCTGCCCGAGGCACAGTGCTTCAACACGCTGTTCGCCGGCTACCCGTACCGCTCGACGCGCGACGCCACGCGCGACCGCTTCAGCGCGGGCAAGCCGAACCCGAATCCGATGCTCGCGACTAACGATGACGCGCTGCCCAGGCACGGCCTCTACAGGTGGCACCTTCCCGACCCGATCTCGTTCAAGGAGGACCTGCGCGTGACGTTCCAGGACCTCGGCAACGACGACATCAAGCTCTACGAGCGCGAGGACGACATCTCCACCGTCGCCTACTGGTACCAAAGCGAGCCGCACGCCGTGCTCGCCCCGTTTGCCGCGAGGCAGGACCGCGTGCCCAGGTAGGGTCGCCTCGAAACAAGCCAACGTTATGGGCGCCCGCGGTTGACCATGACTGCGGGCGTCCCTTTGTAAGGAGGATCACATGAGCGAAAAGCAAATGAGGCTCGGCGCCCTCGAAGCCGGCGGGACCAAGATGGTCTGTGCCGTGGTGTCCGGCGACGGCGAGGTCCTCGACCGTATGGAGACCCCGACGCTTACGCCCGCCGAGACCGTCCCGCAGATGATCGAGTGGTTCACCGCCCGCGATGTGGACGCGTTGGGCATCGGCGCCTTCGGCCCGACCTGCGTCGACCCCAACGACGAGCGCTACGGCTCCATCCTCCAGACGCCCAAGCTCGCGTGGCGAGGCCATGGTCTTCGCGCCGCGTTCGCCGACGCCCTCGGGATTCCGGTGGCCTACGACACGGACGTGAACGTTGCCTGCCTCGGCGAAGTGGTCTTCGGCTGCTGCAAGGGGCTCGAGGACGCCGTCTACGTGACCATCGGCACCGGCGTGGGCGCGGGCGTCATGTGCGCGGGCAGACTCCTTCACGGCATGCTGCACCCCGAGGCCGGTCACATGCTGGTAAGGACCCGTCCCACCGAGGAGGGACGCTGCGTCTGCCCGAGCCACGCGAGCTGTCTCGAGGGGCTCGCCTCCGGCCCCGCCATCGCCGCGCGCTGGGGAAAGCCCGCGGCCGAGCTCGCGGACAACGATGAGGTGTGGGCGCTCGAGGGGGATTATCTGGGGCAGATGTGCGCGAACCTCGTGCTCATGTACTCGCCTCGCCGCATCGTCCTCGGCGGCGGCGTGATGCACCAGGAGCAGCTCTACGGCATCGTCCGCAAGAAGACCCTCGAATATCTGGGTGGCTACATCCAGACCGCCGAGCTTAAGGACATGGAGAGCTACATCTGCGCCCCGGGCTGCGGCGGCGACCAAGGAATCCTCGGCGCGGCCGAGCTGGCAAGAAGGGCGCTCGCGTAACTTGCGCTCTCTCCGCCATACAACGCGTTAAGAAAAGACGAGCGCTTCTTGCCAATTGAGCGGCAAGAAGTGCTCGTCTTTTGCATTTGTTTTTGGGGCAGGACGCCCCGCCTCCGCTAGAGTCCCTGGACCGCCACACCCACGAGGTTTGGACCGGTGTGGACAAGAAGCGCGGGGCTGATGTCGGAGCGGACGACCTCCACCGCGTTGGCCACGCACTCGCACAGGGCCTGCTCCATGCGGTCGTAGAGGTCGGCGTGGGCCGAGGTGCGGCTCGCGGCAAAGCGCACCTTGGGGTGCTTCTCGACGATGGCGGCGATGAGCTTGACCTCGGTGCGATGCGGTACTTGCACAGCCATTTCGTGTACGCGAGGCTGTTGGCTTTCTGGGCCACAGCAATCACCTTCCCCCTAGTATGATGACCTGAACAATCCTCATGCTAGGGGGAAGGTTTTTGTCGCGTAGCGGAAATTGGCCTCCACCCGCTGAGCGGGTGGCTTTCTATGCCGCGCGTGCCGCGCGGCACGGACTAAAGTCCATGAATAAAAACGAGGAAGGCCACGTCCGGCCTCCCTCGCAAAGAGTCTCTGATTGCTCCCACTCATTGGGGACAGACTTAAATGAGTGCTCTTGAAATGCCGGCGCCTGGGGACGTTCTTTTTCTGTCTGCAGTTTGGGACGGTCCTTAGAGCTGCAGCGCGCCATGAGCGACGAGGCGAAGCGGATCATCCTGTCTTTCGAGTTCTAAGCATAAGCCCCTGTCTCTGAGCAATGACCGGTTCGCATTTGTGCGTATTTGCGTGCGTGGGATTGCGTGAATATGCGTATAGATGCGCCGTTTACGGGACAAAAATGACCGTTTAGTGGTGAGATACGCACAAACACGCACAGACGCGCGTGTTTGTGCGAATATAGAGCTATCCGAAATGCAAGACGTTCTATGACACAGGAGGCACATATGGTAGATTCCAAGCAGGCTCCACTCGACTCCGCGGCAGCCGCAAAAGCAGCGTTCGCTTCGGTCCAGGACAAGCCATTCCCCGATGATATCTTTACGGCTCCCGAGCTTCGTTGGGCTGTGATCGGGTGCGGCGTTATCGCCAACCAGATGGCCCAGTCTCTCGCTCTTGCCGGCCGCAAGCTTGCGGGCGTCGCCAACCGTACGCTGTCCAAGGCTCAGGCTTTTGCTGAGCAGTATGGCATCGAGAAGGTCTATGAATCGGTTGAGGACCTCTACGCCGATCCGGGCATCGACGCCGTCTATATCACCACGCCGCACAACACGCATATCACCTATCTGCGTGACGCGCTGGCCGCCGGCAAGCACGTGCTCTGCGAGAAAGCCATTACCCTCAATTCCGCTGAGCTCGACGAGGCGCGTGCCATCGCCGACGAGCACAACGTCGTCCTCATGGACGCCACCACGGTGCTTCATATGCCCTTGTATCAAGAGCTGCGCCGTCGCATGGATGCCGGCGAGTTTGGTCGCATGAACCTCGCCCAGCTCAACTTTGGTAGCTACAAGGAGTACGGCGATCTGACCAATCGCTTCTACAACCGCAACCTTGCTGGCGGTGCCATGCTCGACATTGGCGTGTATGCCCTGTCCGTCATGCGTCTCTTTATGGCAAGCCAGCCCATTGAGGTCGTTTCATTGGGCAACACCTGTGAGACCGGTGTTGACGTTGCGGGCGGCATCGTCTGCCGTAATGCCGAGCAGCAGCTGGGTGTTGTGAGCCTCACGCTCCACTCCAAGCAACCCAAGCGCTCGATTATTAGCTTCGATAAGTGCTATATCGAGGTCAACGAGTATCCGCGCGCCGATCACGCGACTATCGTGTGGACTGCGGACGGCCACCGCGAGGAGGTCCACGCCGGCACCGAGGCTTACGCCCTTTGCTATGAGATGGCCGATCTTGAGAAGGCCGTTGCCGGCGACGACTCTAAGCGTGAGCTTCTGGGCTATGCTTCTGATGTTATGGAGCTGATGACCAAGCTACGCGCCGACTGGGGAGTCGTGTACCCCGAGGAGGAGTAAGCGATGCTAGCGGAAGATAGGCTCAACGCGATCGTGTCGATGGTTCAGCAGACCGGCTCGGTTACCGTGCCGGAGCTTGCCGAAGCCCTGGGCGTGACGGCGTCTACCATTCGGCGCGACCTGCAGACGCTCGACCGAGCACACCGTATCGCCAAGGTGCACGGAGGCGCGACAAGTCTGGAGCGCGCGCACGTGACGCGCGACCTAACGCTTAATGAGCGCAGCGACCTCCATAACGACGACAAGGAGCGTATCTGCGCCCGTGCGGCGGCACTTGTGGAGCCCGAGAGCTTTGTATACATCGACTCGGGTTCGACGACGCTCAGGCTCATCGAGCATCTTCCACACCTTGAAGATGTCACCTATGTGACCGATTCCGTGCTCCATGCTCAACGCCTTGCTTTGCGCGGCATGCGTACCGTGGTGCTGGGTGGCGAGCTCAAACCCGAGACCGAGGCGCTCGTTGGCCCCGATGCCTTGGCAACCTTAGACCGCTACAACTTCAACTGTGGCTTTTGGGGCTCTAACGGCATTGCCGCCGAGCAGGGCTTCACGGCGCCCGATATCGAGGAGGCGCAAGTAAAGCGTATCTCGATGCGCCATACGGCCAAGCGCTTCGTAATCTCGGACGCCAGTAAATTTGGCATGGTGGCGCCCGTCAAGTTCGCGGACTTCCGTGACGCAACGATTGTTACCGCAGGCGATGTCCCTGCCAAGTACCGGGCAATGGACAACGTCATCACGGTCTAGCGGCGGGGCAAGGCCAAAACCACCACAAAGGTGCCTGTCCCCATTGTGGTGGTTAGTAACGAAAACCGAGTAGTTTTCTCAATAGAAAAGCGGCAACGTCCATCACGGGCGTCGCCGCTTTCGTTGTCTGCCGGTTTGTCTAAGTCTGTAACAACTGGACCGTTAAAAGTGGGCTAGGTGTTACAGATCGAGATACTTACGGACCGCGCCGTCCCTTTGTCTCAATCTGTAACATCTGGGACTGATTTTGCCGAGTTACTGTTACAGATTGAGATTATTCCCTTGAGGGGATTCGAATGTCTCGATCTGTAACAGATAGACCGCAAAATGGGCTTTAGCTGTTACAGATCGAGATGTTTGGGAATCCGGCAGAGCCATCGCGGCAAAACCACCACAAAGGTGCCTGTCCCCATTGTGGTGGTTTAGGGCTCCCAGGGGCAGGGGGCTTCGATGTGGATGTGCTCGCCGGTTACGGGATGCGTGAAGGACACGCTGTGGGCGTGGAGCATCAGGCCGCAGGGGCGCGGCGTTCCGTACAGGTCGTCGCCTACCAGGGGATGACGCTCGCTGGCCAGATGCACGCGGATCTGGTGCTTGCGGCCGGTGAGAAGCTCGACATCGATATACGAGCGCGTGGGCAGGCCTCGGCGGCTCTTGAGGCGCTTGAGCACCTTCACGCGCGTTTGAGACGGCTTGCCGCTGGCGCCGACGCGCATCTTTCGACTGTCGTGTCGGTCGCGGGCGATGGGCTTGTCGATGAGCTTTTCGTTCCAGTCGATCTTGCCCTCGGCGAGCGCCAGGTAGTGCTTTTCGAAAGCGTGGTCGATGACCATCTGGTCAAAGGCGGGCTGCGTCTGCTTGTCGAGCGAGAACAGCACCACGCCGGTGGTGTTGCGGTCCAGGCGGTTAAGCGGCTGCATGTCGGTTGCGGCAAAGCCGTCGCCCATGGCAAGCAGCAAGTCGCTGGCGTAGTCGGTAAGCGTGCGCTCGCCGGTGCCGTCGCCGTGGACGATCATGCCGGCGGGCTTGTCGATGGCCATGAGCCAGGCGTCGCAGTAGAGGACTTGAGGTTCTTCGTTCACGTGTAAGCCTTTCGGTTAGCTAATTCCCACAAACATGCAGCCCGAGGTGGCCCCGCGCAGGCGGGCGGCGGGCTTACGGCCGGCCTGCGCGGCCTCGACGGCGCGACGGACGCGTGCGACGGCGCGGCCCAACTCATCCGTCTCGAGCAGCGTGCCGTCCACCATAAGACGACGGACGCCGGCGTCGAGCAGCTGTGGCACCTGCGGCGTGAGGTCGATGGGGTAGGCGTCGTACAAGCGAGAGCGGCCATGGATGTCGGTGCGCACGGGCATGACCTTGCCGTCGATATTCTTGAGCGACAACTTGCGGGCGCGCAGACGGCAGTTGGCGCAATCGTGGATGCAGCCATTGGCCACCTGCAGGATGCAGTGCTCGCTCGTCATAACGCGCGGGCGGCCGAACACGGTGATGCCCAGGGCTGCGGGCGCGGAGGTGCCAAGCGAGACGATCTCGTCGAGCGTGATCTCGGGCGAGAGCCAAAACGCGCCGGCTCCGCGCTCGGCAAGTGCCTCCATGCAAGGGGTGTTGTGCACGGGCAGGCAAGAGCGGATCTCCGCCGTGGCGCCAACCTGGGCGGCCAGGGCAAGCTCAGAGATGTTGCCAATAGCGACCGTGGCGCCGGCAACAACCCACGGGTCGACGCGTACGTGGTCAACGGCGCGGCAGACCTCGTCGAGTACGGGTACGATGCCCTGCTCAAGCGCATCGGCGGGGGAGAGCTCGGCCGCATCGAGCGCGTCGGTGGTCATGTAGATGCGCGTTGCACCCTCGGCGCGAGCGGCCTCGGCGGCCTCGAGCGAGGTGACGGTGGCGCAGATCTGCGGCTCATCGCGGTAGTGCTCGGGCGCGGGGCGGGAATCACTGGTGACAATCGCCGGCAGCTCGAGCGTGCGGGCACGCTCCTCGTACGGCGCCAGAATGGCCTTTTCCAGCGCCTTGCAAGCGGCGGTGCGTACCTTGTGCACAGCGGAGAAGCCCATGCCGCAGCCTTCATCGAGCGCCACATCAAAGCTCGCGGCCTCAAAGGGAGAGGAGCCCATGCGGCCCACATGCTCAACCAGATCGGATGCCTCGACGGCGCGGGTCTTGGCAGCCTCGACGGTAAAGCCCGTGGCCGTGGCCGTAAGCGATGGGGCGTCGCAGCAGGTGAGCGTGACGACAAACGGTTCGCCCAAACGCGCCACAACGGTTACATCAACGGCGCGGCGGCGCAGCACGTCGCGCTTGAGCGCGGCGCCGGCGGCGTCGATGGCGCGCTGGCTGCGGATGATGCGCACGCGGCAGCCCTCGGGCATGCTGCGGGGCACGCGACATTCGATGATGTCACCGGCGGCGGCATCATCGGTAGCGATAGTGGTTAGGAACTGATCGAACTCGTCGTCGTGGCGAAGTTCCAACAAGTCGCCCTTGCCCACGGGCTCAAACAGCTCAATGCGGGCGATGGCGGCGCGGCGACGACGATCGTCGGGTTTGAGCCCGCGCACGTCGCGGTTGGCCAGGCGGCTGCCCAGTACCGTGCCCACAATCTGGCCGCGGTTGTTGGAGCGCTCGTAACTCATCATCTCGTCGCCCGAGGTGCCGTCCTGATAGGCGTGCGTAAAGTCGCGGTTAAAGCAGCGCTTGAGTTGGCGCTGGCGAGCGGCGTCCTCGTGCTTATCTACGGCGACCCCGGCCAGCATGTCATCGATTTGATGACGATACACATCGACGATGGAGTACACGTAATCGGGCGCCTTCATGCGGCCCTCGAGCTTGAGCGATGCGGCGCCGGCGTCATACAGACGGCGAACGAGCTGCGAAGTGTTGGTGTCGCGCGGGCATAGAGCGCGCTCGCGTCCGGCAGGGGAGAGCGCGCGGCCGTTCTCGTCGATCAGCTCGTAAGGCAGGCGACAGGGCTGAGCGCACATGCCGCGGTTGGCCGAGCGGCCCGCCATGGCAAAGCTCGATAGCAGGCACAGGCCCGAGTAGCAAAAGCAGATGGCGCCATGGCTAAAGACCTCAAGGTCCACATCGGGCGCGGCATGGTGAATGGCGGCGATCTCGTCGATGGAAAGCTCGCGCGAGAGGGTCACGCGGTCAGCGCCCTGCTCGCGGCACCAGATGGTTCCACGGTCATCATGGATGTTCGCCTGGGTCGAGATGTGTGTCTCGATGCCGGGCATGGTGTGCTTGACCTCAAAGAACAGGCCCCAGTCCTGGATGATAAAGGCGTCGGCGCCCAGCGTGGAGCAGCGGTGGATGAGTTGCAGTGCGTCGCCCAGCTCGGACTGCTTGATGACGATGTTGACCGTGACATAGACGCGCGAGCCGGCCAGGTGTGCAGCACGGCAGGCCTGCTCAAAGGCCTCGTCGGTAAAGTTCGTTGCCTTGCGGCGGGCGTTGAAGCTGCCCATGCCACAGTAGATGGCGTCTGCCCCGGCAGCGAGTGCGGCGGCAAAGGGTTCCGGGCCTCCGGCGGGGGCCAAGAGCTCGGGTCTGCGGTTGGTGGTTCGACTGGCGGTTGCGGTCATATCCTGCCTTTCAAAATGCTCAGATACTCAAAAGTATAGTGGCGCTGGCGCGACAGGCGATGCCCGTGGTCCAAGCGGGATAAAGTCTTCAGCAGCTTGGGGTGGCTGCCACAGAACAGAACCGTTCGGCGGTTCGGAGAAACCGTTGGGCGATAAATCTTTCTCGCACAATAATAAAATTCTTGCACAGCGCGAAATCCTTGGTTACTATCCCAATCAAGCGCGGTGTTCAGACCGAACTGTGCCTCCCGGTGTGAACACCGCGCTCACGCTCTCTCAACTGATCGTAAGGAGAAAAACATGAGCAAGACCGTCGTGTCTTCCGATAACGCACCCGCAGCCATCGGACCGTATTCCCCCGGCATCCAGACCGGCAACATGGTGTTCCTGTCCGGCCAGCTGGGCATCGACCCCGCAACCGGCAAGCTGCCCGAGGGCGTCGAGGCCCAGGCCAAGCAGTCCCTCGCCAACGTCGAGGCCCTGCTGACCGCTGCCGGCACCACCTTTGCCGATGTCGTCAAGACCACGGTCTACCTGGCCGACATCGCCGACTTCGCCGCCGTGAACGAGATCTACGCCTCTAAGTTCGAGGCCCCGTTCCCCGCGCGCAGCGCCTTCCAGGTTGCCGCCCTTCCGGCTGGCGGTCTGGTCGAGATCGAGGTCGTCGCCGCTCTCTAAGGCGTTGGCCACAACTAAACATGACATGCAAAAAGACCCTGCAGCGCGTGCGAGCTGCAGGGTCTTTTGTCAAGTGACGGATCGCTTATGGAGCCGCGCTCCATTTTGCTTGTTAGCCTTCCTTGCGAACTTTTTGTAGGTAGCGGTAGACGCTGGGCTCCGAGATGCCGAGTGCGGTCGCGGCGCAGGCAACAGCGCCCTTGAGCATAAAAACGCCGTTGCCGTTAAGGTGGCGAATAACGTCCACACGATCGGCCTGCCCGAGCGAGGCGACATCCTGCCCGCGGCTTTCGAGCAGCTCGGAAATACTGCGGTCGATGAGCTCCTGTGTAGACTCCGAAAGACTTTCAACCTCGATAGACGCGGGCTCCGCCTGCCTTGGCACAGCGTCGAAGCATGCCATGAGCTGCTGCGCCATGGCGTTGATGGAGCGCACGGTCGAGAGGTCGGTGTTGACGCAGAGCATACCGACGATCTCGTTATCCTCGCGGATAAAGTACGTCGCGGACTCCAGTGTCTTGCCACCGGCACCGCGCCCCTCGTAGCCCGTAATAAACGGCAGGTCGCGATACTTGGGGTCGTGCATGATCTTGAGCGCCAGATCGGTGGCGGGACCGCCGACCTTACGGCCGCTTACGATGCCGTTGCGAATATCGACGATGGCATGGTCGGGATCCGAGAAATCGTGCAGCACGATTTCGCTGTTTTTGCCGAGTATCTGCTCAAGGAAATCGACCATCGGCAAAAAGCGACGTACGGTCTCGTTCACGGGCAACTCCTTGGGATGAAATCGGAAATGTTCATAACAATTTTTTCTCATGGTAACACGGTGTCTATTGACTCGCATATTCGCAGGTACATTGCGTAATACGGACGAGCGGTAGGAATTTGGCGGTAAACGGTCGACCAAAAGAAAAGTTAGATGTTATTTTGACAAGACACTTTCCTGACCTGCAGAAATGCATAATCCCAGCTCAAGAACAGTCTGATAACAAAAAATTATTATTGAGAATGAGAAAAATCTTTAATACGATATGCAACGAAGGCACAACCTCACCCCCGCACTGCGTCACAATAGAGCGTTAGATGCGAAAACAACTACTTCGAGGATTGGTGGTCAAATGGCCCAGGAGACGGTTACGAACGGCACTGAAGCCCTGTTCACTCGCGAAGGCATGCCGCCCGTTAAGGAAATGATCCCGTGTGCCCTTCAGCACGTACTGGCATCGTTTGCCGGCATCATTACCCCGGCGGTCATCATGGCCGGCGTCTACGGCTTTAATAGCCAGCAGAGCACCGACATCATTCAGGTTGCGCTCATTCTTTCGGCGATCGACACGGCCCTTCAGGCCTTCGCTCCCTTCCGCCGCATCGGCGGCGGCCTGCCCATCGTCATGGGCGTCTCGTTCGCGTTCCTGCCGGCCCTGCAGGCCATGGGTGCCTCGGGCTTTAGCTTTGGTGCGCTGCTGGGCGGCGAGATTGTCGGCGGTGCCGTCGCGGTCCTCTTTGGTCTGGCCTACAGCAAGATTAAGTGGCTGTTCCCGCCCGTCGTGACCGGTACGGTCATCTTCTCCATTGGCGTCTCTCTCTATCCCACGGCCGTCAAGTACATGGCCGGCGGTATGGGTACGCCGCTGTGGGGCACTCCGCAGGCCTGGTGCGTCGCTCTTATCACCTTCGCCGTGGTCTTTGCGCTCGCCAACTTTGGCAAGGGCACGCTCAAGCTGGGATCCGTGTTCTTTGGCATGATCGTCGGCATGATCGTCTCCATCCCCTTTGGCATGATCGACTTCTCCAGCGTCGCCACCGCTCAGGTCTTCGCCCTTCCCAAGCTCATGCCCTACGCGCTCGAGTTTGACCCCGAGGTCTGCATCACCCTCGCCGTCGTGTTCCCCATGGTTGCCATCCAGGTTATCGGCGACGTCTCCGCCGCCTGCCTGGGCTCCATCGACCGTATGCCCACCGAGCGCGAGCTCTCCGGCGCTATCGTGTCCCAGGGCCTCACCTCTATGGTCGGCGGCCTGCTGGGCGGTCTTCCCACCAGCGCCCTTGGCCAGAACGTGGGCATCATCTGCTCCAACAAGGTCGTCAACAAGTGGGTCTTTGTGATCATTGCGGCCGTCTTTGCCATCGCCGGTCTGTTCCCGCAGCTCTCTGCCGTCCTTTCCGCTATCCCGCAGCCCGTCATCGGCGGTGCTACCGTGGGCGTGTTTGGCACCATCACCATGAACGGCGTGCGCATGTTCACCCGCGAGGGCCTCACGCAGCGCACTACCACCATCGTCGGTACCTCCGTCGTCTTTGGCCTGGGTATCTGGATGGCCAGCGGTTGCCTTGCCGGTGAGGGTATGCCCGCCTGGGTGTCCACCGTCATCGGCTCCAATGCCGTAACCCCCACCGCCATCATGGCCATCGTCCTTAACCTGATTCTTCCGCAGACGCCGGTCGTGGCTCAGCACATCGATGCTGCCAAGGACGCTGCCGTGGATCTGGTCTTGCCCGAGAGCAAGAAGTAGCCAATTCGGTGCTATTCGTCGGCGGGCGCATCGCCTCGTCCGCCGACGTCATGCGGCGCCAAGCCGCACTTCAAAGGGTTTGTCCCTTTGGTGAAGCGTTGACGGGAGAGGGCCCGTTTCCGGTGTAGGCCGGCGCTTCGCACTCCGCCATGTCAGAGGTGTCAAACCCCGCCCCTGATGTTGAAGGGAGCATCCATGCTTCTGGTCGCTAACGGTTCTGTCTTTACCCGCAATGCTCAGACCCCGTTCATTCCAAACGGTGCGGTCGCCATTGACGGAGATACGATCGTCGAAGTGGGCCCCGAGTGCGAGCTCAAGGCCAAGTACCCGGATGCCGAGTACGTCGACGCCCGGGGCAACCTCATCATGCCCGGACTCATCAACTGCCACACCCACATCTACTCGGGTTTGGCCCGCGGCCTTGCCATTAAGGGCTGTAACCCTACCAACTTCCTGGAGAATCTTGAGCAGCAGTGGTGGAAGATCGACGACAACCTGACGCTCGACGGCACCAAGGCCAGCGCCTATGCCACGATTCTTGACTCCATCCGCGATGGCGTCACCACGATCTTCGATCACCATGCGAGCTTCTGCGAGATTCCGGGAAGCCTCTTTACCATTAAGGATGCCGCTCAGGATCTGGGCATGCGTTCGTGCCTGTGCTACGAGGTCTCCGATCGCCGCGGCCAGGAAAAATGCGACCAGGCCATTGCCGAGAACGCCGAGTTTGCCCAGTGGGCCGCCAAGGAGCGTCGCGATAACGACAACCACATGATCGCCGCCATGTTTGGCGGACATGCCACCTTTACGCTGTCGGACGAGACCATGGATAAGATGGCCGAGGCCAACAACGGCCTGACCGGCTTCCACATCCATGTGTGCGAGGGCATGAACGATGTGTGGGACTCCCGCCTCAACCGCGGCGGCATCAGCCCCGTCGAGCGCCTGCTGCAGCACAATCTGCTGGGTCCCGACACCATGCTCGGCCACTGCATCCACGTGACGCCTGCCGAGATGGATATCGTCAAGGAGTCCGGTACCTGGCTCGTCAACAACCCCGAATCCAATATGGGCAACGCCGTGGGCTGCGCCCCCGTGCTCGAGTTCTTCCGCCGCGGCATCCCCGTGTGCATGGGCACCGACGCCTACACCCACGACATGCTCGAGAGCCTCAAGGTCTTCCTGATCATTCAGCGCCACAACGCCGCCATGCCCAACGTGGGCTGGTGCGAGGCCATGACCATGCTGTTCGAGAACAACGCCAAGATGGCCAGCAAGTACTTCGATCGCAAGCTCGGTGTGCTCGAGGCTGGCGCCGCTGCCGACGTCATCGTTATGGACTACAAGCCCTTTACGCCGCTGAGCGAGGAGAACATCGACGGCCACATGCTCTTTGGCATGATGGGCAAAAACTGCCGCACCACCATCATCAACGGCCGCGTCCTGTACAAGGATCGCGAGTTCGTTGGCATTGATGAGGACAAGATCAACGCGTGGACCATGGCCGAGTCCAAGAAGCTCTGGAGCACGCTCAACGATCGCGCCTACTAATTACAAGTAGATTTGCGCGCGTCAGATGTTTCGCCGCATCCGACGCGCGTATAGGTGACCTCCGCGGGGTCGCCGGCGCTGTGCTAGCGCTACACCGTATTTGCGCCCGCCGCGCGGTCTCGCCGGGCGTTACAGAGAGGAGCTCACTATGAGCGACATCATGAGGCCGATCCCGTTTTCGCAGCTGATGAACTGGATCATCGAGGAGCACAAGACTCAGGGCGCCGTCTTTGGCGTGCGCAAGATGGCCACGACCAACCAGGAGGGCGCGCTTCCCATTTTTGACGAGCGCATCGAGACTCCGTTTGGCCCGGCCGCCGGCCCCAATACACAGCTTGCCCAGAACATCGTGGCCTCTTATGTGGCCGGTTCTCGCTTCTTTGAGCTCAAGACCGTCCAGGTTATGGACGGCGAGGAGCTTTCCCGTTGCGTCAACAAGCCCTGCATTGTGGCGCAGGACGAGTGCTACAACTGCGAGTGGTCGACCGAGCTCGAGGTTCCGCAGGCCTTTGCCGAGTACGTGAAGGCATGGTTCGCCTGCCACCTGATCGCTCGCGAGTACGGCCTGGGTAGCCCGGACGGCTTTGTCTTCAATATGTCCGTGGGCTATGACCTGGAGGGCATCAAGAGCCCCAAGGTCGACGCCTACATCGAGGGCATGAAGGATGCCAGCGGCTCCGACGTCTGGAACGAGTGCCGTGCCTGGGCGCTTGCCAACCTAGACAAGTTTGAGCATGTCGACGCCGCATTTGTCGAGTCCATCCCGGCGCGCGTCTCCAACTCCATCACCGAGTCTACCCTGCACGGCTGCCCGCCCGCCGAGATCGAGCGCATTGCGACCTACCTCATCACCGAGAAGGGCCTCAATACCTACATCAAGTGCAACCCCACGCTGCTGGGCTATGAGTTTGCCCGCCAGCGTCTGAACGAGCTGGGCTTTGACTACATCGTCTTCGACGATACGCACTTCCGCGAGGACCTGCAGTGGGCTGACGCCGTGCCCATGTTCGAGCGCCTGATTGCCCTGTGCGCCGAGCGCGGCCTGGAGTTTGGCGTCAAGCTGACCAACACGTTCCCCGTCGACGTGACGAGAAACGAGCTGCCCTCCACCGAGATGTACATGTCGGGCCGTTCGCTGTTCTCACTGACCATCGAGGCCGCCCGTCGCATTACCGAGCAGTTCGATGGCAAGCTGCGCATCAGCTACTCCGGCGGCGCCACGGTCTACAACATCCGCGCCCTGTACGATGCCGGCATTTGGCCCGTCACCCTGGCGACCGACGTGCTCAAGCCCGGTGGCTACGAGCGCTTTAGTCAGATGGCCGGCGAGTTTACCGACCTGGATGGCAAGCCGTTCGCGGGCGTCTCTCTCGAGGCCGTGACGGCGATTCAGACCGACTCGCTCACCAACCCGCTCTACAAGAAGCCGCTGCGCCCGCTGCCCGATCGCAAGGTCGCCGGCAAGAGCCCGCTTTCCGACTGCTTTACCACGCCGTGCCGCACGAGCTGCCCCATCCAGCAGGATATCCCCGCCTATCTGGCGGCTGTTGACGAGGGCCGTTACGAGGACGCACTCAACATCATCATCGAGCGCAACGCCCTGCCGTTCATTACCGGCACCATCTGCCCGCATCCCTGCGGCCGTGCCTGCGAGCGTGCATTCTACGAGCCCGAGGGCGCCCAGATCCGCGCCAGCAAGCTCAAGGCCGCCCGCGAGGCCATGACCGCCGTGCTGCCCAAGCTGCGCGCCCAGGCCATCGCCAACGACGGCGAGCGCAACGTTGCCGTTATCGGCGGCGGCCCGGCCGGCCTGGCGACGGCGTTCTTCCTGACGCGCGCCGGCGTGCCCGTCACTATCTTCGAGGCCCGCGACTCTCTCGGCGGCGTGGTCCGTCACGTGATCCCCGAGTTCCGTATCGCGAGCGACGATATCTCCCACGATGCCGAGCTCTGTCTGGCCTTTGGCGCCAAGGTGCAGCTCAACGCCCGCGTGGAGTCCATTGACGAGCTCAAGGCCCAGGGCTTTACCGACGTAGTCGTGGCCACTGGTGCCTGGATGCCCGGCTCTGCGGGCTTGGGCGAGGGCGCCGAGCTCGACGTGCTGGAGTTCCTCGAGGCCGCCAAGAAGGGCGAGAAGCTCGAGCTGGGCGAGGACGTCGTGGTCATTGGCGCCGGCAACACCGCCATGGACGCGGCCCGCGTGGCCAAGCGCCTTGCTGGCGTGAAGAACGTGCGCCTAGTGTATCGCCGCACCAAGAAGCAGATGCCCGCCGACGAGGAAGAGCTCGATCTTGCTCTTGCCGACGGCGTTGAGTTCTGCGAGCTGCTGGCGCCCAAGGCGCTCAACGGCGCCGTGCTGACCTGCGACGTCATGGAACTTGGCGAGCCGGATGCAAGCGGCCGTCGCAGCCCCATCGCCACGGGCGAGACCGTCGAGCTTCCCGCCACCACGGTGATTTGCGCCGTGGGCGAGGGCATCGATGCCAGCCTGTACGACGCCGCGGGCGTCGAGCACGACCGTCGCGGCCGCCTTGCCGCCACCTCCACCGGCGTCGAGGGCGTTTGGGCTGCGGGCGACTGCCGTCGCGGTCCTGCCACCGTGGTCGAGGCCATCGCCGATGCCGCCGAGGTCGCCCGTGCCATCGCCGGCGTGGACTTTAACAAGTACGCCGACCAGAATGCTCAGGCCGGTCGCGAGGACGCCTGCTACGAGCGCAAGGGGTCGCTGTGCCGCGACAAGCGCAACTGCACCAAGACCCGCTGCCTGGGCTGCGGCTCGGTGTGCGAGGTCTGCTGCGACGTGTGCCCCAACCGCGCCAACGTGGCAATTAAGGTGCCGGGCCTGGCCAAGCATCAGGTGGTACATGTCGACGGCATGTGCAACGAGTGCGGCAACTGCGCCGTGTTCTGCCCCTACCAGGAGGGTCGTCCCTATAAGGACAAGCTCACCCTGTTCTGGAGCGAGCAGGACATGGAGAACTCCGAGAACGAGGGCTTCCTGGCTGTGGACGAGGACCACTTTAAAGTCCGCGTCGCCGGCACGGTCCGCACCGTCTCGGTCGATGCCGTCAACACCGGTCTTCCCGAGGCCGTCCGCCTGACCATCAGGGCCGTGCGCGACAACTATTCGTACCTTCTTAAGAAATAGGCGAGTCTCTTATGGCCAAATCCATTCAACATAACGTGGCCTACGTTGCCTGCGGAAGCGGTTGCGCCTCCGCAGGCGGCGACGCCCGCTGCAGCGAAGGCTGCATTGGCTGTGGCGCCTGCGTCACGGCCTGCCCCCACGGTGCCATTGCGCTGGTCGATGGCATCGCCCGCGTGGATCGCTCCAAGTGCACGGGCTGTGGCCTGTGCGGCATGGCGTGCCCGCAGCGTGTAATTGCCTTCGTTCCCGGCTATCAGAACATCCTGGTGCGCTGCAACAATACCGATAAGGGCGCCATTGCGCGCAAGATCTGCGACACGAGCTGCATCGGTTGCGGCATGTGCGCCAAAAAGTGCCCCGCCGGCGCTATCCGCATTGAGGACAACTGCGCCCATATCGACGGCGCGGACTGCCTGTCGTGCGGCATGTGCGCTGTCGTCTGCCCGCATGGCGCCATCCACGACCGCACCGGCATCGCCGCCGGCGTGTAGAAGGGAATCACCATGGCACAGGAATTCACTTTTACCGTTAACGGCGTCGAGCGCACGACGACTCAGAACAAGCCGCTGCTCCGCTACTTGCGCGACGACCTGCATATCCATTCCGCTAAGGACGGCTGCTCCGAGGGCGCCTGCGGTACCTGCACCATCCATGTGGACGGCGCGGCCGTCAAGGCGTGCGTGCTGACCACCGCTCTTGCCGCCGGCCGTAATATCGTGACCGTCGAGGGCCTGCCCGAGGACGTGCGCGAGGCCTTTGTGTACGCCTTTGGCGCCGTGGGCGCCGTGCAGTGCGGTTTTTGCATCCCCGGCATGGTCATGGCGGGTGCAGCGCTCATCGCCGAGGACCCCGAGCCCACCGAGGAGCAGATCAAGTACGCCATCCGCGGCAACGTCTGCCGCTGCACCGGCTACAAAAAGATTATCGAGGGCATCTCGCTGGCCGCTGCGGTACTCCGCGGCGAAAAGCAGATCGACGAGGATCTGGAGCGCGGCGATGACTACGGCGTGGGCAAGCGCGCCTTCCGCATCGACGTGCGCAAGAAGGTGCTCGGCGAGGGCAAGTACCCCGACGACATCGACGAGATCGACCAGCCGGGCCTGACCTATGCCAGCGCCGTGCGCTCCAAGTACCCGCGCGCCCGTGTGCTCTCCATCGATACCTCCAAGGCCGAGGCCCTGCCCGGTGTGGTGGGTATCCTGCGCGCCGAGGACGTGCCGGTCAACCAGGTCGGCCACCTTATCCAGGACTGGGACGTCATGATCGCGGCGGGCGATATCACCCGCTGCGTGGGCGATGCCATCGTGCTGGTGGTTGCCGAGGACGAGGCGACGCTCGAGAAGGCCAAGAAGCTCGTAAAGATCGAATACGAGCCGCTGGGGCCCGTGCGCAACATTGTCGAGGCCAGGGCCGCCGACGCCCCACGCCTGCATGACAGCTTCTTTGCCTTTGGCAACACGGTGGAGCTCAAGGACAACGTGTGCCAGAGCCGCCATGTGACGCGCGGCGACGCCGCCAAGGCGCTGGCAGAGAGCGCGTTCACCGTGACGCAGCGCTTTACCACGCCCTTTACCGAGCATGCCTTCTTGGAGCCTGAGTGCGCCGTCGCCTTCCCGTACAAGAACGGCGTCAAGGTGCAGTCGACCGACCAGGGCGCCTACGACACGCGCAAAGAGTGTGCCCACATGTTTGGCTGGGACAACGAGCCCGAGCGTGTGGTCGTCGAGACCATGCTCGTGGGTGGCGGCTTTGGCGGTAAGGAGGACGTATCCATCCAGCACCTGGCCGCGCTTGCTGCCTATAAGCTCCAGCGTCCTGTGAAGTGCAAGCTCACGCGCGCTGAGTCGCTTGCCTTCCACCCCAAGCGCCATGCCATGGACGGCACCTTTACGCTGGGCTGCGACGCCGAGGGCAACTTTACCGGCCTGGACTGCGAGATCAACTTTGATACCGGCGCCTACGCTTCGCTGTGCGGCCCGGTGCTCGAGCGCGCCTGCACGCACGCCGTCGGCCCCTACAAGTACCAGAACACCGACATTCGCGGCTTTGGCTACTACACCAACAATCCGCCCGCCGGTGCGTACCGTGGCTTTGGCGTCTGCCAGTCCGAGTTTGCACTCGAGAGCCTGATCGACCTGCTGGCCGAGAAGGTCGGTTTGGATCCGTGGGAGATTCGCTACCGCAACGCCATCGAGCCGGGTGAGGTTTTGCCCAACGGCCAGATTGCCGACTGCTCCACGGCGCTTAAGGAGACGCTGCTCGAGGTCAAGGATGCCTATTACGCGCATCCCGGACACGCCGGTATCGCCTGCGCCATGAAGAACGCCGGCGTGGGCGTGGGCCTGCCCGATGCCGGCCGCTGCAAGATTCGCGTCGAGGGTGGCCGCGCCGTGGTCTACGCCGCCACGTCCGACATCGGCCAGGGCTGCAACACGGTCTTTTTGCAGGACGTTGCCGAGGCATGCGGTCTGCCGCTGAGCTGCATCGCCAACGGCGAGTGTTCCACCGAGAACGCTCCCGACTCCGGCACCACGTCTGGTTCGCGCCAGACGGTCGTGACCGGCGAGGCCGTGCGCGGCGCCGCCTTCCTGCTGCGCGACGCCATGGTTGGCATCGAGGCCGGCAAGCCTGCGCCTACCGCCCCGGTGAGCGCGCACGGCGACGGCGTCAAGATCGAGTATGACGACGGTCGCGCCTACCAGCTGCGCACACAGGAACTCGTCGCCGGCCAGGGTATGCATCCTCAGGACCCTGCGGCCACCATCAAGGCGCTCGAGGGATGCGAGTTTGGCTACGTGTATCTGGAGCCGACCGACAAGCTGGGCGCCGATGTTCCCAACCCCAAGAGCCACATCTGCTACGGCTTTGCCACACATGTGGTCATTCTGGACGATGACGGTCGTGTAAGCGAGGTCTATGCCGCGCACGATTCCGGCAAGGTGGTCAACCCCATCTCCATCCAGGGTCAGATCGAAGGCGGCGTGCTCATGGGTATGGGCTATGCGCTTACCGAGGACTGGCCGCTCAAGGACTGCGTGCCCCAGGCAAGGTACGGTACGCTCGGGCTGTTCCGTGCGCCCGAGATTCCGGATATCCACGCCATTTACGTGGAGAAGGACGAACTGCTGCCCGTGGCATACGGCGGCAAGGGCATCGGCGAGATCGCAACGATCCCCACGGCGCCCGCCGTACAGAACGCCTACCGCGCGTTTGACGGCAAGCTGCGTCCCGATCTGCCCATGGTGGATACGCCCTACAGCCGCGTCCGCAACCGCGGGTAGGGTAGAGCGCGGACAGCCATTGCTGACGAGCTGTTCGCGCTCAACGCCAACTGCATAAGCTGCGCCTTTGGCCCCGGCTCCATCGCGAGCCGGGGCCTTTTGTTTGGAGCGCCTCCGCATGCGGAAGCTGCGTCCCAGATTTCGGCTCCAGAATGAGACGTACTTTCCGGAACAGCTCTCAAGCGGAAATTGCATCCCGGAATCAGGCCTCAGGACGGGACACGCTTTCCGGCGGAGGCCTCAAGCGGAAGCTGTGCCCCAGAATCGAGCCCCAGAGTGGGACGTACTTTCCGGATCGGCCTTCAAGCGGAAACTGCGTCCCGGAATCGCTGCTCAGGATGGGATGCATTTTCCTCCTGAGCCTCTGACGGAAACTGCATCCCGGAATTCGGCTCCAGAGTGGGACACGTTTTCCGGAACAGCTCTCAAGCGGAAGCTGCGTCCCGTTCTGAGGCTTGATTCCGGGACACGCTTTCCGCTGGCCCGCCATCCGGAAAGCGTGTCTCGTTTTGAGCGTCCAGACTGGGACGCGCTTTCCGTTGGCGTGGCCGTTGGGAAAACGCGGCCCAGATAGGGGGGGATGCGATTCGGCGATGCGAGGCCTAGCGGCTCCTACAGCTCCACGTCGTTGAGCCATGTCGGCAGCGCGGTCTGCCGGATGCCTGCCGTCTGCAGCTTTTTGGCGAGCATTCCTGCCGAGCGGACCTCGTTCATGGTAAAGCGCAGCAGAGGGTGACCGTAGAGCGATAGATGCGCCTCGCGCTGTCGTTCGGCAACGAGCGCCTCGGCGGTGGTGCGTCCGGCCAGCATGGTCTGGTCGGTATATTTGATGAGCCCGTCGAGTTCGCCCAGCGTGAGCTCCCTGGCTTGACGCTCCCAGGCAAAATCCGTTCGCATGCTTTCGGTCGAATCGAAGGGATCCGTTAGCTCGTATTGAAGTTGGTCGGGTGCAAAGCCGGTCTCGATCATGACAGCGCGGGCGACCGATTCCCCGCCGCTCTCGGCGCGCGCGTCAGCATATTGGAGCGTGGTGAGGGCCGTGCGCACCGCGCGGCCGTTGCGAGCGCCCGCTCGTTTTTCGACTGCTCCCATCAGCTGCTCTCGCGTTAGGCCAAGCTTTGAGATCGCCGAATCGGCAATAGGCATGCCATCGGCAAAACCAGTTTGCAGCAGACAATCTGTGACCGTTTGGATTGGCGGCGTTACCGATATGCCGGCTCTGCGTATTGCTCCGGCCGGCTCAATCTGGTGCCGCTGAATATGTGCGCCCGGACGAGCCGACGGCTTTGTCGAGCTGCAAACATGCACGACGTTCAGGTGTCGCCACGAGACCTCGAGCCCAAGCAGACAGGCGGCCGAAAACGAGCAGAACGTCCAATCGGGGTGGATGATCGCAAGGGTGCGGATAATCTCGCAATGACGTTGCGCTCGGTTGAGTTCATCCCAGCGCGTTTTTCGCGCAAACAACCCCGGCATGGGCGAGACAACCGTGCCGCCGGTGCGCCGAAGGAGCGCTTTTCGGATCGCCGTGCTCGGGGGAATCAGACAGCGCCCCTCTTGTTCGGCTTGAGTGAGCAGTTGGTCGATGAGTTGGTCATTGCAATGGGTCATGAGCTACCGCCTCCTTTTGGGTAGCAAAAACGTATCAGCTGGAACTTGCCGCTCAGCTGACCAAAAGCTGACCAAAATCTAACCATGCAGGTAGATGGCCTGTTTTCGGCGACATTTTTACATTCGAATCGGTGGGCGGTAATCGGCGAGCGTGAACGGTAGCTAGATATGAAACCTTGGTAAGTTTAGGGACGTGTACTTTTTTGAAAAAGAGCATTCTATCTGCTGTTTTGTGTTTCTGGATCGCATATTTGAAGGCATGTGATAAGGGCTGCGGATCGTCGTCTCGTATCTGCGGAAACTGTGACCCGGAATTGCCACTCGGAATGGGACGTGCTTTCCGGATCGCCCTTCAAGTGGAAACTACATCCCAGATTTCGGCTCCAAATCGGGATGTGCTTTCCCGGCGGCGTTTCTGGCGGAAATTGCACCCCGGAATGAGCGCTCAGAGTGGGACATGCTTTCCTAACGAGGCCGCATGCGGAAACTACGTCCCGGATTCGATGTTCAGGACGGGATTCCGTTTCCGATAGAGGCATGGGGTGGAAAGTCTCCCATTTCTAATGTTCAAGAAATGGGAGGCAGCTCATCGCGAGCTGGGCCTTTTGTTTGGAGCGGAGGCAGCATCCCGGAATTCGGGCAATCCGGTGGTCAGGGGTTGAGCGAGCGTTGCGCTAAGGATGCCAAGCGTAAAACCTTCAATGAAAATAGCGTAAAAACTGCATCTGTCATGGCGTAAAAACTACATTGAAAGTAGCGTAAAAACAGCATTGAGAATGGCGTAATTTCGTATATCGCATGTCGCCCGAGCTTGCACACGGCCTTTTGCGAGCTCTTGCCATGAACGAGAGCCAGGCCGTCACGTACAAGACGCTCATAAAGGACGCCTCGTACGGTGAGGCGGGTCCCGACGAGAGGACCATCGCTGCGTACTTGGACCTCTTCAACAGGCTCAAACTGACCGAGGACCCGTGCGGATGGGAGCCGCCCATGCGCTCGAAGGCCCGCGTTCGCGTGCGCCCCAAGCGCTACTTCTGCGACCCGTCACTTGCGGCGGCGTTGCTGGGGGCTACCCCTGAGCGGCTGCTTGGCGATATGCAAACGTTGGGGATGCTCTTTGAGAACCTCGTTCTGCGCGATGTGCGCGTGTTCCTTTCCACCTACGGCGGTGTCGACAACAGTGTCCATTATTTCCGAGATGAGAAGGGCCTTGAGGTCGATCTGATCGTTGAGCACGACGGGCGCTGGGGAGCCATTGAGGTCAAGCTGAGTGATGCGAAAGCAGACGATGGAGCGAGAAATCTCAAGGCGCTGGAGAGGAAAGTGCTCTCCAATCCTGCCGCCCAGAATGCCGCGCCGGCGTTTTTGGCGGTCGTGGTTGGAAAGGGGAGCATTGCCTACACACGCGACGACGGCGTGGCGGTGATCCCCATGGCGGCACTTGGGGCGTAGTGGTTTTGCGGGCGTGCCGTGCTTCCTTTACCGAAAATCCATTTGGTAAACCAGATGCTCGCGGATAGAATAAAGTCGACGGCGGCCCAAGTGGTGAAGAGCTGGGCAGCGCCGTTGCTTGGTCAAGAGGTCAGTGCCTTAATGGCAGCGACTTGTTATGCTTCGAATGCTGCTTGAGTGCCTCGGAAAGTTCGATAAGCGCCGTGAAGAGCGAGACCAAAGCAACCAAGAGCTCTACGAGCTCTGATGGGCCCGGGATGACCTTTGATTCAAGTCACCGGGCCTCAATCTTTTTCATGCATTTGAATAGAGCGGGCGACTCTCTTGGGGCCGTCTGCATACGCGCGCCCGGCGCATGGCATTGCGTCCCGCTTTCATGTCCGCACGGGCGCCTATCCTTACGGCAATGTAGCCGCCTATGTAGCTATGTAGCAGGCGGCAGGCAACGGAGAAAGGCCCTAACCGTGTCAGCTGAAAAGACGCCGGGTATCTCGGCTATCGATACGACGAACTTTGCGCGCCAGATTGTGCTGGACTTTGAGTTTGCGCCGGTGCCAAAGCAGCGCCAGCGCCGTGGGCTGCGCAACGAGATTATCGAGGTCGGCGCCGTCAAGCTCGATTACCACGGCAACGTTATGGGCGAGTTCTCGCAGTTTGTGCAGACGGAATTTACCGAAGGCGTCGCGTTCCCCGTCCGCGAGCTCACAGGGATATCGGCCGTGGACACCGCGATGGCCGATCCGCTCTATGTGGTGATCAAAAGGCTCGGCGATTGGATTGGTCGCTACTCCGCCCAGGTGGTCTGTTGGAGCGGGGCGGACCGTCGACAGCTTTTGACCGAGTGCCAGGCAAAGTGCATCGATCTTTCCGCATTTCCTACGGACTGGGCCGACCTGCAGGCGTTTTACACCTCGATTATGGACGTGGGCAGCCACGGTTGCGTCTCTTTGAGTGACGCGGCAACGTGGTTTGGCATCGAGTTCGACGAGTCGATGGGTCACGCCCACAGCGCCCTGGCCGATGCGCGCGTGACCGCCAAGCTGCTCAAGCAGATGATGGACGGGGACTACCACGTGAGCTCGCGCGCCCAGGAAGTCCGCCAGCGGTGGAGGATGGGCGAGCGACCTCAGACGCGCCTTTCCAGCAAGTTCCCCGAGCTGGGCGACCTGCTGCTAAAGCTGAAGGCGGAGGGGAGATAGGGCAGCGTCGGCTGCCTTTACAGTGCGTGCCAGTCGCGTATCGCTACTCTTCCTGCTGCTTGGCAGGTAAGATGTAGACGTTCTCGGCGTCCACGGCAATCTGCGTGGGACGGTTGTAGAGGATGTCGATCTCCATCACACTCTGCCTGAACGGTGCGACGTCGGGCGTCTTTGCCTGGTGGAGCTTCTCAATGAGTTTCTCGGATTGCTCGTCGTTGAACCTGCCGATGTCCTCTCCTGCACCCTCAAGCGCCTCGTCTATGGGCGTGAGCTCGCCGATGGGCGTCGCCGCGATGGCGCGACCGAGCATCTTGCCTGCGGAGGCGATGCCGCCCAGAAGTGCCACATCGATAGTGTCGGCAGTGCTCGCCTCGAGTGCGTTGTAACATTCGGTGTAGAGTTCGCGGTACGCAAGCGAGTCCGCCTCGATTTTTGCGGCAGCGTCTGCGAGCTTTGCAGGTTTGAAGTTCTGGGTGAGCATGGGCTCGAGGAACAGCGAGAACGCGTGGATATAGGTGGCGAGCTGGTAGTCCCTGAGATAGTCGAGAACCTTGTCGAGGCGCCTTTTCACGTCGTCTCGCACCTCGATGAACCCTTTCTTTTTCAGGTCCGCTTGTGCTTGCGAACGGAAATGTTCCATGTCCTGCACGGAGGCCTGTTTGATGTCGAGTACCTTCATATGGGCATTGGCCATGTAAACGGCTTTGTCGTAGTTGAGGCCGTAGCCGTTGAGGATGTCTACAAGTGTCTTGAGGTTGCCGCGCATGTTGGCCTTGTCACGCTGGCGCATATACTCGAACATTTCGTCGACGGACTCCTGGATGGAGTCGAGCTTTTGGTTTATCTGCGCGATTGCGGCTGCCATGAACAGCGACGTCGGGTCGTAGGGCACTTGCGTGACACTCGTGGCGATATTACCCCCGACAACGTGGAGGCGAGCCTGCCCAAAGCCATTGGCTGCGTCGCGGTAGGACCCCATGAGGCCGCTGCCGTCCTTGAACGATTGGAGTATCGACGGGTCAAGCGGACTGCCAAACTTGTCGGTTGGCTGGAGCAGCATAGGCACGCTCACCTTATTGGTGACGGTGCGGAACGTCGAGGGGAGTGAGGCGAGCGCTATGCCGAGCTGGGGGACTCGTTCGAGCGGGAGCTTGATGGCGCCGGAGACGTCCGCCCGCTCCTGAGTGAGCGCGAGGTGGATTTTGGTAGATGCGAGCTGTTTTGCCACGAGTTCCTCTCGGTCGCCGTCCGTCGAGGGTTTGATCTCGTTGTCTGCCATAGCGTGCTCCTTGCTTACGTTAATAGTCGCGGGAATTATCTCACCGTTGTGTGAGCTGCCGGGACGGGACGGATTAGCGGTAGCACGAGGCCGATTGACGGTCGAAGCGCATAGGCCTCGCCGCATTTCCTGCGGACTGGACCGACCTGCAGGCGTTATACATCTCGATTATGGAGGTGGGCGGCTATGGGTTAGTCTCGCTGGGTGGTGCGTCACCGGGACTCGGTATCGATTTTGATGAGTCGACGGACCGTGCTCACGGTGCCCTTGCTGATATGCACGTGACCGCCAGGCTGCTTAAACAGGCGATTGACGGGGCTATCACGTGAGCCCGCGCGGGCAGGAGATCCGTCAACGATGGGGGATGGACGAGTGCGCCCAGACGCGCCTTTCCAGCAAGTGCCCCGAGCTAAGCGATCTGCTGCTGAAGCCGAAGGCGAAGGGGTTAGGCAATTTGCTAAGAGTGGCTGGTGGACTTGGGTGACTGAAGGCCATTGATAAATTCACTGCTGTCTATTGTATTTCAACTTCCCTTAATTCAATTGATGCGCTTCTCGTGTTTCTTTTGGAAAGACCATCCGTTTGCTTCTAAACATAGAGCGTTTCTCTCTGACTTTCTAGGACATGTGCTGCGTCGCCGATGGGTCCGGGGCCCACCACGCTTCAGCGACCGTTCCTCCAGAACGCTCGCTGCTTTTGCTCAGAGATAGACGCTGCTGTCTACTGCCTGATAAAATGTTTTTATGTATGTTCTAGGACGCTGGCATATTAGTTTGCGGCATCGAGAAAGGCTGGCGGTTGGGTGAGTCCCGAGGAAAAAGCGCGTCTTGTTATCGATGAAAAGTTGAGGGCTTCTGGATATGTCGTTCAGGACGTTAAAGAGTTCAATCCCGCAGCGGCCTGCGGTGTCGTTGTCCGTGAGTGGCAAACGACTTCTGGACCATGTGATTACCTTATCTTTGTTGATGGCACCCCCTGCGGGTTAATTGAAGCCAAGGAACACAACAAGGGCGAGAAGCTAACAGCGGTAGCCGAGCAGTCAAAGCAATACGCTGAGAGTGAATTCAAATATGCCACTACAAATATTGACATTCGCTTTGTCTACGAGGCGACCGACGTCCTGGTCCGGTTTTGCGACTACCACGATAAAGACTACCGCTCTCGCGAGATCTTCTCTTTTCATAGACCGGAACAGCTACGTAGTTGGCTGAAGGATTCTGGCACTCTTCGGAATAGACTTAAGTCTTTTCCCGACTTCGAGACCGCCGGCTATCGCAAGTGCCAAGTAAATGCAATTTTAAAACTCGAAAAGACGTTTGAGGAGAATCGCCCGCGCGCGTTAATCCAAATGGCCACTGGTGCTGGCAAGACATATACCGCTATTACCAACGTTTATCGTCTGCTCAAATTTGCCAAGGCAAAGCGCATTCTATTCCTTGTTGACACAAAGAACCTGGGGGAACAGGCCGAGGAGGAGTTCCGCAAATACAGGCCTACCGACGATGCGAGGTTGTTTCCTGAGCTTTACAACGTCTGCCGTTTGACCTCTTCGCAGATCCCCAATGGCTCCAACGTATGCATCAGTACTATTCAGCGCATGTACTCCATTCTCAAGGGCAAGGAACTTGATGAGGCGGACGAGGAATCTTCCCCTAGTGAGGGTCGCTTCGTCGGCGGGCCACGCGATGTTGAGTACAACTCGGCTTACCCGCCTGAATACTTCGATTTCATCATCATCGATGAGTGCCACCGTTCTATCTATAACGTCTGGCAGCAGGTCCTCGATTACTTCGATGCCTTTCTCATCGGGCTTACTGCTACGCCTGACAAGCGAACCTATTCTTTTTTCAATCAGAACGTCGTGAGTGAATACACCCATGAGGAGGCAGTCATTGACGGCGTCAATGTCGGCGGCGATATCTACATCATCGAAACTGATGTGAGCAAGAACGGCGCGACGATTACCGAGCGTCTAGTTGAAAAGAGGGATCGCCTTTCCCGTGAGAAGCGATGGGAGCAGAACGACGAGGATTTGGAATACGACAAGGGTAAACTGGACCGCGATGTTGTCAACCCGTCCCAGATACGCACCATCATCCGCGAGTTCCGCGACAAGGTCACAACGGTTATGTTTCCTGGCCGCAAGGAAATACCCAAGACTCTCATCTTTGCCAAAACAGACAGTCATGCGGACGACATCATCAACATTGTGCGCGAAGAATTCGGGCGCGGGAACGAGTTCTGTAAGAAGATAACCTATAACGCTGAAGAGGACCCCAAGTCTGTACTTGCGGCATTCCGCAACGAATTCTATCCACGCATAGCCGTGACCGTTGACATGATCGCTACTGGTACCGATGTCAAAGCTCTCGAGTGTCTTGTCTTCATGCGAGATGTTCGTTCTAAAAACTACTTCGAGCAGATGCTTGGCCGCGGGCGTCGTACGCTCGGCCATGATGACCTGGCTCGCGTTTCGCCGTCAGCGACAACGAACAAGTGCCGCTACGTGGTTGTCGATTGCGTTGGCGTCACGAAGAGTCTTAAGACTGAAACAAGGCAGCTTGAGCGGAAGCCCTCAGTAAGCTTGAAAGAGCTCATGATGAGCATCGCCATGGGCGCGCGCGATGACGATACCGTCACCTCACTCGCCGGCCGGCTTCTTCGACTCGCTGCCGTCATGGACAATGGCGAGCGAAAGAAGGCCGCCGAGCTCGCTGGCGGGGCCTCTGTGAACGATATCGCCAGAGATATGCTTGATGCTTTCGACGAGGACAAGATAGCAAAGGAAGCTGGGTTTATCCTTAGCGATGATGTTCAAGAAGCAACCGAAGAAGAGCGAGCCAGGCTGGCAGAAGCCCAGTCTCGGCTTGTCGAAAAGGCGATAGAGCCGATGCTCTCTGCCGAGTTGAGAAACTATCTCGAAAACGTGCGCAAGGCACACGACCAGGTTATAGATAATGAGAACCTGGATGCTGTCATTTCATCCGGTTGGGACACCGACCGCGAGGACCACGCCAAAGAGGTCATCCAAACATTCAGACAGTTCCTTGCCGACAACAAGGATGAGCTGGACGCGTTGCAAATCATCTACGGTCAAACCTACAAACAGCGCCCCATCACGCTGCGTATGGTCAAGGCTGTTCACGATGCGTTGAAAACGTCCCCCTATGGGCTTTCTTGCGACACGGTCTGGCATGCATACGAGGTTGCGGGGGCACCCGTCGCTACGGCGCGAAGCGCTGTGGGCAAGATTATGGACATCATTTCCGTCATTCGATTCGAACTCGGACAGGAAAAGATCCTGCGGCCCTTCGAGGCGGGCGTGGCGGAGCGTTTCAAGAGTTGGGTCTTCTCCAAGAACGCAGGCCACGGCCAGTTTACCGAAGAGCAGATGGATTGGCTGCGTATGATTCGCGACCATATCTCAACTTCGGGAAGCGTGAGCTCTGACGACCTCGACCTGTCGCCTTTCGGGGAGAAGGGCGGCCTCGGGCGTTTCTACATCCTGTTCGGCGATAAGTACCAAGGCGTTCTCGACGACATGAACTACGCGCTTGTCGCATAACACCTATGAGTTAGAAAGGCAGCGCATGAGCGCATCCACCATTAACCAGAAGATTTGGAACATGGCGACCGTCCTCTATAACGATGGCGTTTCCAACAGCGATTATCTCGAACAACTCACATATCTGCTCTTCCTCAAGATGGCAGACGAGTACAGCAAGCCCCCCTACAATAGGCCGACCGGTCTTCCGGAGGACTGTCGTTGGGAGTGTCTTGCGGACAAGAGCGGCGCAGAGCTGTTCGACACCTATAAGAAGATGCTCGACAAGCTAGGCGCCCAGGGCGGCATGCTGCAGGAGATTTTTACTGGGGCCCAAAACAAGATGAGCTCTCCGGCGATCTTGGCGCGAGTTATTCAGATGATCGGCGCAGAAACGTGGACGGCTATGTCGCAGGACGTCAAGGGCGACATCTACGAGGGGCTGCTTCAGCGAATAGCCGAGGACACCAAATCTGGTGCCGGGCAGTACTTTACGCCTAGGCCGCTCATCGACACCATCGTCAAGTGTGCGCAGCCTAAGCCTGAGAAGACCGTCTGTGATCCGTGCTGCGGTTCGGGCGGCTTCCTGCTGGCCGCAAAAAGCTACATAGAGGAGGCCTATCAGCTCGACGCCGACCAAAAGAAGTTCTTGAAGAACGAGGCATTCCACGGCTGGGAGATCGTTCCCGCCACGCGCCGGCTTTGCCTCATGAATCTTTTCCTGCACAACATCGGTGACTTTAACGATGTGCCGCCTATCACAAGAAATGATGCGCTTCTCTCCGACCCTGGTACGCGTTTCGACTACGTGCTCACCAACCCGCCTTTTGGTAAAAAGGCGACACTTAAAGCTGCTGCCGGCGAGGACGGTGAGCTTGTCGACGAAGAGCTCTCGTACTCTCGCCAGGACTTCTGGGCAACGAGCTCGAACAAGCAACTGAACTTTCTTCAGCACATTCATACCATCTTGAAAACTGGCGGCACCGCTGCCGTTGTCGTACCTGACAACGTACTGTTCGAGGGCGGTGCCGGTGAGACGGTGCGCCGTAAGTTGCTGGAGACCACGAACCTGCACACTATCCTGCGCTTGCCGACTGGTATCTTCTACAAGCCAGGCGTAAAGGCTAACGTCATATTCTTCGAGAACCGCCCCGGCAGCGAGAGCGTGCAGACCCGAGAGGTGTGGATTTACGACTATCGTACGAACGTTCACCACACGTTGAAGCAACACCCAATGACCGAGGCGGACCTTGCCGACTTCCTTGAATGCTACAGGCCCGGCCATATCGATGAGCGCGATGAGACCTACAACGAGGACAACAACCCCGATGGACGTTGGCGTCGCTTCACTATCGACGAGATTATGAGCCGCGACAAGCTGAGTCTCGATATCACCTGGATCAAAACCGGTGAGGACATCTCGGAGATCTCGCTTTCTGATTTGCTCTCAAGCATTCACGAGAAGAGCGATGCGATTGCCGACGCCGTGGAGCAGCTCGAGGCGCTTCTGAGGGACATCGAGGACTAATGGACACTAGGAAACTACGTCAAAAGCTGTTGGACCTTGCCATCCGCGGCAAGCTTGTTCCGCAAGATCCGAACGACGAGTCCGCAAGCGAGTTGCTGTCGCGCATCCACGAGGAGAAGCTCGCCATGGTCGAGCGCGGCGAGCTCAAGCCTAAGGATGTTAAAAACGATACCGTGATCTATTTCGGTTCCGATGGGCTGCCCTATGAGAAGCGAGCAGACGGCAAGGGTGAGTCGACTCC
>CABUDS010000028.1 GCA_902490405.1 uncultured Collinsella sp.
GCCTTGAGAGGGCGGCGTCCTAAACCGCTAGACGAACGGGCCACATGACATCTGCACTGCCGTGCTGCGAGGAAATATATTACGGGACAAAAAACATCAGCGCAAGAAGAAATTCCAAATTGCCGAAAAATTGTCGACAGGTTATGGAACGCGCAGGTCAACTAATTAGCTAATTCAAGTTGAGATGAACCAAAAGGGTTTCGCGATCGTTGGGGATGTTGTCCTCGATAACGGCTTCGAGGGCGGCGTTGAGTAGCTGGCCTAGCTCGGGCCCCGGCTTCACACCGGCACGAATCAAGTCGCCGCCGTTGATAGCAAGCATCTTGAGCGAATAGGGCTCCCCCGCCTCCAACAAATCATGGGCGAGTGAGCGCATCTCTTCGATCGTCTCGACGTAATAGAAGCACGACGGCGCCTTGCCCAGCGTGTCGGCACGCTTAAGGTCCATAAGCTCGTCCATCAGGCGCGGCGTATCAACGCCCTCGCCCGAAAGCAAGCGCATCATATTGAGCAGGCAGGAGCGCTCGGGGCGCAGCGGCTTGTCGTGGTACTTAATGAGCAGGCACACGTCGCGGACCAAGTCGTGCGAAAGCGCCAAGCGATCCATGATGACACGCGCCTTCTTGGCGCCGAGCTCGGGATGACCGTAGAAGTGGCCGCTGCCGTCGTGATCGACCGTAAAGCACTCGGGTTTGGAAACGTCGTGCAAAAACGCCGCCCACATAAGGCTCGACGAGGGCGCGACGCCGTCGCACAGCGCCAGCTCCCCTGCCACCGTCAGCACGCGGGCGATATGCTCGTAGACGTTAAACGCATGATAGACGCTGCGTTGATCAAACCCGCGAGCGGACGCGAGCTCGGGCACGGCGGCGCAAACAAGCTCGGGGTAGCGCAGCATCGCGTCTCCCCCATGGCCGGTCGAAAGGATACCCTCGAGCTCAATGCCCACGCGCTCGCGCGCCACAGCATCGAGCAGCGGCGCGCACTCGGCAAGCGCCTGTTTAGTCTTAGGCTCGATCATAAAATCCAAACGGCAGGCAAAACGCACCGCGCGCAGCATGCGAAGCGCGTCCTCGTTAAAACGACGCTTGGGATCTCCAACGGCGCGGATGAGCTTGCGCTTCAGGTCGCCCTGACTATCGTAGCGGTCGACAAGACCACGCTCGGGATGCCAGGCCATGGCATTGACGGTAAAGTCGCGGCGCGCCAGATCGTCCTCAAGCGAAGCGGCGCGCTCCACACTCTGAGGATGACGACCGTCGGTATAGAAGCCGTCCAGGCGATAGGTGGTGACCTCAATGCGCTCGCCATCGCAAATAGCCGTAATGCCGCCAAATTTAATGCCCGACTCAACTACGGCAATACCGGCGGCCTCGAGTGCCGCCTTGGACTCCTGCCACAGGCCGCTACAGCACATGTCGACATCGTGGCTGGGACGTCCCATCAGGGCGTCACGTACCCAACCGCCCACGTACCAGGCCTCAAGACCGGCATCCTCGAGCGCTCGCAACACGCACAGAGAGGCGGCTGACGGCTGCGTAGCGTTGAGCGAAACATTGCACATTCCTGTGGCCTCCTGCAATTGCGGGCATATCGATTGATGGTTTCCAAGAAGTCTAGCAAGAAATGAGAGCGGGCGCACACGCGAACGCGCTTCAAGCACGATTGGATCCCAAGGCATCGACTACAAACATGAAAAAGCACCCGCCTCGGCAATCCGAGACGGGTGCTCTACAAAGCAAAGATGCAAGGTCCGTGCGCTGCGTTAGCAGACCTGACGGATGGCGATGCCCTTCTGATACTCATCGACCTTAGCAAAATCGCCCAGACCCGGGCACTCGACCACGTTGGCGCCGGTGGCCATCGAGAGGCGCAGGGCGTCCTCGACGCGCTCGGGAGCGTCGTGCCACACGGACAGGAAGGCGGCCAGCGAAGAGTCACCGGCGCAAACGGTCGACAGCAGCTTGACCTCAAAGGTACGGTTGGCAAACCAGATGTGCTCGCCGTTGGAGAAGTACGCGCCGGCGCCACCCAGGGTCAACAGCACGTTCTTGGCGCCCTTGGCATGCAGTTCGGCCATCGCGCCCTTGACAGACTCGTCGTCGCCACCGCTCACCTTAATGCCAAAGATGTCGAGCAGCTCGTCGTCGTTAGGCTTAATGAGGAGCGGCTCCATAGCAATGAGGTCGGCCAACTGATGGCTCGAAATATCGAGCACGAACTCGGCGCCCTTTGCCTTAACGCGGCGAAGCACCTCGGCCAGGAAGCCCTCAGAGGTGTTGGGGGGCAGCGAGCCGCTAATGACCAGGCAGGTCATGTCGTCAAGTGAATCGATGAGCTCAAACATCTCCTGCTCGTTGGCAGCGTTGATGGCGGCACCGGCGTTGACCATGTTGTACTCGGTGTCGGGGCCGGCATTGAGGAACACGTTGACGCGCGTGATGCCGTCAGTCCACACGGGCTTGACGGGCACGCCCAGGGCCTCGGCGCCCTTAACGATATACTCACCCGAGAAGCCGGCGAAGAAGCCCAGGATCGTGGTGTCGACGCCGTAGTGGTCGAGCGTAAACGAAACGTTGAGACCCTTGCCGTTGGGCGTGTAGACGGCGTTGCGGGTACGCGTGACGGTGTTGGCAGCAAGACCGTCGCAGGAGATGTTGTAGTCAATGGCGGGATTTGCAGTAAGCGTGTAAATCATGAATGTTCCTTTCACGAAGCAACGTGTTAATGAAAGTATATTCCACGCTTCGGTAAAAGGCTACAACAACTCGGTGAACGGTGTGGAAGCGATGAAGGACGGCAGGACACCTCTCCACCATGGCGGAACAAAAAAGCGCCCCGGCCGAAACCGGAGCGCCGCATGGGCACGAATATGTCGCGTTTCGCTTACTTGCGATCGAGCTTGCGAACGGCAACGCGCTTGCTGTACTCGTCGACGTGACCAAAGTCGCCGATGCCGACGGACTCGGCAACGTTGGCGCCGGTGGCCATAGCGAGCTTCATGGCCTCCTCGACGTTGTCGCGATCCCTGTACCACTTGTGCAGGAACGCAGCGAGGGTGCAGTCGCCGGCGCAGACGGAAGAGACCAGCTTGATGTTGAACTCACGCTTGGCATACCAGATGTCCTCGCCGTTGGAGAAGTAAGCGTCACCGCGGCTACCACGGGTGAGCAGCACGTTCTGGACGCCGGCCTCGTGAGCCAGCTTCATGGCAACGCGGACCTCGTCGTCGGTGTCGACCGGCACACCGAAGATAGCCTTCATCTCGTGATGGTTCGGCTTGATGAGCAGCGGCTTCTTGTGAGCGAGCTCCTTGAGCTTGTCGGAGGACAGGTCCAGGACGACGTCGGCGCCACGGGCCTGAGCGTGCTCCATGACCTGAGCCAGGAAGTCGGGCGTAGCTTTGGGAGGCACGGAGCCGGAGACGATCAGGCACTCAAGGTCGCCCGCGGTGTCCAGGATGTTGTAGAGCTCCTCCTGATGCTGCGGCGTGATCGGAGCACCGGGGTTCAGGATGCCGTACTCGTGCTGGCCATCGTTGACGTAGGTGTTGATGCGCGTGATACCGTCGGTCCAGACCGGGCGGCAGAGGCAACCCAGGTTCATGACCTCCTCGACGATAAACTTGCCCGTGAAGCCGGCGAAGAAGCCGAGCGCGACGGTATCGACGCCCATCTTCTTAAAGGCGAAGGACACGTCGAGGCCCTTGCCGTTGGCCGTGTAGCTGGCCGAGCCGGTGCGGACGTTCTCGTCGGGCTCGAGCGGAGAGCTCGAAACCGTCATGTCGACAGCCGGGTTAGCGGTTAGCGTGTAGAACATTTACAGTACCCCCTGTATATGTGAGGGCCGCGTGGCCGGCCCATTCCAACCACGCGGTTACCTCTGATACCAAATTAGCGAGCTGCGGACTCGAGCAGTGCCTTGACCTCGGCGGCGGTGTTGCAGGCGAGCGCCTTCTCGGCGAGCTCGTCACACTCGGCCTTGGTCCACTGGCTGATGGTCTTGCGGGCGCGCAGGATCGACGGAGCGCTCATCGAGAACTCCTCCAGGCCCCAGCTGATCAGCAGCGGCTCGAGCAACGGATCGGCAGCGGCCTCGCCGCACATGCCGACCATGATGCCGGCCTTCACGCCGCTCTCGATGATGTTCTTGAGCGAGCGGAGCACGGCGGGATAGTAAACCTGGTACAAGTTGGAGATGGTGTCGTTGCCACGGTCGGCGCACATGGTGTAGCCGATAAGGTCGTTGGTGCCGATGGAGAAGAAGTCGGCGACCTCGGCCAGGCGGTCAGCGAGCAGCGAGGCTGCAGGCGTCTCGACCATGATGCCGACCTCGATGTTCTCGTTGAACTTGCGACCCTCTTCGGTCAGCTCGGTCTTGCACTGCTCGACGAGCTCCTTGACAGCCAAGACTTCCTCGACGCAGGTGACGAGCGGGATCATAATCTTGACGTCACCGAAGGCGCTGGCGCGCAGCAGGGCGCGGAGCTGGACCTTGTACTGGTCGGGGTTGGCCAGGCAGTAACGCACGGCGCGGAAGCCCATGAAGGGGTTCTCTTCCTTGACCATGTGCAGGTACGGAATCTCCTTGTCGCCACCCACATCGAGCGTGCGGATGATGACCGGAGCGCCCTTGAGCGCGCTGGCGACCTTACGGTAGGCGTTGAACTGCTCCTCCTCGGAAGGAAGCTCAGCAGAATCCATGAACAGGAACTCGGAACGGAACAGGCCGATAGCCTCGGCATCGTGATCGAGCGCGTTGGGCACGTCATCGGGGTTGCCGATGTTGCAGGCAATAATCTTCTTGATGCCGTCGGCAGTCACGGACGGCTTGCCGCGGAAGGCCTCGAGAGCCGCCTTCTCGGCAGCGAAAGCCTCGGCCTTGGCAGTGTAAGCGGCGAGCGTCTCCTCATCGGGATCGGCCTCGACGATACCCTTGCCACCGTCGACGACAACGGTCATGCCGTTGCGCAGTGCGGTGCAGCTGTTGGAAACCGAAAGGACAGCCGGGATCTCGAGGGCGCGCGCAATGATTGCGGAGTGCGACGTGCGGCCACCAGTCTCGGTGACGATACCGGCAACGTGGGCCTTATCGATCGTGGCGGTCATGGACGGCGTGAGGTCGTGCACGACAACGACGGTGTTCTCGGGCAGGACGGAAAGGTCGACGACCTCCTTGCCCAGCAGCTCGGCCAGAATACCGGTGCGGATGTCGGCGATATCGGCCGCGCGCAGACGGAACATCTCATCGTCCATGGACAGGAACATGTTCTCGAACATGGTCGAGGTGTCCATGAGCGCCTGCTCGGCGCAGGTGCCGCCATCAATGGCGGCGTTGATGGCGTCGGTCATGCCCGGATCCTGAGCCAGGACAATGTGTCCGCTCATGATCTCGGCCTCGGCCTCGCCCACCGTCTCCTTCATGTGGTCGGCCTGAGCCTGAGTCTTCTCGCAGAAGACCGAAAGAGCGGTCTGATAGCGCTCCTTCTCTGCTGCCGAATCAGCAACCTCGTGCGGCTCAAACGTCAAGTCGGGATCGACGGCGACCATGACGGTGCCGATACCGATGCCCTCGGAAGCGTTGACTCCCTGATACATTCCCATTCCTCTCTCCGTGTCATGTGATAAAGCGTTTTGCCATATCCATGACAAAAGAGCGCAGCTACCTTAAGACAGGTCACTGCGCCCCCAAATATGAACTTAGTTGTTCAACATGCGACCCGTTTGAGTTCTACTCGCCAAGACCGCTCTTGATGAGCTCGATGGCAGCAGCCAGAGCCTCGGCCTCGTCGGCGCCGTCGCACTTGACCTCGACCTCGGTGCCGCAGGGGATACCAGCAGCCATGAGGGCCATCGGGGACTTGCCGTTGACCTCCTTCTCGGGGGTGACGACCGTCACGTCACAGGCGTACTTGCCCATGGTGGAGGCGAACAGACCAGCCGGACGCATGTGCAGACCCTGAGGATTAACGAGGGTAGCCTTCTCAGAAACCATAATTGACTCCTTTTTTGTGTTTAACCCCTGTCATGCATGTGGCAGGAGTCAGATTCACGACGTTGTTTATATTAACTCACATCAAACGGTTTTTCATTGTGTTTCGCACGAATTGTTGGACAGATGTCGTTCGCTGTCCGCTCGCCTGCCGGGCGGGGCGGTTAAGTTTGCTGCTCTACAGTCCTGCGCAAGACGGAAAGCACATTAAGTGCTTTCCTTTGCGTGCGGAACTCACGACAAACTTAACCGCCCCGCCCGGCAGGCGAGTTGCGGAAACTCGGATGGTCCAGAGCAATATCGTGCGAAAGGAATTCTGGCTGAAGTATTGTTGGCGTGGGTGATTCAGTCGATGAGGGCTATTTATGCCCTGTTGGGGACTAAGGAGTGGCCCGGGGTGCCGGCAGGAAAAGGACGTCCCTAAGTGCCGGGTGGCATGAAAAAAGGCGAGGACCCGTAGGGAGTCCTCGCCTTTGTTACAGGGGGCGATGTTATTCGCGTACTGCGGAATTAGACCAGGCGGGCGTTGATCGTCTTGGCGATCTCGGCGGCGTCGGTGGAACCCTTGACGGTGGCACGGAAGTCCTCGTCCATGAGCGCCTCGGCGACCTTGGACAGGATCTTGAGGTGCGTGGTGCCAGCCTGTGCACCAGGGATGAGCAGGGCGATGCCCACGTTGACGGGAGCGCCGTCCATGGTGTCCCAACCGGTCACGCCGGACTCGTCCTTGACGACGATGACGGCAGCCTCGGTAATGGCGTCGGACTTGGCATGCGGAATGGCGAAGCCCTCCATCATGCCCGTGGTGCCCTCGGCCTCGCGGGCCAGGAAGGCGTTCATCACGGCGTCGGCGTCGTTTGCGATACCGGCCTTGACGGCCTGGTTGGAAACGAAGCTCAGAGCCTCGTCACGAGAAGCGAAGTCCTCGGCGACAAAGACATTCTCGACCTTCACGAAGTCGGCAGCCTCGGCCTTGGGAGCCTCGACGGCAGCGGCCTTGGGGGCCTCAACGGGCTTGGCTGCAGGAGCGGCCTTCTGATTCTTCTCGAAGTCGTACTTCTTGAAGGCCACGAACAGGATGCCACCGACAACAGCGCCGATGAGGATCGCGAGGACCCACAGCGGACCGTTCTCGACAACGGGCAGGACCAGGAAGCCACCGTGAGGCGCCGGATCGTGAACGTTGAACATGATGGTCAGGATCGAAGCGATAGATGAACCGAGCATCATGATGGGCATGACCGGCCAGATGTTCTTGGTCATGAACGGAATGGCGCCCTCGGTGATGTGGGTGCAACCAAGGATGAGGTTGACGATACCGGCGTCGTGATCCTCCTGGCTGAAGTACTTCTTGCCGACAACGACGGCAAAGGTGGTGATCAGCGGCGGAACGATGCAGGCGGCGGAGACGGCAGCCATGAAGTTGGTGCCGAAGTTGTAGGTATCGGTGCCAACGCCAGCAGCCAGCGCCTCGGTGAGCATAGCGGTACCGGTGACGTAAGCAGCCTTGTTGACCGGGCCACCCATGTCAAAGGCGCACATGCAGCCGATGGCAAGACCCAGGACAACGGCGCCAGAGGCGGACAGGCCCTTGAGGAAGTCCATCATGGCGGTGTTGATGGCAGCCATGGGGCCGGAGATGCCGAGCATGACCAGACCGACGATGGCGGTCGAGAACAGCGGGTACAGGAAGATAGCCTTGAGGCCGTCCAGGTTCTTGGGCAGACCGGCAAAGACCTTCTCGAGCAGCAGGATGACATAGCCAGCGAGGAAGCCGCCGACGATGCCGCCCAGGAAGCCGAAGCCCACGCCGGCGCCACCGGCGTCGATCATGCCGGTCTCGGCGTTAACAGGCAGGCCCTGAATGGCGATCATACCGGCAACAAAACCAGGGACGAGCGCCGGGCGCTTACCGATGGACTCGGCGATGTAGGCGGAAAGTACCGGAACCATGAGGTTCATGGCGATGCCGCCGATGATCTTGAGCATCGCAGCAAAGCTGTTGTAGTCAGACGCCGTCGAATCGAAGGACGTAATGCCCCACAGGAACGAGACGGCGGTCAGGACACCACCGGCAACGACGAAGACCAGCATATGGCTGACGCCGTTCATAAGGTGCTTGTAGATGACGTGACCGATGGACTCCTTCTCCTCGGCCTCGTCCTCGACATCGGCAGCGGCTGCAACCGTGTTGTCGCCCTTGGCGGCGAGCGCACGGTCAATCAGCTTACCGGCGGCCTCAACGGACAGGGCCTTGGAAACACCAACGGAAACCATGGGCTTGCCGGCGAAACGCTCAGCCTGGACATCCTTATCGGCTGCGACTACGACGGCCTTGGCACCGGTGATCTCGCTCTTGGTGAGCTCGTTCTCGACACCGACCTGGCCATGGGTCTCGACCTTAATAGTCAGACCTCGCTCGGCAGCTGCCTTCTCCAGTGCCTCCTTCGCCATGAAGGTGTGCGCAATGCCGGTCGGGCAACCGGTGGCGGCGATGATGTCAAACTTAGCCATGTGTCCCTCCTTTTTAAGTTTTGCGCCCGCAGGCGCTCCCCTACACGCGCGTCCTTGCGCGCTTTTCCACAACTGAAAGATACCAACCTACCGTCCGCGTGAGAAGAGACAAGGCGCAATTCTCCGGTGAAAGGTTCTTTCATAACCGTAAACGGTAGGTGAAAGTTTACCATCAACACTTGAAACGGCAAGGTGTATCTTGTAATTGAAAATCCCCCTATACTATGACATTACAAAACGAGTCCGATTTTCATGCCAACCAGGAGCCATCCATGACCGATAGTAGCAAGAGCGCACTTTCCCTCATTAGTACCCATCAGGGATACAGCGAGTCCGAGCAGCGTATTGTCGACTATATATTGGAGCACCAGTCCGAGGCGCCACGCCTCACGGCGGCTCAGCTCTCGCGCGCCGCCGCCACGTCCGAGGCGACCGTTTCGCGCTTCTGCCGCAAGCTTGGCTTTGGCAGCTTCCGCAGCTTTCAGTTTTCGCTGGCGAGGGATTTGGAAAGCCAGCGCAACGAGGGCCTGACTGACGAAGTCTCGCTCGACAATATGGAGCAGAGCCTTAAGAACATCCTGGCTGCCAAGGTGAGCGAGCTTAATGCGACCATCGACGGGATCGACCACGATACGTTGGCGGCTGTTGTGCATGCCCTTAAGCATGCAGGGGTTATTGAGTTTGCGGCTGTGGGCAATACGAACGCGGTCGCGCTCGATGCGACGTTTAAGTTTTCGCAGCTGGGCCTGCGCTGCATGGCGAGCACCATTAGCGAGACATCAATCGGCTTTGCGCTCACGTTGCGCCCCGGTGACGTCATCGTGCTCATCTCAAACTCCGGCAAGTCGCGCCGACTGAATCGCATGGCAAAAGCGGCTCGCGACTGCGGTGCCACCGTAGTCGTCATCAGCAGCGACAGCAAGTCTCCACTCGCGCGCCTGGCAGACTACACTTTTAATACCGTCAACCACGAGGCGCTGCTGACGACGGGTGACTTTGCGTTCTCCAAGATCAGCGCCACGATGATCATCGAAGTTATCTACAACTTCCTGCTGCCCGAGATTGAAGACGCTCGCGAACATATCAGCTACTACGAGGAGCTCATCCAGCCGGACAAGGTCGTTGAGTAAAACGCGTAGTGGGACAAAAATTTCAGTCTATTTTGTCCCACCAACACCGCTGATACGACCTAGCCTCGAACTTCTTCGAGCATCTGCTTTGCGTGGGCCAAGCTTGCCTCGGACTGATCGCCGCTGAGCATGCGGGCGATCTCGGCGGTACGCGCTTCGCCGGTTACCTCGTCCAAATGCGTCTGGGGAACATCGCCCGGCTCCTTGCTGACAACATAATGCTTGTCGGCCATGACGGCGACTTGCGCCAAGTGGGTTACGACAATCACTTGATGCGTAGCGGCAAGATCGACCAGCACACCAGCAAGAGCACGAGCCGTGGAGCCGCCGACACCGGCATCGACCTCGTCAAATACCAGTGTATCGACGCCGTCAGCATTACCCAAGACCACCTTGCTCGCGAGCATAACGCGGCTGAGCTCGCCGCCCGACGCAATTCGGCGCAGGGGACGCGGCGTCAAGCCGGCACCGCTGCGATACAAAAGCTCGTAACTCGAAGGACCCGCCGGCGTCCACTCAGCGCGCGGAAGATCATGCGACTCCCAAACGAGCTCGGCACCGCCCATCTCCAAGCGTGCCATCTGACGACCGACCTCGTGGCAGAAGCGCGGGGCCGCCGTATTGCGAGCGCGCTTGAGTGCCTTGGCGGCAGCGAACAGCTCGCGCTCGGCGCTCCCGAGTGCCTCACGCGCCTTTTTGATCTGTTCATCGCCATCATCGACCAGGGACAGCAGCTCTTCCGAGCGATCGCGCATGGCAAAAACATCGTCCATCGTGGGACCCCACTGACGCAACAGGCCCTTGAGGTCGGAATACCGCTCACGCATGCGAGCGAGCTCGCGCGGGTTGAAGGCGACGCCATCGCGATAGGCACGAAGCTCGTTCGCGCTATCCTCAAGGGAGATGCAGGCATCCGAAAGCGCATCGGCAATGTCGCCCAGTTTGCGATCGACGGTAGCCATACGGGAAAGCTCTGCCACGGCGCTGTTCACGGCATCGAGCGCTCCCCCCTCGGCAGCAAGCGATGCATGGGCCTCGTTGGCCGTCGCCACCAAGACCTCAGCGTGCTCCGAGCGCGGCAGCAACTCCTCGAGTTCCTCGTACTCGCCCGGCTTGGGGTCGACCTCGCCGATGCGCTCGAGGGCAAAGCGTGCCTCCTCGACGCGGCTCCCCTGCGCGCGCGAGGCCTCTTCGACACGTCGAACCTCCTTGGCGGCAGCGCGCGATGCCTTAAAGCAGGCGCGGTACGCATCCAGCGCCTCGAGTACCGGGCGCCCTGCCCATGCATCGACCATCGCAACGTGATGCTCCGGATCGAGCAAGCGCTGGTGCTCGTGCTGGCCGCACAGATCCATCATCACGCCGACGCGCTCTGAAAGCTCGCGCACGCTGGCGATGCAGCCGTCAATCTTCACGCGGCTGCGGCCCTCGGCAGAAAGGCTGCGCTGGACCGTGAAGCCCTCCGTGTCGTGTGGACCGTCGAACAGCCGCGCCTCGATGCTCGCCAGCGCCTCTCCCTCGCGCACGGTCGACGAATCTGCACGCTCGCCCAAAATGAGCTTGAGCGCCGAGAGCAGCGCGGTCTTGCCGGCACCGGTCTCGCCAGTCAAAACCGTTAGGCCCGCACTCGGCACCAGCGTCGCCTCGCGTATGAGCGCGATGTTGGAAACCTGCAGCTCATCGATCATGGCGCACTCCATAGAACACGCGGCTCACCGAGTTATAGAAGCTCTCGGGACCGTAATCGAGCAGCAGCACGTCTCCGGGACCGCGACGCACCGCCACGCTCTCAACGGTGCCATCGCAGGTAATAAACTGTCCATCGATAGCGATCGCCGGAACACTCGGACGGTCATCAGACATAAAGATCTCGACGACATCGCTCGGCGAGGTCAAAAAGGCGCGAGCCTGAATGGTATGCGGAGCAATCGGCACACAGACCATGCCCGTGTAATCGGGGCTGACGATGGGACCGCCGGCGGATAGCGCGTAGCCGGTGGAGCCAGTCGCCGTCGATACAACCACGCCGTCGCCACGCAGTCGATCGATATGGTGGCCCGACACCGTGATGTCGAACTCGACCATATCGGACAGCGGACCGCGGGTAAGCGCCATGTCGTTGAGGGCGAAGGTGCGCACGACATCCTTCGTACCGTCTTCGCGCACGGACACGATATCCGCGGCGATGGTAGCGCGACGGCTCACGTGCAGCTCACCGGACAGGGCATCGCTCACAACCTGCAAAATGTCGCGCTCCTCGGGGCTCGCGGCCGTCAAAAAGCCCAGGTGACCATAGGAAAGACCGAGGATAGGAATCTCGCGATGGTTGAGGATGCGGGCAGCGCGCAGCAACGTACCGTCGCCGCCGAGCGTAATGACCAGATCGGAGCCGTCAATATCAGGCGTGCTTTGAATCTTCGATCGCTGGTCGGCAGCCCATGCGACCTCATAGCCCTGGCGCGTCAGCCAAAGCTCGAGCATCAGGCCGCTCTCGACCGCCTCTTGCTTGTAGTAATTGGGAACCAGAAAGACCTTCATAGCGTTGCAGCTTTCTCGCCCAAAGCCGATACCTGGGATTGCAGCTCATCGTCGGCGCGTTCACCAGGGGCAAACCTTGTGCCGTACAGGAAAAACTCAACGTTGCCCTTAGCGCCATGGATGGGCGACACGCACACGTCAAGCGGGAACAGGCCCTTGGCGGCAAAAAGCTCAATCGCCGCCACGAGCGTATCGCGGCGGACGGCGGGGTCGGTCACGATACCGCCCTCGCCCACCAGCGCTGCCGGAGCCTCAAACTGCGGCTTCACGAGCGTGCAGAACGACCCCGTCGGCGTCAGGCACGCCAGCACGGCGTCGATGATGTTCGCGATGCTCGTAAACGACACGTCGCACACGGCCAGGTCGATAGCGCCGCCGTAGCCGAGCTCGGGCAGATGCGTCACGTTGGTGCGCTCGTGGAGCGTCACGCGATCGTCTTGGCGCAGCGACCAATCAAACTGGGCACGGCCCACGTCGACCGAAACGACCGTGGCGGCACCGCGCTTGAGCAGGCAATCGGTAAAGCCGCCGGTAGAGCAGCCTACGTCCAGGCAGGCAAGGCCCGTGGGATCGATACAAAACGCATCGAGCGCACCCTCGAGTTTAAGGCCGCCGCGCCCAACGTACGGAATGCGCCCCTTAACGTGCAGCGGCAGACCCGGCGTCACCTTGAGCCCCGGAGAGGTCAAACGCTCACCGCCACTCGAAACCAAGCCGGCCATAAGAGTGCGAAGGGCATCCGCGCGATCGGCGCAGATGCCCTGTGAAATCAGTTCGTCATCGAGACGCACGCGTTTCATGAATGCCATCAACCATTCGTATCCGGGGATGCGGCCTGTCTATCTTGGGACTCGTTTGCCGCATCCTCATCGTATTCCTGCTCGAGCTTGTCGGCCTCACGCGGCGTCAGCTCAAACTTGTCGACCATATCGACCGCACGGGAACCCAGCTCAATCGCCTCGTCAAACAAATCGAGCGAACGCTCCAGGGACGTATCCTTGGAACGAACGGTGGCGATGATCTGGTCCAGGCGATCCGAGATCTCATCGAAGTTGCGGACGGAACCCTCTGGCATGGCTACTCCTCGACGGAGTCGGCCTCGACGGCCTCAGCAGCGTCCGGATCCTCGGCAAGTACACCGGCGGCAGCCTGAGCGGCAGCGACCTTGGCAACCGCCTCGGCAGCCTGTGCCTCCTCGCGAGCGCGATCCTCGGCCAGCAGCTCTTGGTACAGGTCCTCGCCCGGCAGCTCCTCGCTGCGAGCGATCTTGCCCAGCACGCCGTTGACAAACGATGCGGACTGGTCGGTGCCATAAGCCTTAGCGATTTCGACGGCCTCGTTGATAACAATAGCGTCCGAGACCTCCTCGTCGGTGAGGAAGCGCATCTCGTAGACGGCGATACGCAGCAGGTTGCGGTCGGCGCCGGGCATGCGCATAAGATCCCAGTTCTTGGCGACGGCGCGCAGGGCACAGTCGATGCGATCGATATGCTCGTAGGCACCGCGACAAAGCTCCAGCGCATAGGGGTCGAGGGGACCCTTCGAGATCAGGAAATCGCCCTCGAGGACGCGCTCGAGCGGACTGTCCGTGGCCTCGGCCTGGAACAGCAGCTGCAGCGCCTGACTGCGGGCAAGCGTGCGCCCGCGATAAACCTTAAGGCTCAAAGGTTACTCCTTGGGGAAAACGAGGCCGTCGATGCAAACGTCAACGCGGTCGACCTCGACGCCCACCTGGGCATCGATGGCGGCGACCACGGCTGCGCGAACGGCCTCGGCGAGTTTCTTGAACGGATAGCCAAAGAACACCACGACACGCACGGTGAGTGCGAGCTTGTCGCCGACGACCTCGGCCTCGACCGCCGGCTCGGAAGCCGGGGCCTTGGACGAGAGCATCATGGAGACAAGGTTGGTGGCAAGGTCCTTGACGCCAACGGAGGCGATGCCCTCGACATCCGACACGGCGCGCGAGACGATGGCGGTCAGAACATCGGGTGAAATGCCGATGCCGTCAATCTTGATTTCCTGGGGCATGAGTCCTCCTAGAAGAGTTGGTTGCTAGACGCGGGAGACGAACTTGCCGTCGCGGGTGTCAACCTTAATGACCTCGCCCTCGTTGAGGTACATGGGGACCTGGATGACAGCGCCGGTGTCGATCGTGGCCGGCTTGGTGGAACCCTGGACGGTGTCGCCCTTAAAGCCCGGGTCGGTCTGGACGATGGTGGTCTCGATGAACATCGGCGGGGTCACGCCCATGAGCTCGTCGTCGGCGAAGAGCAGCTGGCAGATGTCGTTCTCACGCAGCCACTTGGAGTTCTCGCCCACCATGTCCTCGGGAACGGGAACCTGCTCGTAGGACTCGTTGTCCATGAAGATGTAGTCGGTGCCGTCGTTGTAGAGGTACTGGAACTCACGGGTGGTGAGCATGACGCTCTCGAACTTGGTGCCGGCGTTGCAGGTGTTCTCAACGACACGACCGCTCTTGATATCGCGAGTCTTGTAGCGCACAAAAGCACCACCCTTGCCCGGCTTGACGTGCTGGAACTCGACGATGGTATAAACCTTGTCCTTAATACGGAGACCGAGGCCGTTCTTGAAGTCGGCGGTAGAAATGGTAGGCATAGCGACCTTTCTTCTTATGGGCAGAACGCACAGGCGTCCAAATTACATACGACCGAAATTATACACTTGCAGACGGCGCCTGCAGCGAGCGCATAAAAAGAGAACGCGGGACGTCCGAATCGATCCGGACGTCCCGCCCCAAAAATCTATCGAAATGAGCTAGCAATCGATGACGTGAAGGTCATGCGGCGTCTTGGTGAAGGGCTCGTAGCCGTTCTCGGTGACCACGCCGTAGTCCTCCAGACGCACGCCGCCCACGCCGGGCAGGTAGACGCCGGGCTCCATGGTGATAACCGAGCCGACCTCGATGATATTCTTGCTGCGGTTGAAGTTGGGCAGCTCGTGGATGTCAATGCCCACGCCGTGGCCCAGACCATGGTTGTAGTAATCACCATAGCCGGCATCGCCGATGATCTTCTTGGAAAGCTTAAAAATGTCGTTGCCCTCGACGCCCGGATGGATTGCGGCGACGCATTCCTCGTGCGTACGGCGCACGAGCGCGTACAGGTCGAGCTGTTCGGACGTGGGCTCGCCCATCACGACGGTACGAGTCATGTCGGAGCGATAGTCGCAGTAACCCGCGCCATAATCCATGAGAACGAAGTCGCCCTTCTCGATCACGCGGTCGCTCGGGACAGCATGCGGGTTGGCGGTGTTGGGACCGCTCGCCACGATGGAGCCAAAGGCCAGGCTGTCGGCACCGTTAGCGAACATAAAGTTCTCGAGCTCGTTGCGGACCTGTTTCTCAGTCATACCGGGCTTAATATAGCCGAGCATGTGCTGGAAGGCGGCGTCGGTGATCGACTGCGCGTGGCGCATGAGCTCGATCTCCTCGGCGTCCTTGATGGCGCGCATCTTACGGATGTCGTCATGCATCAGCGGCAGCATGCAGGCAACGGAGCGGTCCTCCAGGCCACGCTGAATACCCTGGTAGAAATTGATCTGCATGTCGTCCTCGACAGCGCAGACGCGGCACTTGTTGGCCGCGATCTTGCCGGCGACCCAGCCGGGGATGGTGCCCTCGTCCATGTCGTAGACCCAGGGGCTGCCGCCGGGCGTGTTCTCCTCAAAGCTGTTGAGATAGCGCGAGTCGGTATGGAACAGGCACTGGTCAGCCGTAATAAACGCAGCGTGCGGGAACTCGAAGGTGTAATCGAAGACGCCCTTGACGCCCGTAAGCCAACGAAGGTTGGCCTCGTCGCGCACCACGATAGCGTCGTAGCCGCGCTCAACCATCAGGGCACGGACACGCTCGATACGACCGGCAGGACCGGCAGCAAACTCAGACATGCAGATTCCTTTCTTGTTGTCTTCATAAAGACGGGACGGGCTCAATCAACGTACGGAATCGCGAGCGATTCGCAACCGATTGGAAACCCGCCCCTCAACATGATACGAAAGACGATGGATGTCAATAAATCCTAGAGAAGTTCGTTGCGAGAAGCCAAGTATGCGTGAGCATGGCGGTCGAGAACCTCGTCCTCAACGCTCGTTAGACGAATGGCGCCGAGCGCCGCGGGCAGCGGCAACATGCTGCGGTTCGATCGGACAAACTGCTGCCTGCGGAACTCCTCGATATATGCGGCAGGCTCCAGATCGAAGGCAAGCTCCTCGATACCAAAGTCCTCCAGGCAGTCATCGACCTCAAAGACGTAATCGATATCGAAGTCGCAGGCATCATGTGCTAGGCGCGCCTCAAAGCGCATGCCCTCGGACAACAGCTGGTAGGCAGGCACCGGCGAAGCGGCATCGCCCAAGCAGGCGCGCAGGGTACGCTCCCCCGTCTTGCCAAAATCGAGCGCATGGCGGGCGCTCGGGTTCGTGGCCATCAGTACGTCCTTACGGGCAGTCTGAGACCACTGAACGGCATTGACGAGCGCGACCTCCTCGCCCGCGAGAATCTCGGGAATGGTCTCGGTAAACTGATTCCAGCGGGACTTGCTGCTCGAAAGCATGGTGCCAACAAGTACCGCATAACCGAGCTTAAGGTCCTCGGGGTCCGCCGCGCGAACAAGGTCGAGGTCACACACGACCAAGCCCGGCTCGGGACGGAACGCGATAGCGGGAAGCGCATTCGCCGACGATGCGACGAGCGGCTTCATGGTCGTCGCGACCGTGAGCATGGCGTCGAACGTCGTCGGCAGCAAGGCGCACTCGGTACGACCGCACCACTGATTGGCACACCAGCAAACAACCGAGCAGGTCGCCGTGTCGCCGACAGCGACGACGAGATCGTCACAGGTAATGCCGTTAGCCGACAGGGCGCCAAAGACGATATCGGCATCGGCAAGCGTAGCACCGGCAGGTGAAACCTCGAGGACGAGCAGCGACACGGCAAAACCAGCGTCGATCAGCGCATGCTCGACGACCTCGCCAAATCGCTCGGATGTGGCGTCGTTCCAAACCACCATCGCGCGCTTAGGCTTGCCCACAGCCGAGGCAAACATGCGCGGCAGCTCCTCGAACGCGCCCAATCCGACGCGGACATCGACACTGCGGTTTTGGAAATTGATAAGTTGACGGCGAATCATAGCAGTCCACGCTCCAAAAGCTTCTCGGCACAAAGGTAGGAAACGTCCTCGAAGGACTTGTTGCGAATATCAAGGGTAATATCGGCGGCCTGGCGATACAGCGGACGGCGATGCTCAAACAGGCGCGCAGCATGCTCGGGCGAGCGGAAATCGGGCCGGGTATCGGAGCGGCGAATCTGGCGCAACGAGTCCTCAAAGTCGCCTTCGAGGTACACACAGGTACCCATCTCGTGCATCAGCTCAATGTTCACCGGCGTCTCGACGATGCCGCCCCCGCACGATACCAGCAGGCTGCGTTCGCTTTGAAGCGAACGGAGTGCCGAGGTCTCGAGTTCGCGAAAACGATCCTCGCCCTCGGTCTCAAATATCTCGGTCACCGACTTGCCGCATCGACGCACAACCAAACGATCGGTATCGATGAATCGACGCTTGAACATAGTGCCCACGTTGCGCGCAAGCGTCGACTTGCCCGCGCCCAAAAAGCCGATAAAGAAGATATGGTCGCAGCCGTGTTTGATGTGCTGAGACATGGCGAAACCTATTCCTCGCAGGGAAGGTCGCGCAGGGCCCGGCGCTCAAAGATACGGAAGATCTGCGTGTACCACAGGTCCTGGGTCGCCTGCGGCTTGACCAGAATAGTGTCAACACCGGCAAAATTACCGCTCCACACGTCTGTGTACAGCTGATCGCCGATCAGCACCGCCTCGTCTGCCGTGGCGCCGAGGCGCTTAAGACCCGCCTTCAAGGCAAACGGGGCGGGCTTCATGGCGTGGCTGATGGCCTCGAGTCCCAGCTCGCGTGCAGAGCTCATGACCTGATCGCGATGCCAGTTGTTGGACACCATGCACAGCTTAAAGCCTTTGGCGCGGGCGGCGTCGAGCCAAGCGGAAACCGCGGCGGGAACCTGCTCGGTGTCGCGCGGCACCAGGGTGTTATCGCGATCGAGCAAGATGGCGCGCTTGCCGTCGGCCCACAGGGTATCAAGGTCGATGCGGTCGACCGAGGCAACGTATCGTTTGGGGCTAAAAATCCTCATGCTAATTCCAAGACTGTTGATGCTCTTCGTAGGTTTGCGAGAAATACTCCTCGTCCTGTGTAATGTAGAAATACAGGTCATCGGAGTCGGTCGGCTCAAGGGTAGCCTTGAGCGCCTCGAGCGACGGAGAGCAGATGGGCGTGGGCGGCAGGCCCTCGTGCTTATAGGTGTTATACGGGCTATCGCTCTGCAGGTCGTCGGCGGTAACCTCGCCGCCGGTGACATACATCATGGTCGCATCGCTGTTGAGATAACGCAGACCGTCGAGCTTGCCGGCAAGGCGGTTGTAAAAAACCGAGGCCACGTGCGCACGTTGGTCGGCGTTGAGGCCCTCGCGCTCAACAATAGAGGCCAAGTTGACGATGTCGTAGTCGGACATCTCCACACCGTAGCGTTCCTTGATCTTGGCCTCGCAGCTCGCAAAGTCAAGCGACTTGTACTCGGTCTTAAACTGATCGAGCATGGCGCGAATCACATCATCGGCCGTCGGCGAATCACCCAACGAATAGGTCTTGGGGAACAAGAAACCCTCGAGCGAATCGTTGGCGGCGCCCTTAAGGAAGCTATAGTCGTCCACGTAGTTAGAGGCCTTGGCCTGATTGAGGAAGTCTTCCTTAGAGATGCTGTCGTAGGCCTGGGCCACACGGTCCGCGACTTGATCGACCGTCAGGCCCTCAGGGATAGTCAGCGCATTGGAGCCCGCGTTGGGGCCTTCCATGAGCTGCTGGACGACCTTGGTCGCATCCATGAGCGTGGAGAACGAGTAGGTGCCAGGCTTAAGCGACATATCGGCGTTGAGCTTTTTCACCGCCGCGTAGTAATCCTTAGGATTTTCGACGATATGGTTCTCGGAGAGAATCGAGGCGATCGTATCGCCCGAAGCACCGTCGGGAATGGTCACCGTAACCTGCTGACCAGCCGTGACCTTCGTATCCTCACCGGTAAAGAAGCCCTTGACGGCAGGCACGACAAAGAAAGCGATAGCAGCAAGCGCGATTACGGCCACCACGACGCCGACAATCATAGGCACCAGGGAGCTTTTCTTTTGGGCACCGCGACGAGCATGCGTGTTGTAGCTCGAGCGGGTCGCCGGAGCAACGCCATGCGAGCCGCGAGCGTGATGCGAATGCGATTGGGGGGCCTGCGTTCTCTGGGTAGGTGCCTGCTGCTTAAAGCGAGTACCGCCTGCGGGCTGAGCCGAACGAGCAGTGGGCCGCTGAGCCGCGTGAGAAGCCGGATGCTGAACCGAACGAGCAGAAGGCTGCTGACCCGTCCGTTGAACAGGTTGGGCCGAACGAGAGGAGGACTGCACCGGACGCGCGGCAGACTGAGCTGCGCGCTGGGTCGGCTGTGCCGGACGCTGGCCAGGCTGGGCAGGGCGCGGCGTAGGCTGCCCATGGCGATTCTGCTGGCGCGGATCGGAAGCGCTAGGCATGCGAAACCTCCTCGTTTTTACGATCGAGCCATGTCTGCAAGAACAGGCTGGCGGCGATCATGTCAATCTTGCCCCTCATCTGCTTTTCGTTGAGCCCCTGCTCGCGCAGGATTCTCTTGGCCTCCTGCGAGGACAGACGCTCGTCCTCAAACTCCAGCGGAAGCTCGAGCTCGTCGGCAATCTTTTGGGCCACGGCGGCGACGCGCTCGGCCTGGGGACCGGGCTCACCGGCCATGGTCAAGGGACGTCCGCTCACCAGGATATCGGGCTCATAGTCCTCGACCAGGTAGCGAAACGTCTTTGCCATACCAGTGACCTCGGCAGCCGGAAGCACCTTGACAGGCATTGCCATCTTGCCATCACGGCTCGAGACGGCAATGCCGATCCTGGTCTCCCCTATGTCCAGTGCGAGCGCGACCACAGCGACTACTTATGTTCTTAGGCGCCGAGCGCGGTCTTGGCGGCCGCGAGGGCATCGGCGATACCGGCGGCGTTCTTGCCACCGGCCTGGGCCATGTTGGGACGACCGCCACCGCGACCATCGACCAGGCCCGCGATCTGCTTGATCACGTTACCGGCGTGGAAACCGGCCTTCACGGCGTCATCGGAGCCAGCGGCGAGCAGAGCCGGGGTGCCCTTCTCGGTCACGCTGGCAACGACGCAGGCGACGGGGCCGGCAACCTTCTGGTGCACGGTATCCCAGACGTTTCGCAGGTCAGCAGCCTCAAGGCCCTGGAGCTCAGCGACGACGAGCTTGTAGCCGTCGAGCTCGACGGCGCCCTCGATGGCGCTGGAGATAGCATCGGAGGAGCCACCGGTCAGCGCCTTCTTAAGCTTATTGGACGTCTCGCGCAGCTCGGCCTGCAGGTTCTCCACGCGGGCGGGAACCTCATCCACGCGGCACTTGAGCGCAGCGGCAGCGGCGTCAACGAGCGCCAGGCGGTCGGCCATGTAGTCGAGAGCGCCCTTGGAGGTCACGGCCTCGATACGGCGGACGTTCGAGCCCGTGGAAGACTCGGAGATGATCTTGAACAGACCGATCTCGGCGGTGTTGGCGGCATGCGTGCCACCGCAGAGCTCGCGGGAGAACGGCTGGTCCTCGGCGCCCACGGAGACAACGCGGACGACGTCGCCGTACTTCTCGCCAAAGAGGGCGACAGCACCGGCGGCCTTGGCCTCGTCGATGCCCATGACGCGGGTCACAACCGGCTTGGAAGCGAAGATCTGCTGGTTGACCAGGTCCTCGACAGCCTTGAGCTGCTCGGAGGACAGGGCCTCGAAGTGGGTGAAGTCAAAGCGCAGGTGCTCGGGCGTCACCAACGAGCCAGCCTGGGAGACATGCTCGCCCAGGACCTGCTTAAGCGCGGCGTCGAGCAGGTGCGTGGCGGTGTGGTTGCGACGCAGGAAGCCACGGCGCTCGGCGTCGAGCGCGGCGGTCACGGTAGCACCGACGGTCAGCGTGCCCTCGGCGACGTGGGCGACGTGGGCATACAGGCCGTTGTGGTTCTTGGTATCGGAAATGGTCAGCGCAACGCCCTCGGCGGAAAGCTCGCCGGCGTCGCCCTGCTGGCCACCCATCTCGGCATAGAACGGGGTGCGGTCGAGCACGACCTCGACGTCCTCGCCGGCGGCAACGGACTCGACGGACTCGCCGTTGCTCACGATGGCGACAACCTTGGCGCCATCGATGACGTCGTTGTCATAGCCGTCGAACTCGGTCGCGGCAACCTTGTCGGAAAGCTCGACCCACACGTCGTTAAAGCTACCCCAGGCATCGCCCTTGGCGTTGGCGCGGGCGCGGGCCTTCTGGTCCTCCATGCAAGCGGTAAAGCCATCCATGTCGACGTCGTGACCGGCGGTGCCGGCGATCTCGACGGTCAGGTCAATGGGGAAACCAAAGGTGTCGTGAAGCTTAAAGGCAACATCGCCCGGAAGGACAGCGCCGTCGGCGAGCGCGGCCAGGGCCTCGTCCAGGTAAACGCGGCCGTTGTCGAGCGTCGTTGAGAAACGCTCCTCCTCGGAGGCGACGATGCCCTTAACGAGCGCGACGTTCTTGAGCAGCTCGGGATAAGCCTCGCCCATCTGAGCGTTGACCTCGTCGATAAACTTGGTCAGGAAGGCGCCCTCGATGCCCAGCAGACGACCGTGGAACACGGCACGACGGAGCAGGCGGCGCAGGACGTACTCGCGGCCCTCGTTACCGGGCAGGATGCCGTCCGAGATCATAAAGTCGACGGCACGGGAGTGGTCGGCGATGATGCGCAGGGAGCGGCTGGCGCCGGAGTAATCGTCGGCGTCATAGGTCTTGCCGCTGATCTCCTCGCCGAGTTTGATGAGGTGCTGCATCAGATCGCCGTCGTAGTTAGCGGTCTTGTGCTGCATGATGGCGGCCATGCGCTCCAGACCCATGCCCGTATCGAGGTTGCGGTGCGGCAGCTCCGGCATGGAGCCGTCCTCCTGGCGGTCGTACTGGGTAAACACGAGGTTCCAGAACTCAAGGAAGCGGTCGCAGTCGCAGCCAGGCTTGCAGTCGGGGCTGCCGCAACCGACCTCCTCGCCCATGTCAAAGTAGATCTCGGAGCACGGACCGCAGGGGCCGGTGGGGCCAGCGGCCCAGAAGTTGTCGTCCTCGCCCAGGCGGGAGATGTGATCCTCGGCAACGCCCAGAGAGCGCCACACGTCGTGAGTCTCGTCGTCCTCGGTAAAGACGGTGAAGTACAGGCGGTCGAGCGGCAGCTTGAACTCCTTGGTGATGAGCTCAAAGGCCCAAGCGCAGGCCTGCTGCTTGGAGACGCCGCCAAAGGAGAAGTCGCCGAGCATCTCAAAGAAGGACAGGTGACGGCCGTCCTCGCCGATGCAGTCGATGTCGTTGGTGCGGACACACTTCTGGCAGGAGATCGCGCCGATCTCCTTCATGGTCTTCTTGCCCTGGTAGTACTCCTTAAACTGGTTCATGCCGGCGTTGGCAAGCAGCAGCGAAGGATCGTCGGGGACGAGGGACGAAGAAGGATAGAGCTTAAGACCGCGCTCCTCAAAGAAGTTGAGGAACTTGGAGCGAATCTCGGCCGTAGTCATTGACGGGTAGTCAGCACTCATAGAGGGAATCTCCTCGGTTTCATATCGAAACAGTTCAAACGTAACGATATTACCATCCCACCGCGCCTGTGCAAAAAAGAGGGCCGCCAAACAGCGACCCTCCAGCGAAAGTGCACGTTATTTAGGTCTGTCAAATACTTTGAAAAAAATGATTTCGGTATAATTGCATATAAGAATCGTCCGGAAGGAGCGATCGATGAATAGTAAACGGTTTGTCGTGAATGCACTAACCTCGGTAGCCCTTTTAGCAATCTTCGCTTACTCGAGCTGGTATGTGAACCAGCCGAGATTTGGCTACGCATTGTACGCAGTAACATCTGGCGATAAAGCGTATTACACCCTAAGCGCAATTGACGCCATCTTTTTCTATGTGGCTGGCCCCTTATCAATCGCTTTGATCGCGTTTATTGTTATTTACAACATCAAGAAACGCTAACAGGGCCTATTTGGAATCCGAATCGTCCATGGAGCCGTCGATGCCGGTTTTGGTGTCGTCATCCGTGTTGGAATCATCATCCTTGGCGAAGGGGTTCTTGAAGAAGCCCGTGGCATCGGGCTGCAGACCAGAGATCTTAATCCAGGGATTATCGAGCTCGGGCTTGGGCATGGCCTTGGCCTCGGGCGCAGTCTCGTTGCCGATGAGTTCGGACTCGTAGATGAAGGTGTCGTCGCCGAGCGCGTCGTAGGCGGCGACCGGGTTGCCATCGGCATCGCGGTACGGCGTGCCCTTAAACACGGCGCCGTCATAGGCCACAAGCTGTCGGCCGGTCTCATTCTCGAAGTAGTACACGAAGATACCCTTGAGGGCCGCACACAGCGGGATGGCAATAATCATGCCGATGGGGCCCATGAGTGCCGAGCCAATAACGAGCGCCGTGAGGCTCATGATGGGATGCACCTGCACCGAGCTCTGCATGACCTTAGGCGAAATCACGTTATCAGTGACGTTTTGCGCGACCATCGTCACGATGAGCGTCCACAACGCCAACATGGGGCTGAACATGAAACCGAGCACTGTGGCGATTGCCGCGCTCACCCAGGGGCCGACGACCGGAACCAAATGCATGATGCCGGTAAAGATAGCCATGAGCGCCGCATACGGATGGCCGATAATCATAAAACCAATAAAGGCGAGGAAACCACCGCAGATGGACGTCACGACCATACCGCGCATGTAGCCGCCGACAGAGCGAGAAAGGATGGCGACCATAAAGCGGTACGAAGTCTCCTTCTCCTGACCGATGATGGTGCAAATCTCGTGGTGCATGCGAGGATAATCGCAGGCCATCCAGTAGGCAAGCACCAGACCCAGGAAGATGACGAACAGCTGCGAGGCCGTATTGGTGATGAGCGGGAACACACCGCGGCCAAGCTCGGCAGCGATCTGAGACACATACTTCGATGCCACGGTAACCAGCGACGAAAGATTATCGTCCAAATACTCCATGAGCGGCGTGTTGTTGAGCGTCTTGACATGCGAGACCATCTCGTTGAGGTCGCCACCCGCAACACGAAGCTGCTCGGGCAGGCGGCTCAGGACTTCCATGATCTGACCAAAAAGAATCGGCGACAAGATGCAAACAACACCGACGAGCACGGCAACAACAACAATAAGCGCTATAAGCGAACCGATGCCGCGATTCACGCCATGATGCTCGAGCCAGTTGGTGATCGGGGACATCACAAAAGCAATGATGGAACCGACTGCCAAAAACTCGATGACCGGTGCCAGGATGCCCATAAGGTTAAAGATGACGGCAGCGATGACAATGCAGCCGACGACGCCCCAAATGCGCAGCGTCAGAATGCGGGTATCGCGAAGCGTGCGGTCGATTTGTTGGGGGTGCTCACTCATGAACGAACCATCACTCCGTCGGGGTCAATCTTATCTTGAATCTTCTTAAGCGTGCGGCGCAGCAGACGCGAAACCTGCACCTGCGAGATGCCCAGCTTCTTGGCAATCTCGATCTGGGTCATGCCCTTCACAAAGCGTAGCTCGATCACCTCACGCTCGCGCGGCGAGAAATCGCGGATGGCTTCCTCGATTACCAGGCGGTCATCGGTAAAGTCGAGCTCGTTGTCGTCGTCGGCATAGCGATCGAGAATCGAGGGAGCATCGTCGGAGTCGGACGCGCCGGGGGCCTCGATGGGCACCGAGGTGTAGGCCGAGGACGATTCCATGGCTTCGAGCACCTCGTCGACGGTCACGCCAAGGTAATCGGCGATTTCCTCAACCTTGGGCGAACGCTGAAGCTCGTTGGTAAGCTTATCGGTGGCCTGGTTAACCTTGGCAGAGAGCTCCTGCAGACGACGCGGCACGCGCACACTCCAGCCCTTGTCGCGGAAGTGGCGCTTAATCTCGCCCAAGATGGTGGGCGTGGCAAACGTCGTGAACTCGAGTCCGCGCTCGGGATCAAAGCGATCGATAGCCTTGAGCAAGCCCAAGTACCCGACCTGCAAAAGGTCATCGAGCGGCTCGCCGCGGTTCTTGAATTTGTTGGCAAGAAACCTTACCAGGTTCATATGGGACATGACGAGCTGCTCGCGAGCATCCGGATCACCGGTCTCCTTATAACGACGAAACAGCTCGCGGGTTTTCTCCTTGTCCCAAGCGGTCTTGCCGCTCCGGGAGCGTTCGGTCATATTAGATATCCGCCTTGAGGTCGAGGGAAAGCGTTAGGGGCGCTGTAGTCTTTTCGTAAGAGTCACACACACTCGCCAAAATGAGCTCGGCATACACGGCAGCCTGGTCATCCTCATCGACAGTCGCCTGGTCGCCAAAGGTAAAGGTCATGCCCACATGCGATTCGTCGACATCGAATTTGATCGAGATATCGTCGGAATCAACAGCCGTGCAGCCAAAGATGAAGGCTTCTTCGGCAGCCATACGAATGTCCTCGATGCGATCAACGGACATAGAGCACAGGGCGCCGACGTTGGCGGCCGTCATGCGCACCAAGCGCGCGAGACGTGGATCACCGGCAACGCTCAGCGTAATGGGGCAGGTTGCTTCGCTACTCATCGCAGGACTCCTCGGAGGTCTCGGCAGGCGTATAAGTGTAATACTGAGCAGGCTTAGCAGCGGGCTTCTGAACATCATCGTCGTCAGCAGCGGCATCGTCATCGCCAATCAGAACGCGCTCGGTAGGCTGCTCGGCCTCGGCGGCGGCAGCGGCGAGCTTGCGATCGGCGTCGGCTGCAGGAGCCTTCACCTTATTGAAGAGCTTCTGCACGGCGCCAGCAGCAGAATCAGTCACGCTCGATACGGCATTGCTGGCCTCGGCCACGCTGCCCGTGACCTCGGAGATGTCGCGAACGACCGCCTCAACCTCAACGAGGTTGGACGTCAGAGCATCAACGGCAGTCTTGCTCGACTTGAGGAGCGGCTCAACCTGTGCCAGCGCGGGGGTGAGCTCATCGACAGCGCCATCGAGCTTTGCCACCACAGGCTGTGCCTCGGCGAGCGTATTGTTAAGGTCACTCACCGTCTTGTCGAGCGAATCAACGACGGTGCGGGTCTTGCGCAGGGTAAGCGCGAGCTCAACGATAGCCCACACGCCGGCAACGGCGAGCAGCAGCAAGGCGATTTGAATGGGACTCATACAAGCCTCCCAAAGGAATCGAAATACAGACGCTTTCCATGGTACCCCAAAGGGGACCGAACATGCCAAGAGCAGCAACGTGGGACAAAATTATCAGCAGCTACTTCGGTGCATTCCCGCTACGGTCACGTTCGCTTTGTTCTACGCGCCATTCTTCCCAACCACGGCCGGCAGGCCGCCAAAATGCACCGCGTTCTAAGCCTTCGGGCAAATAGCGCTGGTCGACCCAGCCTTCGGGATAATCGTGCGGATACTTATACACACCGTATTCATCGCTGCCCGGGCGATGGCGATCGCGCAGATAACTCGGCACCTCGCGAAGCCCACTAGAGTGGATATCGGCAAGCGCCGCATCGATCGAAGCCTCACACGCGTTGGATTTAGGCGCCAAGCACACATAGAGTGCAGCCTGAGCCAGATTAATACGGCACTCGGGATAGCCAATGACCTCGGCAGACTTAAACGCGGCATGTGCCACCAAAAGTGCCTGCGGATCGGCATTGCCAACATCCTCAGAAGCCTGAATCATAATGCGACGGGCGATAAACTTAGGATCCTCCCCCGCGTCAATCATGCGCGCGAGCCAATAGATCGTGGCATCGGGGTCGCTGCCGCGCATGGACTTGATGAACGCACTGATAATGTCATAGTGCATGTCGCCGTTTTTGTCATACGAAAAACCGCGGCGCGGGTTGGCAATCTTCACGTCATCGACGGTGATGGGATAACGCTCCCCCGCCGCCGGCGCTGGCGTCCCTTCGGTATCGGGACGCGTGACGGCAATCTCGCTCGCCAGCTCGAGCGTCGTCAGGGCAGAGCGCGCATCACCCGCGGCCAGCGTGCAGATGGTCTTGACCGTATCATCATCGGCAGAAAACTTTCCGTTCAAGCCCTGTGGTGCCTCGAGCGCACGCTCAATAAGCGTGGCGATATCCTCGTCTTTGAGGTGCTCAAGCTCCACCACGCGACCACGCGAGAGCAATGCCGAGTTGACCTCGAAGTACGGGTTCTCCGTCGTAGCGCCAATCATAATGACGGTACGGTTCTCAACTGCATGCAGCAGGGCATCCTGCTGCGACTTAGAGAAGCGGTGAATCTCATCGATGAATAGAATGGTGCGGCGGTCGTAGGTGTTCAGACGGGTCTTAGCCTCATCGATTACGCGGCGCAGGTCCTTCACAGTGCCCGTCACGGCGCTGACCTCGACAAACTCGCTCTTGGTATGGTTGGCGATAATGTGGGCCAGCGTCGTCTTGCCCGTGCCAGCCGGGCCGTACAGAATCACGCTCGACAGCACGTCATGCTCAATCGCGGCGCGCAGCCACGAGCCCTTACCGACGGCCTTTTGCTGGCCCACATACTCGTCGAGCGAATTGGGGCGCATGCGCACCGCAAGCGGCGCATTCTGAAAGGAACGCTCGCGCGTCGAAGCAGAAAAAAGGTCGTCCATAGCCATCCCGTGCATCAATCAAAAACGTTTTCCACAAACAGTATACCGAATAAATACGAACTACCGTTCGTTAATATAGGTACGATGCGGAAACTTTAGACCCGGGAACAGCTTGCTCGCCAGCTCGCAGAAATAACCGTCCGTCATGCTTGCGATGTAATCGACGACGGCCTGATCCTTGTCGTCCTGCCAGGCATAGGTGCGATCGTAGTAGGAAAGCTGCTGCTCAATGCGCGAAACATGATGCTTAAAGATGTAAGAGAACTCGTCGCCTTTATTTAGATCCTGCAGGCAACGGTCGTAGAGCTTTTCGAAGGCCTCACGCAACTCTGCCTCAGAATCGCCTTCGATACCGCCCTTGCTATAGATCTTCTCGTAGTTCTCGCGCTTGGCTCGACGAATTTCCTCAAACAGGCCCTCGCTCATCTCGATGCGCGGCTTACCATAGCTATGCTCAACGATATCGATGGAAGCGTGCGTGAGGATCCAGCTGTTATAGGCGCCGCCCCGACCATCGTCAAAAGCGTCGGGCGAAAGCAGACCCGCCGCGATCGCATCCTGACGGTCACGACCGACGTAGGCAAGAATATCCGAGATGCGAACGACGCAGCCCTCGAGCGTCATGGGACGCAGGTGCCCAATGGCGCCATAGCCCGTGGCGATGCAGTCCTCGACCGCCTGATCGAACTGGTCAAAGGAGCCCATATCCGACAATTCAAACACGCGCTGCTCGTACTCGCCGTTATGGCATAGCACGCCGTCGAGCGTCTGGAGTGACACGTTACGGCCGTACAGCGCGTCGAGCACGCGGACCGACTGCACGTTATGGAAAAAATAACGCCCCGTACGCTCGTGGTAGATATCGTTGAGGAATCGCTCACCGGCATGGCCGAAAGGCGTGTGTCCCAAGTCGTGGCCCAGGCCAATCGCCTCGATCAGATCGCAATTGAGCCCCAGGGCGCGACCAATATCGCGCGCAATGCGGGAGACAAGCTGCACGTGCAAACCGCGGCGTGACAGATCGTCATTGCTACGGAAGCTAAAGACCTGCGTTTTGCCTGCATAACGGGTGTACGCAGGAAGATGAAGTATCTTTTCGGTATCGCGCATAAACGCCGGACGCATAAGCGTGCCTTTGTCGGCGGCGCGATCAATACGACGAATGACCTGATCGTCGTTGCAACGATACGGGTTAACATAGCCCGAAGCACGATCGGTGGCAATGCGCTCGAAAAGTTCGGGCGACAACGCCGAGGGAATACGGTCCATGCGCGCCTTAATGACGGCCGTTTCTTGATTAGTTGCCATGGCATGCTCCTTAAGAAGGATGCGCAATCGGTTACAAAGTGCAGCCCACAACCTCGATTATGGCAAAAATCGGCACCAAAAACGGGAGCAATGGCAAGGAGCGCGATTTTGTGATGAGGCAGGAGAGGGCAAGGACCAGGAGCGCGGCGGCAAATGCCACGATGCCACCCATAGGGTCGAGCGTGCAAAGCGCGAAAAGTGCCTTAGCATCTCCCATGCCGATGCCCGGGATTTGGCGAAGACGACGCCAGAGGGACTCAGTCAGAACGAGAGCAAGATACACGATGACGGCAAGACCTGCGTGGTCAAGCGTTGTGTTCAAACCGAGGTCGAGCCAAACGCCCGCAAACGCCGCCACGGCGCACGCGCCAGCAAGCTCATTGGGAAACAGCCGCTCAC
>CABUDS010000029.1 GCA_902490405.1 uncultured Collinsella sp.
GGCGGTGATCACGTCGCAGCCGGCCTCGACGTACTGACGCTGGATATCGGTGATGACCTGGGGCTCCTCAAAGTTGAGCAGCTCGGGCAGGGCGCCTGCCTTCATGCCGGCGGCCTGCAACATGGTGCCCATGCCGCCGTCGAACAATAGGTGCCCCGTGCCCTCGATGGCAGCGCGCAGACGATCGTCCTTAATGCGAAGGTCGTCAATCGTGCGTGTCTTGTACGTGGCGCCGTTGCAGCGCGCAGTATTGACGGGCGCTGCCAGCGCGGTACCGTCCAGATCATGAGTAATAAGCGGAGTAAACATCGATGGCTCCTAATGGCTGGAATAGCAGGTGGTGTGGGCGGCGCGGAAGCGGCAGTGCTCACGCATGCGGCAGATAGTGCAGGTGGGGCGGCTCTGGGCGTCGTGGACCTCGCCATCGAACAGACCGATCACCGCGGTCACGCTCTTGGTGGGCATGAGCAGGCTGGTGGGGGTAACAGTAAGTCCAATGAGGCGCGTGGCGTTGAGTGCATCCACGATCGAGCGCTGGGCCGAGAGCGGGCAGTCGCCATAGCCGGGACTGAAGCGCCAGTTGCCGGCGAGTCCGTGTGCGGCGGCCGCAGCCTTGACCTGCTGGTCCATCTGCTCGACGGCGGCTTCTACGTAGGCAGAGCATGCAGCGTCGAGCACAGCTCCCTCCAGGGGTTGCTGGGCTCCCGTGGTGCGCAGACGACGCTCGGCGTCCATGCCGAGGGTGCATGCCATGAGCGCGGCAAAGCGGGCATCTTTGAGATGTCGATAGATATCGCGACCTCGCAGCTCAACATTGGTGCCGACCAGGCGGATGCTGGGCTCTCCCTGCTCGTCCACGCCCGTGGCATCGACGGCAAACACGCGGCGCACGCCACGGGGCTCAATGTCCAGTTCCAGACGTTCAACGACAAGCTCAATACGTCGTGACAGTTCGGGCTCAATCTGCTGACCGCCGTAACCCAGATACCGCAGCATCTCGGCACGGTCGACACGGGGATGGTGCGCAGCATCGACACGGTAAAGCGCCGGCGACGCAAGGTCGGCCGGCACTTCGACAGCGGTTGTATCGATGTACGGTTTTTCCATTACCCTAGGCGCTCCATAATGGTCGCGGCGATCGCAGGACGGTTCATAGTGTACAGGTGCAGGCCGTCGGCGCCGTGCTCCTTGAGGTCGCAAAGCTGGCGGGCGGCATAATCTACACCGGCTGCCTGCAGGCTCTCGGGGTCGTTCTCGTACTTGGCAAGAATCTTGATGACGGGGGAGGGCAGCGACGCGCCGCACATAAAGACCATGCGGCTGATCTGCGACTTGCCCATAAACGGCATGATGCCCGCGGTAATGGGCACGGTGATGCCGGCCTTGTCGGCAAGCTCACGGAAGCGGTAGAAGCACTCGTTATCAAAGAAGAGCTGCGTCACAAAGAAGCTCGCGCCGGCGTCCTGTTTTTGCTTGAGGTGTTCGACCGAGAGGTTGAGATCCTCACAGGCAATGTGGCCCTCGGGGTAGGCTGCGGCGCCCACGCAAAAGCCGGCGTCGACGAGCTCGGGGATGAGGTCGCGGGCGTAGGCGTAGTCCGAGGCGGGCTTGTCGTCCTCGGTCGCGCCGGCAGGGAGATCGCCACGCAGGGCCAGGATGTTTTCCACGCCGGCCGAGCGATACTCGTCGATCTTGGTGGCGATATCGGCGTGCGACCGGCCCACGCAGGTAAGGTGTGCCACCGAGGGTGTATCGAATTCGCTCGTAATCATATGCGCGATGGGAGCGGTGGTGGCACCGTTGCCCGAGCCGCCGGCCGAGCAGGTGACCGAGACAAAGCTCGGCGAAAGCTTGCACAGATTGCCTGCCACTTCGCGAGCCGTGTCGAGGGTCAGCTCACCCTTGGGCGGGAACATCTCAAACGAAATGGGCGCGGTGCCCTGGGATGCTGCCTGCTTAAAAACCTCGTCGACGCGCATATCGTGCTCCTCTAGATACGTAATAGTGTGATGTGTTGTAAGGATTCTACAGCACCACTGTGTCACGGTGGAGTTTCACTCGTTATTTGAGGATACCAATCAAAGATGCCTTGCTATCGGCATTCCCTATAGCAGAGCGGCTAATTTTGCCACGGGCTATAAAGACTGGTATTTCGCATCAAATACCAGTCTTTATAGCCCGTGGCAAATGAGCTACCTGTAAACTGTGCGGGGAGGTCTGCTATTTATACAGTTGATTGGCTGTTGAGGGTGGCAACGCCGCCTCGATGGGGTAACCTCATTGATTGGTTTCGCGACGGCAACATGACGGTAATGTCGCGGAAACACGGCGAGTCTAAGCTATGACTCGTTCGTTAGTAATCAACACCGCTTCTCACGCGGTGCCGATACGAAGGGAGTTCCGTATGGCCGAACTTACTGACCGCTTCGGGACCATGGTGTTCTCTGAGGAAGTCATGAAGGACTACCTCCCCAAGGACATTTGGAAGCGCCTTGCTGCAACCCTCGAGGGCGGTGAGCCGCTCGACCTGGATGTGGCCAACGCCGTTGCCCATGCCATGAAGGTCTGGGCCATCTCCAAGGGCGCGACGCACTACGCGCACTGGTTCCAGCCGCTTTCGGGCATTACTTCCGAGAAGCACGACAGCTTCCTGGAGCCCAACCACGACGGCACCGCCATTACCAAGTTTACGGGCAAGAACCTCATCCAGGGCGAGCCGGACGCCTCCAGCTTCCCCAACGGCGGCCTGCGCGCCACCTTCGAGGCCCGTGGCTACACCGCTTGGGATCCCACTAGCCCCGCCTTTATCAAGGACGATGTCCTGTGCATTCCCACGGCTTTCTGCTCCTACACGGGCGAGGCCCTGGACAAGAAGACCCCGCTGCTGCGCTCCATGACCGCGCTCTCGCGTGAGTCCAAGCGCGTTTTGGCGCTGTTTGGCAAGACCCCCAAGAAGGTCGTTCCTTCCGTGGGCGATGAGCAGGAGTACTTCCTGATCAAGAAGGACGCCTACCGCAAGCGCAAGGACCTGGTCATCACCGGCCGCACCCTCTTTGGCGCCGCTCCCTGCAAGGGCCAGGAGCTCGAGGAGCACTACTTTGGCGCTATCCGCCCCACCGTTTCGGCCTATATGAAGGATCTGGACGACGAGCTGTGGGCGCTCGGTATTCCCGCCAAGACCAAGCACAACGAGGTCGCTCCCTGCCAGCATGAGCTCGCTCCCGTCTACGGCGAGGTCAACGAGGCCATCGACCAGAACCTGGTCATGATGGAGAAGATGAAGCTCATCGCCTCCCGCCACGACTTGGTCTGCCTGCTGCACGAGAAGCCCTTCGAGGGCATCAACGGTTCGGGCAAGCACAACAACTGGTCGCTTGGCACCGAGTCCGAGAACCTGCTCGACCCGGGCGACACCCCGCTCGACAACCTGCAGTTCATTGTCTTCCTCACCGCGGTGATCGAGGCCGTCGATAACTATCAGGAGCTCCTGCGTGCCTCCGTTGCCTCGGCCGGCAACGATCATCGTCTGGGCGCCAACGAGGCTCCTCCGGCGATTATGTCTATCTTCCTGGGTGACCAGCTTACCGAGGTCGTCGAGAAGATCATCGATGGCAAGGCTTCCGTCCATGCCACGCGCGGCGTGCTCGACCTGGGCGCTGATACCCTGCCCAAACTGATGCAGGACAACACCGACCGCAACCGCACCTCCCCGTTCGCCTTCACCGGCAACAAGTTCGAGTTCCGTGCCTGCGGCTCCGAGCAGAACGTCTCCGACTCCAACCTGGTGCTCGATGCCGCCGTTGCCAAGTCGCTCAAGTCCTTCGCCGATGAGCTCGAGGATACGCCCGAGGATAAGTTCCAGGACGCCGCGCTCGAGTACTGCAAGAAGGTGCTGACCGATCATCAGCGCATCCTGTTCTCCGGCGACGGTTACTCCGACGAGTGGCCCATCGAGGCCGAGAAGCGCGGCCTTGCCAACAACAAGACCACGGCCGACGCTCTTCCCGCCTTTGTTTCCGATAAGGCTATCGCGCTCTTTGAGGAGACGGGCGTCCTGACCAAGGCCGAGGCCCAGTGCCGCTACGACTGCAAGCTCGAGAAGTACAACAAGCTCATGAACATCGAGGCCACCACGATGGTTCGCGAGGCGCGTCGTACCTATCGCCCGGTCATTACCGCCTATGCCACCAAGGTCGCTAAGGGCCTTGAGACTATTCGTGCCGCTGGTGCGGAGGCCGCCATGCAGTGCGAGCAGAACACGCTCAACAAGCTCTGCAACGGTATCACCACCATCAACGACTCCATCAAGGCGCTCGACGCCGTGCATCAGAAGGCCGAGGCCCTCGATGGCCAGGAGCAGGCCAACGTGTACGCGCACGAGGTCGTTCCCGCTATGGATACGCTGCGTGCCGCCGTGGATGCCATGGAGGAGATTGTGGCCGCCGACTACTGGCCGGTCCCGACCTACGATGACATTCTGTTCTACGTGTAGGACTGGGACAGCATACCGTCACGGTTGAAAGCCGGGGTCCGCATTACGCGGGCCCCGGCTTTTTTGTTGAACAAATTCACTAGGGCGGCGTCCGTTCGTGTCGTTTATTAGGGTAGGGGTGTGCGCGTTGCCGTGTCGTGAAAATGGAAGATGCTCGGAATATAACGCGCCTCGATGTACTCAAATTGAGTTCCGGTTGAGTCGAATGTCTGGCTGGTTATGGCTGCCAGATACGAAGAAGAATCGACGCCAAGCAACCGGCAGTCCTCAGCGTCGGGCTGGACGAGTGTTATCGTTCGTTTGCTCACGGCAATGGTGAGCCCTAGCTCATCCTCGATGTAATGGAAGAGCGACAGGGTGGCATTCTGCTCGTTTAAGCCGGGGACGGAGGAAGTTAGGAAGTAGTGGCGGTCGACAACGACCGGTTTATCGTCGAGCATGCGGACGAGCTTCAAATGCGTAAGGTCTTCTCCTTCGGGAAATCCCGTCAATTGAGCTAGACACTTATCGGTGCTTACGTGCTCGAAATAGACGATTTTTGACGTTGGAATTGCTCCGATCGCGTGTGCCGATTCGCTGAACGAAGAAAGGCCACTTACGGTGAATGCGCCCTCTTTGCTGGTGCCTGCAAGTGACGTTTCGATTACGAGGACTCCCTTGCCTTTAATGGACTGAACTAGACCTTCATTTGCGAGAAGTGAGATGGCCTTGCGCACCGTCATTCGAGAGCAGGAGAACTCTTTGGAAAGATTTTGTTCGGAAGGAAGGAGCGATCCTACGGGATGTTTGCCTTCGACAATCCGCTCTCGTAGGCTTCGGTAAATTTCACTGTACAGGATTCTTGCCAAAATGTTCTCCTTATTGAGGTTGTACAGAATGCGTCGAATCGGCGCGATTATCCGCTTCTACCAATTATAGGAAGTGGAGACACTTAAAGTTGCCGCTTACCGCCATAAATCAACCGTTCGCCTGTGTGCTTAACATGTCTAGACATATAGCAAATCACTGAGGATATAATTCAAGTCGTCAAGTACATGTCTAGACAGGAGGATTGCAATGGCAAAACAGAGCTATGCGGTTACTATCGCGGGAGGCGGAAGCACTTATACGCCGGGCGTTGTTCTGACACTTCTCGCGAAGCGCGATGTGTTCCCCATCAATAGGATTACGCTCTATGACAACGATGCCGAGCGTCAGGGGACAATTGCCAAGGCATGTGCCATCTACATCAAGGAGAATGCTCCAGAGGTAACCTTCAGCTATACGACCGACCCTGTGGAGGCCTTCACAGGCATCGACTTTGTACTTGCCCAGATTCGCGTTGGCAAGTACGCTATGCGCGATAAGGACGAGAAGATCCCCCTGCGCTATGGCGTTCTTGGCCAAGAGACCTGCGGTCCTGGTGGCATTGCTTACGGGCTGCGCTCCATCGGCGGCGTACTCGAGATCCTTGACTACATGGAGAAATACAGTCCTGACGCATGGATGCTCAACTACTCCAACCCCGCGGCGATCGTTGCCGAGGCGACACGCCGTCTTCGCCCGGATTCAAAGATCATCAACATCTGCGACATGCCAATAGCACTGATGGATATCATGGCTCAGATGTGTGGTCTCAAGGACCACAACGACCTCGTCGTCGGCTACTACGGCCTCAACCACTTTGGCTGGTGGACAAAGATTCACGACCGTGCAGGCAATGATCTTATGCCCACTATCAAGGCCCAAATGGCTAAAAACGGTTATGCTGGCGAGGATTCTGGCCTTGAATTCGTCGATGCGTCTTGGGACCAGACGTTCCGTAAGGCTAGGGATGTTTACGCGCTCGATCCGAATACCATTCCGAACACCTACCTCAAGTACTATCTCTTCCCGGACTATGTGGTTGAGCACACCGACCCCAACCACACCCGCACCGACGAGGTCCGTGAGGGTCGCGAGAAACGCGTCTTCGGTACCGCTCGCCAGATTATCGAAAAGGGCACGTCTGAGGGTTTCGGCCTTAAGCCAGATACCCACGCTGAGTACATTGTCGATCTCGCTCGCGCTTTGGCAGAGAACACCCGTGAACGTTTCTCGCTGATTGTTCCCAACGACGGGGCTGTGTCCAATTTTGACCCAACGGCTATGGTCGAGATCCCCTGCATCGTCGGCAGCGACGGCTACGAGAAAATTTGCCAAGGTGAGATTCCGCAATTCCAGAAAGGACTTATGGAGGAACAGGTCTCGGTCGAAAAGCTTGCAGTGTCTGCTTGGGTCGACCATTCCTATCAGGAGCTTTGGCAGGCGCTGACGCTTTCGAAGACGGTCCCCTCTGCCTCCGTTGCAAAGAAGATCCTTGACGATCTCATTGAGGCGAATAAGGAGTTCTGGCCAGAACTTCACTAGTATCGGAAATCAATTTAGCGAATGATGGCGGGCGGCCGACCTTGGACAGGTCGCATGGGAGGAAAACCATGAGCGAAAGCAAAGAGCTTGCAAATCGCAAGCTCGGCGAGGACGTAGTTGGCCTCGTCGGCGGTAAGGAAAACATCCTGAGCATCTCGCACTGCATGACGCGTCTACGTTTCAAGCTGCGAGACGATGCGAAGGCCGATACTAAGGCAATTGAATCTCATAAAGGCGTCATTCAAGTAATCAACGCGAATGGCCAGTATCAGGTTGTTGTCGGCATCAATGTGATTGAGGATGTTTACGATGCCGCGGTTGCCGCTTCTGGTGTCGAGGGGCTGGGCGAGGTTAATCTTGATGGTGAGCCCGTCAAGAAAGGAAACGTTGTTAGTGCCCTTATCGATACTATTTCGGGCGTAATCCAGCCGATTCTTGCGGTGCTGTGTGCCGCGGGCATGATCAAGGGTGTTTTGAGTATTCTCGTCGCCCTTGGATGGATTACGGCGACAGATGGCTTGTACCAGATTCTATTTGCGGCTGGTGACGGCTTCTTCTACTTCCTGCCGATTATCCTTGGCTATACCGCGGCAAAGAAGTTTGGCTGTAGTGAGTTCGTTGGCATGACGCTCGGTATCGCACTTACGTATCCGACGATGGTCAACATCACATCTGGCGATGTTTTGGGAACGGTGCTTGCTGGCACTCCCTTTGCCATGAACTACTACACGACTTTCCTCGGCATACCCGTCATCATGCCGTCTTCGGGTTATACGAGCTCTGTCATTCCGATTATCATCTCTGTTTGGTTCGCGGCAAAGCTGGAGAAGTGGTGCCGCAAGCATTTCTCTGAGTATGTAAAGTTCTTCTTTGTGCCTACGTGCGTGCTCGTTGTGATGGTCCCCGCTACCTATTTGATTATTGGCCCGATTGCCACCCTGATCACGAACCTCATGAGCCTGCTGTTTAACTCCCTCTACAGCTTGCCTGTCATCGGCGGCGCGCTCGGCGGCATCGTGCTTACTGCCATTTGGCAGCCTATGGTCATCTTCGGATTCCACTGGAGTGTCATTGCCCTCATGCTGGTGAACATTGCCTCCCAGGGCTGGGATATTGTCATGGCGCCGTACATGGTTTGTTCATACGCTCAGTCCCTTGCCGTCCTCGCTATCCTTCTGAAGACTAAGGACGTAAAGCTCAAGCAGCTTGCATGGCCGGCGTTCATCTCGGGCTTCTTCTTCGGCATCACCGAACCCTGCATCTACGGCGTGACCCTTCCGCGCAAGAAGCCTTTTATCATGAGCTGCATCGCCTCTGTGCCCGGCGGCCTAATCATCGGCGCTCTTGGCACCAAGATGTTCGCCTTCACCGGCGGCGGCTTCTGCGCCTTCCCGGGCTTCATTGACCCGTCTGGTGCAATGGGCGTGAACTACCTGATTTACGTAATCATAGCCATCGTGGTTTCCAGCGTGATTTCGTTCCTGCTTACGTATGCGACGTACAAGGAGGACGTGCCGGCGGTAGAGGCTGCAAAGTAGCCAAAGAAGTGGAGCTGCGGGACAAGTATTTCCCCGCGCGCCAGCAATTAGACGAGGTCGTCCTTGAATAAGCGTCGAGGGCGACCTCATCTTGTACTGATTTCGTTCGAGAGGCAGTGGTTGAGGGTGCCTAATATTATCTTTGACAATAAGATGGGCGAGGCGTGCCTTGCGGCGTGGAGGTCCGCGGGTGTGGAAGTCCGCTCAGTCGTGGTCCGACAAGATGGTGAAGTCGTCTTCGAGCATGCGGCTGCGCCGTTCGCCCTCGAACACGTTCACCCGCTCTATTCTGTGACTAAGTCCTTCACTTCGGTTGCTGTTGGGATGTTGGTGAATGAAGGACGGCTGTCGCTGGCCGATCGCTGGATTTCATACTTCCCGGAATATGAAGGCGAGATTGCGGATGAGCGCTTTCGCAATGTGACGGTTCGCAATTTGCTGACTATGACGATGGGGCAGGAGAGTGACCTTTCGTATATTGGCGCGGGAGACGACTGGGCACATGAGGTTCTTCATCGTGAGTTTGACTGGAAGCCGGGCGAGGTCTTTCACTACGATTCGCTGTGTTCACATTTATTGAGCATGCTCGTGCAACGCATAAGTGGAACGAAAGAATCCGATTATCTCGCTGAACGTTTGTTTACGCCGTTAGGCATTAGAAATTGGTGGTGGGAAGAGGATCAAGCCGGTCATACGACCGGAGGTTTTGGTCTTCACCTTTCGACACCGGATTTGGCTAAGTTTGGTCAATGTTTGCTGGATGGCGGCAAGTGGCGTGGGGAACAGATCATTCCCGCGGAATGGGTTGCCGAGGCGACGAAGATTCAGATGGAAACGAGCCCCTTTTATCCGTCTGAGGCGACTGAAGACAGCAATGGCTATGGATACCAGTTCTGGATGTGCCGGCGTGGCGGGTTCAGATGCTCTGGCCTTTTTGGGCAGCTGTGCTACATACGGCCCACAGATGGCCTTGTCATCGCTTGCTCGAGTTCCACGACAGGAAGTAAGGCGTTGCTTGATCCGCTGTATAAGGTATTGTTCAAAGAGTCTAGTGTTCGGGAAACGGTGGCTTCCGAATGTGACTTCGATAGCATTCCCGTGCCAGTTGGGTTGGCTTCTGGCGGACGTTTGAGCTCATTACGCCTCGAGGGCATTCATCATTGCATTTTCGGGGATTTTGAAGAGATCGATATTCGATTTCATAAGAATGAGCTGGATTTATCTCTGTTGCGCGATGGTCGTGAGTACGGCGTGAGGGCCGGCTACAAGTCTTGGGTTTGCAAATCGGGCGATGGGGCCGGAGTCGGAGACCTCTTTCCTTTTGTAACTCATGAAGCTGAGAGGGACGATGCCCCCGCATGGGATGTTCGCAAGTTGTTTGCAGCGTATGCCTGGACTTCGCCAACAAATTTACAAATCGAGACTAGGGAACTGGACTACACGCGGCGCTGTTTTATCGATGTACGGATTGGAGGTATTTATGCTGTGTGCAGGGTGCGAGTTGAGGGAATGTGCTGTTTCCCGGCACCCTCGGAACTCACAGCGATTTTGAAGTTGGGATAATTTTTCAAGACGTGCGATTGATAAGAAAGCTTGTCAACATCACGGCTAATGGAGACGGAGCTGTCTCCAGGCAATGTTTTTCGATACGAACGTCTCAGATATCGTATTGCTAGGGACTAAGTCAATCACTTGTTAGGGTCGAAGCGTAAATGCGTTTCCTCGGCTCCGCACCCTGTTGGGCTCGAATCCCGGCGCATGGGTAGCAAAAAGCCCGTCACCACAAGGGTAACGGGCTTCTCGTTTTAAATGATGCCCCACCCAGCGGGATGTTCGCGTGCGGTTGGCATTGCCCGCTTCCGCCGCGTCGCTTCGCTCCTTGCGCGTCGCCGTGGGCGCCATGGAGGAGATCGTGGCCGCCGACTGCTGGCCGGTCCCGACCTACGACGACATCCTGTTCTATGTGTAACAGACACGTCTGATTTTGTGTGCGAAGGGGTCTTGCATGTGCGAGGCCCCTTTTTTGCCGCTTGGACCTTCTTTGAACATGCGGCCGAGTGAGCGTTTCGCACGGGGCATCTTGAAAGTTGTAACCTATTTTGGGCATGCGGACGTTTCGGGCGTTTGTTCATATAGGGGAGGATTATCCGATGAGGGTATTCGATATCGTGTTTAGCCCGACCGGCGGAACGGAAAAGGCGTCTGGCTACATTGCCAATGCGTTGGAAGGGGAAACCGTTGCTGTAGACCTGACAGATAGCGGGCTTGGTTTTCGCACGGTTGCGATGACAAAAGAGGATGTAGCCGTGATTGCGGTGCCCTCGTATGGTGGGCGAGTCCCGGCTGTGGCCGCTGAGCGCTTGGGTATGATGCGAGGAAATGGTGCGCAGGCGGTTCTGGTTTGTGTTTACGGAAATCGTGCGTATGAGGACACGCTGGTCGAGCTTGAGGATGCGGCAAAGGGTGCGGGTTTTCGGGTGATCGCGGCGGTTTCTGCCATCGCCGAGCATTCTATTGTTCGCCAGTTTGCCGCCGGTCGGCCAGATGCGCAGGACGCGGCGCAGCTCGCTGGGTTTGCGGATCAGATTCAGCAAAAGATATCTGCAGGAGATGCTTCCGATCCGGCTATTTCGGGCAATCGTCCCTATAAGAAGGCCGGGGGCACCGGTATGGTGCCTAAGGCCACAAAGGAGTGCACCGCCTGCGGGACTTGTGCCACAGCGTGTCCCGTTGGCGCTATCGACAAAGACGATCCCAAGCGGGTGGATAAAAAGGCCTGCATCTCTTGCATGCGCTGCGTTGCCGTATGTCCGCGGGGCGCGCGTGGGCTAAATCCTGTCATGCTCTCTGCTGCCACTAAGATGCTCGGCAAAGTCTGTGGCGAGCGGAAGGAGTGCGAGCTGTTTATCTAGCGCAAGGGCATTGAGTACTTTTCGTTTTATAACGGCAAAAAGAACGAACCCGCCGGACCTTACATCCGGCGGGTTCGTACATTTTTGAGTTGGTACCCCAGCGGGATGTCCCCGTGCGGCTGGCGCCGCTCGCTTTCGCTGCGTCGCTCCGCTCCTTGCGCGCTGCGCTGGGAAACGCTTTGCGTTTCCTCAGCTCCGCACCCTGTCGGGTTTGAATCCCGGCGTTGGAGAAGAAAAAAGCCCGTCACCGCAGGGGCAACGGACTTCTCGATTTAAATGGTGCCCCCAGCGGGATTCGAACCCGCGATATCCACCTTGAAAGGGTGGCGTCCTTGGCCGCTAGACGATGGGGACAGCGGGAAAGAGTATAGCAGACTTTTTTGCCGGCGCGTATATCGTTGGCAAACTGGAAAACCACCACACAGGAGCAGACTTCTATTCCGATTTTCAAATATCTCAATCTGTAACATCTAAGCGGGTAAATCGGCTCCACCTGTTACAGATCGAGACAGACGGCGGGCGTCGGGACGAACATCTCAATCTGTAACAGTACGACGACTTTTAACGGTCTACCTGTTACAGATCGAGACAAACTACCGTGGCGGGTCGAAACCACCACAAAGGTGCCTGTCCCCTTTGTGGTGGTGGGGTGTTAGGGGAGAAGCTTCATGGCGGCGTCGTGGGCGGCGTGCTCGTAGGTGTCGTCGAGGGGTTTGAGCGGCAGCAGGGCGGCGGCCTGTGTGTCGCCACGGCGCTCGAGGGCGTGCGCGATGAGCCAGTCGGCGAGTTCGGGGTTCTTGGGCAGCGCCGGGCCATGCAGGTACGTGCCGATGACACCCTTGTAGATGAGACCCTCAAAGCCATCGTCGCCGTTGTTGCCGGTGCCCGTGACGACGGACGTTCCGAGCGGCGTGGCATCGGCGTCCAAAAGCGTGCGGCCACCGTGGTTCTCGAATCCCACAAAGGGCTCGGGTGCCAGGTCGGTCTTGACGGCGACGTTGCCGATCAGGCGGTCGGAGCCGCGTACGGTCTCGGCGGCAATGACGCCCAGGCCCTCGATGCGATTTTCGCCCATATAGTACGAACGGCCGAGCAGCTGATAGCTGCCGCAGATGGCGAGCAGCGAACCGCCGTCCTCAACATAGGCTGCGACCTTGTCTTTTTGGGCGAGCAGCTCGTGTGCCACGGCTAGCTGGTCGCGATCGGATCCGCCGCCCATCATGACGATATCGGCATCATGCAGATCGAGCACCTCGCCCATGCGGACCTCATCCACGCGAACGGGGATGCCGCGCCAGGCGCAGCGGCGCTCGAGGGCGATGACGTTGCCGCCGTCGCCATAGAGGTTGAGGGCATCGGGATACAGGTAGACGATGCGCAGCGGGCGCGAGAGCTCGACTGGCGCGATATCGGTGGGGACAGCGCTACCATCGGCGCGCGTTACGGCGTGGGAGGCGACCGAACTTGCATCGGTGCCTTTGAGCCCGTCGAGTTCTTTGACCAGCGGCGGGAAGGCCGTGTAGTTGGCGACGGCGTAGAAGGTGTCATCGGCGGCCTCGTCTGCCACGGCACCGATCGCCTGCGCGATGTCCGAGATAATCGCGGCATCGATGCCGGCGTACTTGAGGCGTACCTGCATGTCGTGCGCACGCGTGCCTCCGGCAAAGGCGACAAGATCCGGCGTGTCGGCGATGCGCTCGAAGTCGACATCGTAGATCCACGAGACATCGTGGCCGTCGGCATCGTTATCGTTTAGGAAGAAGGCGCAGAGCTTGCCACCTGCCGTTTTAATGGACTGGATCTGGCGATCGAAGCCCACGGGATTCTTGGCCAGGTTGGCCTCGACGGTGCGGCCGGCAATATCCCAGCGGCCCATGCGTCCGCCGGCGGGCACGTAGGCATTAAGCGTGGGCTGCAGGTGCGCCGCGTCCACGCCCAGCTCGTGCGCCGCAAAGAAGGCGGCGGCGACGTTATAGACCATGTACAGGCCGTTGTAGCGCGTGGCGATGTGCACGGCGGGCGCGTTGGCCTCAGGTCCAAAGGCCAGGTCAAAGCCGTAGCCGTCGCAGCCGAGCTCAACGCCCGTCACGCGGCGGAGCAGCGCGGGGCGACCCCAGCCGCACGAGGGGCAATGGTAGGCGCCGAGCTGGCCGTATTGCACGTAGTCATACTCCAGCGGCGCATTGCACTGTGAGCAAAAGCGCGAGTCGCTAATACGGTCGGACTCGGTGTTGGTGGCGCCGTCGATGCCAAAGGCGATGCTCATATTGGGGACGCGTGCGGCGATCGCGGCACACAGTGGGTCGTCTGCGTTGTAGATGAGCGTTGTTGCCGGAGAGAGCTCCAACGCATGGGCAATGACGTCTTGGGTATGGTCGATCTCGCCGTAGCGGTCTAGCTGGTCGCGGAACAGGTTGAGCAGCACGAAGTACGTCGGCTTGAGCTTGGGCAGGACGCGCACGGTGTAGAGCTCATCGCATTCAAAAACGCCCACGCGCTTGCCGCCGCCGGCTCGCTTGAGGCCGCTGCGCGCCTCGAGCAGTGCGCCCACCACGCCCGGCTCCATGTTGTTGCCGGCGCGGTTGCATACCACGGTGGCGCCGCTGGCGGCAACGGCGTCGGCGATGAGGTTGGAGGTGGTGGTCTTGCCATTAGTACCGGTGATCACCACGCTGCGGTCGACCAGGCTCGCGAGGTCGCTTAGCAGCTCGGGGTCGATCTTCATGGCGATGCGGCCGGGGAGTACGCCGCCCTGGCGTTTGAGGACAGAGCGCAGTCCCCAGCGGGCGATATCGCTCGAGGTGCAGGCGAGAGATGAGCGGAAGTTCATGAAGTCGTTCCTAACGTGAATGACATGGTCGGGGCGATCGCGTCGCTAAAAGCCGTAGCGGCGCGCAAATTCCTGGGCGAGCTGCGATACATCTTCGCAGGCGTTGGCCCAGGGGGCAAAGTCGGGGGTGTCCGAAATAATGCCGTCGGCCTCCCAAACTGCCTGGTGCGAAAGGTCCCAGGGGTCGCGCGGCTCGGGTCGGCAGGGAAGATACGGCGTCTGGTACATGGGGTTCAGCAAGAAGAACGCGCCACCCTCGCAACGGTTAGCGAACTCACGCAGCGCGCGCGTCGCCGGGCGCATCTTGTTTGTTTTGAACAGCAAGATCGTGCGGGCGAGCAGGTACCAAGGAGAGTTTTCGAGTGCGTCTGCCCCCATCTGCTCCTCGAGCTGGTGGGCCAGGGCAAAAAAGCCGTCCTGGTCTTCTAGGCGAGCGAGGGCGAGCAACACGGTGCCGGCAGCTCGGGTGGGATAGCCTTCTGCCTTAAGGACGCGGCGGGCGTAGTTGGCAGCAGCGCGGTAGCGGGCGCTCGCCATGCACAGCTGCGAGATGGCCTCGAGTGTGTGAAGCCACCCGATAAGAGCCGGCTCGCTCACGGTAAGGTCTGCTGCGGTGACACCGTCGGCCAAAACATTATTGGCCCAGTAGTGCGGGGCTTCCATGTCGAACCCGGGCACGCTTTGCTGCAGGTAATCGGCCGTGGTCGCCTCGAGCTTCATCAGGTCGCCCAGGCAGGCGTCAACGGGCGTGTCGGCCAGGATGATGGCGAGCAGCTGCGCGTCGACGGCCAGCGCATCGACGCGGACGATCTTGAGCAGCTCGTCGCGCATGTCGTCGAACAGGCGGTTGCGCGTCTGCTCAAACTCCTCGTCGCTGCCCATGTCCTCGATGCGATGGAGCTCGTCGAGCAGGTGGCGATGAACGCCGGCATAGGACAGCAGTGCCTGGGCATGCTCGGCCTGCGCATACTTTTGAGGATTCGCGCTAATGTCGTTATGGACAAGCTCGCGTGCTGCATCGGTGAGCTCGGGGTGCGACGCCAGATAGGTGCGCTCCAGGTAGGCGGGGATGTAGACGCTCGGATCCATTAGAGGTCCCCTCCCTTAAATGGAAGCCCCTGCTCGGCCGCGCGCAGGATGCGCTCGTCGATCTGGGAGCGCACGATGTCGTTGGTGGCGATCCAGGCGGCAAAGCTGGCGTTGTCGGGGGCGCCCAGGCCCTCCTGCAGTACCGGCGTCGCCTCGGACAGCGCAAGGACAAGCTCGTCGGTGGAGCCTGCACCCACGTTGACGCGGGCATAGACGCCATCGGGAAACTCGGTTTGGAAGTAGAGCGCCTCGGCTGCGTGCGGACACGAGCGCGCAAGGATGCGCAAGTAGTGCTCGGCGCCCTCGTAGTCCAGCTCGCGCCAAGCAGCGCTCATCAGCGCGATGAGCGTCCATGGGTCCAAGTCACGCTCCGCATCTTTGGGGCGGCGGCGCAGCGGGGTATTCGCGAGGTACGGCACGGAGTGAGCGGAGCGAAAGCGCTTGAGCTCCTCGGCGGGGTATTCGAGTTTTGCCATGGCGAGCATCGCGGTGTGGCGGACACCAGCGGGGTCGTTGGGCGCAAAGTCCAAGCTGCGATTTGCGGCTTCGAGCGACATGCGATAGCGGCCGCTAATGAGGGCGCGCGATGCCAAGGCGGCAAGCCAGCGCAGATAGGGGCGGCGCGCGAGGTCGCCAGCGGCCTCGCGCTCGTAGGGGTCCTGAGCCGAGGCGATCTTGAGCGCCAGGTCATGCTCGACTTCATCGCACTTGGACACCAGGTACTGTACGTATTCCTCGTTGGATTCGGCGGTGAGCGCCGTCAGCATGCGCTGGGCATCCCAGTTGGCCGGATCGAGCGCGGCTGCCTCGCGAAGCATGTTCTCGGCAGCGCCCTCTTCTTGCTCTGCCTGGGTATCGTCAGGGATAAAGGGAATGCGGTAGTCGACAGCCTCGACCACCTTGGCAATGAGATGCCCGGCGCGGTCACGGTCGTGCACGATGAGCGGCGCGGGGTTGCGGGTGAATTGTTCCATCAGACGTTCTACGGCGGTGCCGTCGGTGAGCGGGATATTGTCGCGGCGCAAGGCCTCAAGAACGAGGCGATGGCAATCCTCTTGAATGGGATCGAATGCCATGGGGCCTCCTTTGCTGCGGTTAGGGTTCAAATGTCTCTATATAAGGTTCTAGTTTACCCGCATGTGGCACACCGGGGGTGCCGCACTTGGACTTGCACCTTTGCACCACGAAGACGGATGTCGCACAAATGTCGGCACCTTGGACGACCGAGTGGTATCACGGTGCCGCAAACGGTCGATTTTTGGCGGCGAACGGGGCACATTTTGGAGGAGCACCGTCCTGCCCGGGATATGTAGTCAACCTTGATAAAACGTTTGCCCAGCTTGGGAGTATGAATGCCCCACAAGGGTCTTCAGGGATAGAAAAAACGTTTCATCATTGTCGGCTTTAGGTGAATAACTGACCAACCAGAACGGTAAAATAGTGTTTGTCTGAGCGTTGAGACGTTTAGACATCGCGCATTGTCATCGCCGGCAACGCGCAAAACGGTCCTAACGGAGCCAATCGGGTGCTCCGTTATATACGCAAGTCTAAGAGGGGCTTGTTTAGGAGGCACAGTATGGGACGTTTTACCAATCCTCGCGATCTGTACTTTGGTGAGGGCGCTCGCCACGAGGTGAAGAACCTCAAGGGCAAGAAGGCCATCATCGTTTCTGGCGGCAGCTCTATGCGCCGTGGCGGGTTCCTGCAGGACGTTGAGGCCGACCTCAAAGAGGGCGGCTTCGAGGTCAAGCTGTTCGAGGGCGTCGAGTCCGATCCGTCCATCGAGACGGTCATGAAGGGCGCCGAGGCCATGCGCGAGTTCGAGCCCGACTGGATTATCGCCATCGGCGGCGGCTCGCCCATCGATGCCGCTAAGGCCATGTGGGTCTTCTACGAGTATCCCGAGGAGTCCTTCGATAACATCATCCAGCCGTTCAGCTTCCCTGAGCTGCGTCAGAAGGCTCACTTCTGCGCCATCTCCTCTACCTCTGGTACCGCTACCGAGGTCACTGCCTTCTCCGTCATCACCGACTACGCCAAGGGCATCAAGTACCCGCTGGCCGACTTCAACATCACCCCGGATGTCGCCATCGTCGACCCCGAGCTCACCTACACCATGCCCGCCAAGCTGTGCGCTCACACCGGCATGGACGCTCTGACCCACTGCATGGAGGCCTACGTTTCCACCTGCGCTTCTATGTTCACCGATGCCAACGCCCTGCATGGCATCCGCGAGATCGTTGAGTGGCTGCCCAAGTCCTATGCTGGCGACCATGAGGCCCGTCAGCACATGCACGAGGCTCAGTGCATCGCCGGCATCGCCTTCTCCTCGGGCCTGCTCGGCATCGTTCACTCCATGGCTCACAAGACCGGTGCAGCCTTTGAGAACGGCCACATCATCCACGGTGCTGCTAACGCCATGTACCTGGGCAAGGTCATCCAGTGGAACTCCAAGGACCCGCGCGCTGCCGAGCGTTACGCTTACGTGGCCAAGGAGATCCTGCACCTTCCCGGCGAGACCAACGAGGAGCTCATCGCTGCGCTCGTCCAGAAGATTCGCGACCTCAACGACCAGCTCAACATTCCGCAGTCCATCAAGGATTACGCGAATGGTGGCGTGAAGGTCGACGCCGAGAACCCGCAGATGGTTTCCGAGGAGGAGTTCCTCGCGAAGCTCCCCGAGATCGCCGCGAACGCCGAGCAGGACGCCTGCACGCCCGAGAACCCGCGTGAGACCAAGGCTGCCGACTTCGAGAAGATTCTCAAGGCCTGCTACTACGACACCGACATCGATTTCTAATCGACTCTTGTTATCGTAACGAGGGGCTCCGCACGTATCTGTACGGAGCCCCTTTCTTTTTTAGAGAATGGGATAAAAATGGCTGCAATTTTCAATAGCCCCAGCAAGTACATTCAGGGCCCGGACGAGCTGGCCAAGCTCGGCTCCTATGTCGAGCCGCTCGGCGCTAAAGCCCTCGTCATCGTGACGCCTTCGGGCAAGAAGCGCATCGGTGCCAAGATCGAGGGCGGTTTTGCCGAGGCTAAGGCCGAGCTGCTGTTTGAGGACTTTAACGGCGAGTGCTCCAAGGGTGAGGTCGATCGCCTGGTCGCGCTCGCTCGCGACAACGGTTGCGACATCATCGTCGGCGTCGGTGGCGGCAAGATCCTCGACACCGCGAAGGCCGTCGCCTATTACCTGGAGTCCCCGGTTATCATTTGCCCCACCATTGCTTCGACCGATGCACCGTGCTCGGCGCTTTCGGTGCTCTACACCGACGATGGCCAGTTCGATAAATATCTCTTCCTTAAGGCAAACCCCAACATTGTCCTGATGGATACGACGGTTATCGCGGCGAGCCCGGTGCGCCTGACGGTTTCCGGTATGGGCGATGCGCTCGCAACCTACTTTGAGGCCCAGGCGACGCATGATGCCGACGGTGGCACCTGCGCTGGCGGCAAGGGCGGCATGGCCGGTCTGGCGCTCGCCAAGCTTTGCTACGAGACGCTTATGGCCGATGGCGTCAAGGCCAAGGTCGCGCTGGAGAAGGGTGCGCTCACGCCTGCAGTCGAGCATATCATCGAGGCCAATACGCTGCTTTCGGGCATTGGCTTTGAGAGCTCGGGCCTTGCTGCTGCTCATGCCATCCACAATGGCCTGACGATGCTGCCCGAGTGCCACGGCATGTATCACGGCGAGAAGGTCGCCTTTGGCACCATCGTCCAGCTGGTACTCGAGGATGCTCCGACTGAGAAACTCGAGGAAGTCCTGGGCTTCTGCATTGAGCTGGGCCTGCCGGTCACGATGAAGGAGCTTGGCGTTGCCGAGGTTACGCGCGAGCAGGCCATGGTCGTTGCCGAGGCCGCTTGCGCGCCCGAGGACACCATGTGCAACATGCCGTTTGAGGTGACGCCCGAGATGGTCGCAAACGCCATCCTGGGTGCCGACGCGCTGGGCCACTACTATCTCATGGATGAGTAAATCAAGCTAAGGAAGGGGCAAAGCCAACAGATGGCTTTGCCCCTTTTGCTATGGTGCAAAGTAACCTGACCCCATCGCACCAAGTTGGTGCAAAGGGGTCAGGTTACTTTGCACCAATCGTTGTTTGATGAAGGGCGGATTCTCGTATGGCGCTTCCTATGGTTTATGGCGGTCCCGGCCGGTATGTTCAGGGGCCGGGCGAACTTTCGCGTCAGGGCAGGTATTTGTCATGGTTGGGCTGCGCTGCCTATGTCTTGTTTGACCAGGGCACCGAGGATCGGCTGTGCAGGCAGATCGTCGATGGATTTCTGGACGAAGATCTAAGCGAGCCGTTCTTTAAGATTTATAACGGTCCGTGTACGGAAGAGGCCGTTGTCGGAATGGCCAAGGAAGCCCGGGCCGAGTATTGCGACATGGTGGTGGGTATTGGCGGCGGCAAGATGCTCGATATCGCCAAGGCGGTAGCGTTTTATGCCGAGCTGCCGTTGTGCGTATGCCCCACGGCGGCTTCGATGGACGGTCCGTGCAGCGCGATTTCGGTGCTGTATCACGAGGATGGGTCGTTCGACCGCTACCTGATGCTCGAGAAGAATCCAGACCTGGTCGTGGTCGATACCAACGTGGTCGCGGCGGCCCCACTGCGTATGACGGTCGCTGGTATGGGCGATGCGCTGGCAACGTACTTCGAGGCGCGTTCGTGCGCCGCGGCGCACGGCGCCAACGAGCACGGTGGCGCGCCGGGGCACTTGGCACTGGTCGCGGCACGTGCCTGCTACGACACGCTTATGGAATGCGGCGTCGCTGCCAAGCGCGATCTCAAAAAGGGGCGTACATCGCCGGCGGTTGAGCGCCTGATCGAGTGCAATATTCTGCTCTCGGGCGTCGGCTTTGAGAGCGGTGGCTTGGCGTTGGCGCATGCCATCGCCAACGGTCTAACGATTCTGCCTGAGTGCAAGGCCATGCACGGCGAGGCCGTGGCGTTTGGCCTGGTGGTTCAGCTTCGTCTGGAGCGTGCACCCGAGCTTGATCAGGTGCTCGAGTTTTGCCAGCGTGTTGGTCTGCCGACGACGCTCGAGGATCTGGGCCTTGGCGAGATTTCCGATGCCGATCTGCAGGGTGTTGCAAATGCGGCCTTTAGAAACGAGCGTAATATGGCCAACGAGCAGGCCAAGGTGACCAAACAAAAGCTCGTGCAGCTCATGTGCGAGGCATAGTTTGGCGCTTGATTGACCTTGTGCAATCGAGGCGGCGATAGGCCATAGGCTATTTGTCCCAAAGGTGCTCCGCGTGTAATTTGCTCGAGGCACGGGCCGATGGCGTATCATTATTTCTTGCTTGTTTGCACTGCTCAGGGAGGGGCCGCGCATGGCGCAGGAACACGATCTGTTTGATGACATTATCGAGATCAGCAAGGGTTTCGACTTTCTTAAAAACCCGCTTGGCGGTGTGACCGACGCACTCGATCCGTCGGCGCCGCAGTGGAATCCTGCCGACTACAAGGAGCGTCCGCGCGGCAACACCATTCCATGCTTGACCTGCAAAAACGAAAAGAGCGGCTGCACCGCGTGCATGGACGTGTGCCCGGTCAACGCCATCGAGGTCGAGGAAGACGCCATCGAGATCCTCGATACCTGTCGCAAGTGCGGCCTGTGCGCCGCTGCCTGTCCGACCGAGGCGATCATCTCGCCGCGCCTGGCGCCCAAAAACCTGTATGACGACATCGTTTCTGCTGCTACGAGCCACGAGACCGCCTACGTTACCTGCACGCGTGCCCTTAAGCGCATGCCGCGCGAGAACGAGGTTGTTGTCGCCTGTGTGGGCGATATTACGGCCGAGACCTGGTTCTCGGTGCTGGCCGATTATCCCAACGTGAGCGTGTACCTGCCGCTGGGCGTGTGCGATAAGTGCCGTAACACCGGTGGCGAGGATATCCTGGGCGAGGCCATTGCTACCGCCGAGGAGTGGGCGGGCACGGGCATGGGTCTGGAGGTCGATCCCAAGAGCCTCAAGTGCCATAAGCGCCGCGAGTACGAGCGCAAGGAGTACATGGAAAAGATCGCCCGCACCACGGGTCTGACGGTGACCAAACTCAACCCGGCGACGGCGGCGCTGGCCTCGGTGACGCAGAAGTTGAAGGCCCATCGCCATCAGATTACCCAGCTGGAGCGTACGCTCAACACCATGTGCGGCACCACGACGACCAAGCGTCGCCGTTCGCTCACGCACGGTCGACAGCTGGTGCTCTCAACGCTGCAAAACCACCCCGAGCTTGCCCAAAACATGCAGGTGAGTACGCCGGAGTGCGACTTTGACAAGTGCACGTCGTGCGGCGAGTGCGTCAATGTATGTCCCACGTTCGCCTGCGATTTGGTGGGAAGCGGCCGCTTTGCGTTGGAGTCCACGTATTGTTTGGGCTGCGGTGCCTGTGTCAAGGTGTGCCCTGAGCATGCGCTCAAGTTGGTTGAGCACGACGCGTCCAATCTGGTCGTCGTCGATCCCGAAGCCGAGGAAAAGGCCGCCCAGAAGGCGAAGGCCCACGAAGAAGCCCAGAAGGTCAAGGCCGAGGCAAAGGCCAAGCTTGACAAGATGCTCGACCAGGTGGAAAAGCTCGCGGACTAGTCAGCGACCTCTGTCTCTGCTTCATTCGTGCCGCCGTGGCGTCCGGGTTCGCCCAGATGCTGCGGCGGCGCTATACTTATGCAGTTTGAAATGCTTGTACCAAAAGGAGCTGTCGTGTCCCTTTCCATCGGTATCGTGGGCCTGCCCAACGTAGGCAAGTCGACGCTGTTCACCGCGCTTACCAAAAAGACCGGCCTTGCCGCCAACTACCCGTTCGCCACGATCGACCCCAACGTGGGTATCGTCGATGTGCCCGATAGCCGTCTGCAAAAGCTCGCCGACATCGTCAACCCGGGTCGCATTGTGCCGGCGACGGTCGAGTTCGTCGACATCGCAGGTCTGGTGAAGGGCGCCAACGAGGGCGAGGGCTTGGGCAACCAGTTCCTGGCCAACATTCGCGAGACCGACGCCATCTGCGAGGTCGTGCGCTACTTTAAGGACCCCAACGTCATGCGTGAGGTGGGTCGCACGGGCGAGTTCGTCGATCCCGCCGGTGACGCCGACACCATCATGACCGAGCTCATCCTGGCCGACATGGGCACGCTCGAGAAGCAGCTGCCCAAGCTCGAGAAGGAGGCCAAGCGCGACAAGGAGCTCATGCCCAAGTTCGAGGTCGCCAAGCGTCTGCTTGCCTGGCTCAACGAGGGCAAGCGCGCCGCATCCATGGAGATGACCGACGAGGAGCGCGCCGCTGCCAAGGGCCTGTTCCTGCTCACTATGAAGCCCATCCTGTATGTGGCCAACGTGGACGAGGATATGCTCAACGACGATCTGGCGCCCATCGACGGTGTTAAGCCGCTGCCCATCTGCGCCAAGATCGAGGCCGAGCTTTCCGAGCTCGATCCCGAGGACGCCGCCGACTACCTGGAGAGCTTGGGCTTGGAGCAGCCCGGCCTGGACGTGCTCGCACAGGCGGCCTATAAGCTGCTTGGCCTGCAGTCGTTCTTTACGGCCGGCGAGATGGAGGTCAAGGCCTGGACGGTTCGTCAGGGCGCGACCGCCCCGCAGGCCGCCGGCGTCATCCACACCGACTTTGAACGCGGCTTTATTAAGGCCGAGGTCATTGGCTATGACGACTGCATCGAGCTCGGTGGCGAGCAGGGCGCCAAGGCCGCCGGCAAGCTGCGCATCGAGGGCAAGGACTATGTCATGGCCGATGGCGACGTCGTGCACTTCCGCTTTAACGTGTAGGGACGACGTGCATGTTTAAATATGGTAAAAAAGCCGGCTACATGGGCATCGCGCTGCTGGTGCTTGCGGTGCTTCCGCTGGTGGTCGCAGCGTTTGTGATCCCCAACATTGGGTCCGAGGTGGCAACAAAGTTTAATGCCGCCGGCGAGGTGACGCGCTGGGGTAAGAGCTACGAGTTGCTGGCACTGCCGGTGCTCAATCTGCTGCTCGGCGTGGCGACGTATTTTACTGCCGGTCGTCAAGCAAAGAACAACGAAGACTCCGCTGTGATGGCACGTCTGACGTGCGAGCGCTACCTGCGCAACGGTTGCATCACGGGTGTGTTCCTCAACGTGATCAACGTTTACTTTATGTACTCGGCGATTACCGGAACGGGTTTTGGCTTGGGCTTTTAGCTTATCCTTTTAGGCAACGAGCCTGCACGCATATTCAATGGCTGCTGCGAGGCCGCCGCTCGATCGTGGTTTAAATACCATGTCGGCGGCGGCCTCGTTTTCGTATCCGGCGCCGCGAAGGGCGAGTGCGATACCGGCTTCTAAAAGGAGCGGCAGGCCGCGTTGGCTGGTTGCGATTACGGCAGCCTGATTGAGCGAGCAACTGTGCGCCTGGCATTGGATGGCAAGTTCACCTTGCGCCGGGCAAGGGACCAGAACGGCGGAGACGCGACTTGATAGCAATGCAAATGCTGTGCGCTCATCGGGCGAAAGACATTCAGCTTCAACGACGACGAGCTTGGGCGGCGCGCTGTTTGTGCGAAGCGTGGCTCGGTACATGCGGACCGAAGAACCCGACATAGAAAACTCCTGTGTATTCGGGAAAACGTAAACTATAGTTTACGTTTATGTTCGGCTCCATTTCAAACTCGGCTGCATGGACGAACGTGCGAAACAGATTCTTGGCAGGCGGGTCGAAGAGACACGCAGGGACCTTGGTATCTCCAAGGTTGATTTTTGTGTGGCGACAGGAATCAGCCGACCCTACCTCGACCGAATCGAAGATGGAACGGCAAATTTCACGCTCAAGGTTCTATTTAAGATCGCGCCCGCACTCGGCATGACGGTATCAGAGCTTCTCGAGGGTATCGAATAGGGGATACCCGTCGACAACTGAATTACGCCATCGGGATGCGGTCGTGGTTGACTTGGCTGTAGAACAGGCGCTGGATCTCGGCGGCATCGCGTGACTGGCCGAGCGCCCACATGGTCTTGGCCACGAGCGTCTCGGTGGTCATGTCGTCGCCGCGCAAAATGCCCGGATGATCGGCGTAGGCACGGCCGACCTCATAAACACCCAGGTCAAGGCCCTCTTCGGGGACCTGCGTGGTCATAACGACGGTGCGGCCCGAATCGACCCAGCGGAAAATCGCCTCTTGGAACGACTCGCCCGACTCGCCAAACTCGGGGATACCGCCAATGCCAAAGGTCTCCAGGATTACAGCATCGTAGCTATCGGCAAGGGCGTCCAGGATACCCGGGTTCACGCCGGGTGTCAGCTTAAGGACAAACACGCGCGGGTCGATGCTGTCGTAGAAACGAACCGGGTCCTCGTTCTGGTGAGTGCCGTGGAGTCCGTTGCGAACGATGCGGTCGTTGCGGATATAGGCAATGGGCGGATAGTTGACGCTAATGAACGCGTTAAAGCTCATGGTACGCTGCTTGCGGGCGCGCGTGCCGGCAATGGCGACGCCGCCAAACACGATCGAGACGTCGTGCGAGTGCTCGTCGAGCGCATAGAGCAGGCTCTGGTACAAGTTGAGCTTGGCGTCGGTAAAGGGGTTGCCCATGGGCTTTTGCGAGCCGGTGAGTACGATGGGCTTGGGGCTGTCCTGAATCAGATAGGAAAGCGCCGCCGCTGTGTAGCTCATGGTGTCCGTGCCGTGCAGGATCACAAAGCCGTCGTGGTCGGCATAGCCTTCGACGATGACATCGCGGATCTGCATCCAGTCACTGGGGCGCATATTGGTGCTGTCGATGTTCATGGGCTGCACCACGTCGAGCTCGCAGAGGCCCGAGATCTCGGGGACGCTCTGGGCGAGCTCCTCACCGGTCAGGGCGGGGGAGAGGCCGTTGCCGTCCTCGGTCGATGCGATGGTGCCGCCCGTGGCGATGAGAAGGATGCGCTTCATGCTGGTATTCCTATCGTATTTGCCGCCACAGAGGCGGAGTCGTTCGGCAGTATTGTGGCACAGGGCGTCCAATGTTCAAACGTATTACATCATCTGTAACGTTTGGTAACACTTCAATTGCCGTCAAATAGGGGCCATGGTCGTGCGTTTGCCGTGCGCTGATGGCTGCGAGGGACGAGAAACCCCATATAACGTGTACACTATGGAGGTTATTTTCGTTCATTCACGCGGGCGGGCACCGGCTCCCCGCCAACAGGAGGGGGAAACCATGGATCAAAAGGCTTCCGCAAAGGTCCTCGTACTCGACTTTGGTGCGCAGTACGGTCAGCTCATTGCCCGTCGCGTCCGCGACCTCAACGTGTATTCCGAGATCGTTCCCTGCGACATCTCGGCCGATGAGATTCGCGAGATGAACGCCTCTGCGCTCATCCTTTCCGGCGGCCCGGCCTCCGTGTACGCCGAGGACGCTCCATCCATCGACCCCGCCATCTTTGACCTGGGTCTTCCTGTCTTGGGCTTCTGCTACGGTCATCAGATCACGGCCGTGACGCTCGGCGGCAAGGTCGGCCACTCCGAGGTGGGCGAGTACGGTCGCGCCACCATTACGCGCACGGCCGGCGCCAAGCTCTTTAACTCCACGCCCATGGAGCAGACCGTGTGGATGAGCCATCGCGACGCCGTTTCCGAGGTGCCTGAGGGCTTTACCGTTACCGCCAGCACCGACGTGTGCCCGGTTGCCGCCATGGAGTGCGTCGAGCGCAAGATCTTCACCACGCAGTTCCACCCCGAGGTCAAGCACTCCGAGTACGGTCAGCAGCTGCTGAGCAACTTCCTGTTTGAGATCTGCGGCCTGGAGCCCAACTGGAGCATGGACAACCTGGTCGAGACCATGACGACCGAGTTCCGCGAGAAGGTCGGCGACGACCGCGTGATTCTGGCCCTGTCCGGCGGCGTCGACTCCTCCGTCGTGGCTGCGCTGGGCGCCCGCGCCGTGGGCAAGCAGATGACCTGCGTGTTCATCAACCACGGCCTGCTGCGCAAGGGCGAGCCCGAGCAGGTGGAGGAGGTCTTCACCAAGCAGTTCGACGTCGACTTTATCCACGTCCACGCCGAGGACCGCTATGCCGAGCTTCTGGCCGGCGTGACCGAGCCCGAGGAGAAGCGCCGCATCATCGGCACGCAGTTCTGGAAAGAGTTCTTCGCCGTGGCCCAGCAGCTCGAGACCGACGGCAAGCCGGTCAAGTACCTGGCTCAGGGCACCATCTACCCCGACATCATCGAGTCCGGCGCTCGCAAGACGGGCGGCAAGACGGCTACCATCAAGAGCCATCACAACCTGATTCCGTTCCCCGAGGGCGTGCACTTCGACCTTATTGAGCCGCTCGACCACTTCTTTAAGGATGAGGTCCGTGCGCTTGGTCTGGCGCTGGGCCTGCCGGGTCACATCGTGTTCCGCCAGCCTTTCCCGGGCCCGGGTCTGGCCATCCGCATCATCGGTGCGGTCGACAAGGAGAAGCTCGAGATTCTCAAGAACGCTGACGCTATCGTGCGCGAGGAGCTCGACGCCTACAACCAGCGCCTGTTTGAGCAGACTGGCGAGCGCAACTCCGAGCACAGCTGCTGGCAGTATTTCGCGGTTCTGCCCGACATTAAGTCCGTGGGCGTTATGGGCGACGAGCGCACCTATCAGCGCCCGATCATCCTGCGTGCCGTCGAGTCCAGCGATGCCATGACCGCCGACTGGGCCAAGCTGCCCTACGACGTCCTGGCCCGCATCTCGGGCCGCATCGTTGCCGAGGTCCCCGGCGCCAACCGCGTGTGCTACGACATCACGTCCAAGCCGCCCGCGACCATCGAATGGGAATAGAACAGACGTTCGATAAAATAATATAGTATTAGATAGCGGGCACGGTTTCAATCGAATCCGTGTCTGCTGCTGTATGTGTGTCCTTGCACGCCCAATATGTGCCGTAAAAGCCGTCTTCTTCAACGTCAAAGTGAATGGGCTTCATTTTTGCCTTTTAAAATCTAATTATCACGATTTGCATTTTCATCCCGTTGTCACCGACCCTTGCGAGAAGCCGGAAAAAGCCGCTGACAGAAGGGTCTCTCAAATCGTTGTAGCCCAGCATATAGCCGCGACTTGTGACCTGCAGACGGCTGTCCCACGTGCCGATTTCCTTGGCGGCATCCGAAACCGCAAAATATGCCCCCACATCCTTGATTTTTGCAGTCTTAAGCCATGTTTTTGCGATCATCTTTACCGCCGTCCGATTGGCAGCATCAAAGACCAGCACACTGCCGGGGAAAGCGTCCGCCATCCCCCGCACCAGTTCCCGGACCTGCTGGGTCAGAAAGTAATAGAACACCCCGGAGGCAAAAAACACCGCCCCGCCGGAGGCATCGATCTTGTCAAACCATGCGGGGTCTTTCAGGTCGCAGGGGATGTTTTGCTCCCGCTCCCCGGCGGGCAGCAGCTGCTGCCGCAAGGCAATCACATCCGGGAAGTCCAGATTGTAGATCTTGCATCTGCCGTTGTCGCAGGCTCTGCCGGTGTTATCCAGCCCGCAGCCCAGATTGACCACCGCTGCGCCGGGGTGTTTTTTCAGGTATTCCCGCACCTCAAAGGCAAGGTCATTCTGCCGCATGGCCACCTCCAGCGCACCGAACCGCTGCATCAGGCTGCGGGAGTTTTTCTCCGCCCCTGAAAAATTGTAGTTGATCTGGTCGAGCAGACGAACCGCTGTTTCATCCCTGTAAAGGTTCGGGTACAGCTCCGTACACAGCTTCCGGGAATACAGCGGGAGGATCAGCGTCTCCTGCACGGTGTTTTTCTCAATTTTGCATTTCATAGGTTCCTTCCTCAGTGAATAAAAACTGTCGTAATTACCGCCAGCACAGCCGCTATGACCGTCATGTCTATCGCCATGTACAGGATGGATGAAAAATGCCCGTGCTTGATGCCCTTACTTCTGCGCCGTGACGCAGAGCCACCTTTTCTTTTTGCGTATCTGCACCTCGTGAAAACCCGCCTGCTCCAGACATGCCTTTAATTCAATGTCCTTGTAGATGGTCATGCCGCCGATGATCTGCGTCCACCTCTCGTCCTTGTCCGTATCGCCATTGCTCTCGTTGCAGATGAGAATTGTCCCGCCTGGCTTCAGCGTCCGCCAGACCTCACGGAAGCATCGGGGCAAATCAGGCCAAAAATAGACGGTCTCAAAGGCCGTGGCGGCATCGAAGTAGCTATCCTCAAACACCATATCCGCCACACTGCCTTGCAGAACGGCGCAACGCCCCTCCTGAATTGCAATTCGGTTGAGCTTTCTAGTCTTCTCCACGCTGACGGGCGAATAGTCGACGCCCTTGACGACGCCATGCGGGCATTTTTTCAGCAGCCGTTTTATGTTCGCCCCGCCGCCGCAGCCGCAATCCAGCACCTTGGCATTTGGCGCAAGTCGTAGAAACTGAAGTCCCCACCGCGCCACAGGGCTGTGGCCCAGGTTCATCATGGCAACCATTAGTTTTCCGCCGAGGCCCACGGGCTTGCGGGTGTTTTCAAAGAACGACATCTGGCCCCTCCGATTTCGTGCATTCCGCATAGGTCCACGGGAACGAGGCCTTCAGCACCGCGCTTTTCCGCACCGCCCAGCCGTTTTGACGCAGGAAACGCAGGTATTCCTCGCT
>CABUDS010000030.1 GCA_902490405.1 uncultured Collinsella sp.
GTAAACTTACATTCAGGATAATTTGAACAACCATAAAACGATTTTTTTAATACAACAATTCCAGTTTTAAAATTGAGAACGATGTTGGCAAGCCTCGAGGTGTCATCGGCGATGGACGCGCGCTTCCTGCTCTTCTATATGGCAGCCTTAGCTCTCAGCTAATGAATTCAAGTTCAATCCTTTCTACGATGTGCTGTGTGCCGGCGCGGTAGCCGGATCGTAGGAAGGATGCATAATGGCAAAAGAGGGAAAGAAGCCGATTGGCAAGATTGTCCTAGGCGTCATCGTGGTGCTGGTTATTGTCGGTGCCGTGGGCTCTATGGGTGGCAACTCAACCGATTCGTCTGCGAGCGATTCGGCAAAACCTGCCGAGACGACACGGCAGGCTGAGGAGCAAAAAGAACCGCAAGAACCGTATACCATTGCTGACGAGGCTGAAGACACCTCCAATCAGTTTGCCTATAAGATCACGGGCACGCTGACCAATAACACGGACAAGGAAAAGAGCTACATTCAGATTGAGTATGTTCTGTATGATGCTGATGGCAACCAGGTTGGAACGGCTCTTGCAAACACCAATCATCTGAAGGCGGGCGGCTCCTGGAAGTTCGAGGCGCTGGGTACGGTGTCTCCCGATTAGGTCGCCAGTTGGGAGCGCTCGGATGTGAGCGGTTTCTAGCATGTTGCATGCACTGGGGGAGGTGAAGCCGCATGCCCGATAAAAAGCTGACTGAGGAGCTGCTCAATGAGCTCCTTGATGCGTCAAGCATTGACGGCTACATAAGGGAACATGACTTTGCCGCCCCATCGCTTTCAGATTACCTCAAGCAGCTGCTGCAGGAAAAGGGGCTAGAGCGTTCACGCGTGGTTCGTATGGCCGACCTCAACGAAACGTTTGGCTATCAGATTTTTACCGGCGCGCGGCATCCGAGCCGCAATAAGGTGCTGCAGATTGCCTTTGCCATGGCGCTCACGCTCAAGGAGACCAATCGCGCTCTGACGGCGGCAGGCGCCAACGTCCTCAACTGCAAGGATCGCCGTGATGCGATTATCATTTTTTGCATCGATCGCGGCTGCAGCCTGCAAAAGGTAAACGAGGAGCTGTATCGCTTTGGCGAGGAGACGGTGAGCTAACGGCTAGCCGCCGGCAGAAGAGCTGCCCACGATATTTCGAACGTGCAGGGCATGGGCATCATGGGGTGTCCGTGCCCTGCGTTATTATGGACGCTATGGATACTCAGAGCCCAACATATTCCGATGATGAGCTGACCACTGCGCTTGCCGGGCACCTGGCGTCACTCGAGCGCGATGACAGCTATCGCGTAGACCGTATACTCAAGCGTTCGGATGTTGAGACGACCGAGCTCGTGTACTTTGAGGGCTCTGGCGGAGGGTCTCTCGGCCCCTTTGTTCGCAAACGTATCAACGCATCGGCCCAGATTGGCGGGGTGTATGAGCGCCTGTTTGCGGCCCAGCGCGCCGGGCTACGTTATGAGCACTTGCCTCGGATAGTCGATTGTCGCCGCATGGGCGACGAGTTTTGTGTGGTCATGGAATATGTCGAAGGTGAGACGCTCGAGGCCCTGGTGGGGCGTTTGGGTGCGACACTCGATTATGCCTGCGAGCTGTTTGGCGCCCTTTGCGATGCAGCCGCTGAGCTCCATACCGGTTTTGCGATGGCTGGAGAGCGTCCGGTGCCGGTGATTCATCGTGATCTGAAGCCTTCGAATATTATCGTGTCGGGCGTGAGGTATTCAGTCGATGCCGGCATGACGTTTTCGTCGCTGGTGATTATCGATCTGGGGATTGCGCGGGTATGGCGTGACGGAGCCGACGCCGACACGGTCAAGTTTGGAACGCGTCCCTATGCGCCGCCCGAGCAATATGGTTTTGGCCAGACGAGCGTTCGCAGCGATGTCTACGCGTTGGGTGCCCTCCTGTTCTTTTGTCTGACGGGGACTGACCCCAAGCCAGGTCGGGACATGCGCGAGCAATGCGAGGCCCTCGACGTTCCCGCCCCGCTTGCCGATGTTGTCTGCATGGCGATGGCGCTCGATCCGGCCAAACGCTTTGCGAGTGCGGAAGCGTTGGGACGGGCGACGCGCGCGGCATACGATCTGAGTCACCCCGTGCAGCCTCCTGCGCCTGTCTGCACCCCGACCTCGGAGACGGTGTTGACGCCCCAAGGGCTCCAGAACCCCGCAGGGATTCCTGGGCCTGCCGCCTCCGCTGCATGCAGTCTGCTCTCTCGCGTTCCGGAGTCTCTGGGGCGCATTTGGAATACGCTCGTCTGCTTCTCGCTGCTTGTGCTCTTTGCCGGAAGTCACTTTGCCGTCTTTCACCCCACCGGAGCAAACCAAAGCTACCCGACGTTGCTTCTCATAATCGAGTATTTTCTATTTGTCGATGGCCTTATGGTGCTTATGCATTTTGCGCTGCTCGATAAGCGCCGTCTTCGTCGGCGATTCGCGCTGCTCGACAGCTATCGCGGCAAGAAACTCGCGAAACTCTGGCTCAAGGCATTGGGTGTGCTGCTCCTATGCATGATCGTCATAGTTGCGATTGCCAATGCGGCCGCGTCGCCGATACCTCCGCTACCTAAAAGGAAAGGGCCCCATTGGGGCCCTTTGCAGTTGAGGCTTGCGAGCCTAAATGCGGTTCATCTGGGAAGCGACCTTGTTGTACCAGTCCTGCCACGTGGGCGGGCAGTACTTCTTGGCGGCTGCCGGGGTAAGCGTGGAGCCATAGTTGGCACCCAGGTAGGCAACGTGGGCGGAGACAGCCTCGCTCCAGCTGCCAAAGCTACGCCAACCACCGCCGCGGGCACTCCAGCCCCAGGCGTTATAGGAGCCGGCGCAATAGAGGCCCTTGCTGCTCTCGATGCAGGCGATGGCGGGGGACCAACGTGGATCGACGCCGGTATTCCAGGCGGCGACGGCAAAGTTATAGCCCTGACCTGCCATGGGGGAACCGGCGAGGTAGTTGTCGATGCGGCTCGTCCACTCGTTAATGAACGAGTCGTAATCGGAATTGCCGGTATTGGAGTTGCTCGGCGTAGTGTCGATGGTGGTGTTGGTGTTGGTGGCCTGGCTGCTGGAATTGCCGCCGCTTACGCCCTCGCCCGAGAGCTTCTCGGCGGCAGCGGCCTTATCGGCCTCAAGCTTGGCAAGCTCGGCGGCATTTTCCTGCTCGGCTTTTGCCTGTGCCTCGCTGCGGAGCTGCTGGGCCTGAGCCAACGCATCCTCGGCGTTTTTCTGCTCTGCCTCAAGCTGAGACTTGGCCTGCTGGAGCTCAGCCTTGTTCTGCTCGAGTTCGGTTTGCATGTTATTAAGCTGTTCGATCTCGTCGACGCTCGAGCTCGTGATCTGGTTGGTGTATTTGCAGGTCGTGATGAACTCACCCAGGCTCTGCGCGTTGACCAGGAAGCTCACGATGGGGTTGGTGCCCTTCTGATACTTGTACAGATCGCGCATGGCGGAGCTTGCTTTGGCCTGCTGCTCGGGAAGCTTAGCCTCGATTTCCTCGATGCTTGCCTCATTGGAGTCAATCTGCTTTTGCAGGTCATCGAGTTTGGTGCGGGCGTCGTTGTAGGCGCTCGTGGCGGCTTCGATCTTCTGCTGGGCTGCGGAAAGCTGGTCCTGCGTTGCCTGCGAGGCGGCATACGCCGCAACGGGGGAGAGCATCGGCGTGGCCGTCAGCGCAACGGCGAGCGCGGCGCTCGTGATGATACGAGCCGGCTTCGACGCAATGAGCGCTGCGGTGCGATGATTCGAATGCTGCATCCAGTCCCTCTGCAATCAATCGTAGGTTATGATTCGAACGGTATTCTACTACTGCTTTCGACCTCAACTTGAACCTTAAAGGTTCCAAAGGGTCAAGTTGAACTTGAGGCTTTGGCTTTGACCTGCAGTTATGATGAATTGTTGAGAAACCATAGAGTTCAACTTTAACGTTACGGAACCCTGTCGAGAGGGTTTTTGTTTATCAAAAGTCGCCTCATGTGGGGTTTTGCAACTACAGGGTCCCATCACGGCGAGGGCGGATTTCATGCTGGATAATTGCGCTGATTGCCATAGATACGGTGGAGCTTTGGGTGCCGCCGGCTTGGCACGCTAGAATAAATCAGTTGCACAAAGACCGCCCGTCGTGTGGGCAGTTCATGATAGGAAGTTTCCATGGCATTGCAGTTTACAGAGCGCGAGTTTATTCCCGTGCTGCTCGGCGGCGACATCAACGCGTATTCGGTGGCGCGCGCCTTCTACGAGGAGTATCAGGTCAAGAGCCTAGTCTTTGGCAAGTATCAGACGGGGCCTGCGTATCGCAGCCAGATTATCGACTACACGCCTAACGTGGATATCGACACCATGCCCGTGATGCTTAAGACCGTCAACGGCATCGCTCGGGCACATGCCGACAAGACGATTGTCCTGATGGGCTGCGGCGATAACTATGTTGCCCTGGTGGCTCAGGCCAAGGATGCTCATGAGCTGGCGGATAACATCGTCGCTCCCTACGCGCCCTACAGCATGCTCGAGCAGTGCCAGAAGAAGGAGATCTTCTACGAGCTGTGCGAGAAGCACGGTGTGCCCTATCCGCATACGTTTACCTTTACTGCGCAGATGCTCAACACGCAGGGAGAGGCACCTGCCGAGGTGCTCGATCAGATTGACTTCCCCTACCCGATGATTCTGAAGCCTTCTGACGGCATCATGTGGTGGCAGCATGAGTTCGAGGGCCAGAAGAAGGCCTATGAGATTGCCGACCGCGCCGAGCTGGAACAGGTCATTCGCGATTCGTATGCCAGCGGCTACACCGACGATCTGATCTTGCAGGATCGCGTGCCCGGCAACGACGAGTACATGCGCGTGCTCACCAGTTATTCCGATCGCAACGGCAAGGTGCGCATGATGTGCCTGGGCCATGTGCTGCTCGAGGAGCATCAGCCTCACGGTGTCGGTAATCACGCCTGTATCATTACCGAGCCCAACGACGAGCTCATGGGCGGCGTGCGCAAGTTGCTCGAGGACCTTCACTTTGTGGGCTATTCCAACTTTGACGTTAAGTACGACGAGCGCGACGGCTCGTTTAAGTTCTTCGATTTCAACACGCGCCAGGGCCGCAGCAACTACTATGTCACTAACAGTGGCTTTAACGTTGCCAAGTATGTGGTGGACGAGTATGTTTTCAACCGCCCGTTTGAGCCGGAGTTTGTGACGGCGCAGGACGAGGCGCTGTGGATGGTCGTCCCCATGGGCGTCGTCGACAAATACGTCAAGGCTCCTGAGCTGCGCGCGAAGGTGCATCGTCTTGCCAAGGAGGGCAAGGGCGCCGACCCTTCGTTTATGAAGGGCGACTTTGTCTTTAACCGCTGGCTGCGCATGTGGCACACCAAGCTGCGCCACTTTAAGCTGTTCAAGACGTATTACAAGTAGATGAGCGCGGCGCCCGTCCGGTTTGCATCGGGCGGGCGCGGGTATGATACGCGCAATTGTGCAAGCGTCACCAAGGAGGCGGCGATGGAAAAGCTGGGAGTTATCGGTGGCATGGGCGCCGAGGCCACGTCGTATTACTACGACCAGGTGGTGCGTCATACGGCTGCTGCCTGCGATCAGGAACATATCGACATGGTGGTACTCTCCAAGTCGACCATGCCCGACCGCACGTTGGCCATTAAGACCGGTGAGCATGCCAAGCTGCTGGCGACCATGAAAGAGTGTGCCCAGGCACTCGAGTCGCTGGGCTGTGCGCACATTGCCATTCCCTGCAACACGTCACACTACTTCTACGACCAGATCCAGTCGTTTACGAAGGTGCCGATTATCCACATGCCGCGTGAGTCGGTGCGCTATGCTCTGGCCGGTGCGGTGATGGGGGAGTGCGAGTTCGATCCCAACCTGAGTATGCCGGCCGAGCCGGTGCACAAGATTGGCATTATGGGAACCGATGGCACCGTGGACGCGGGCGTCTACGGCCGCGAATGTAAGGCTGCGGGTGTTGAGGTTGTCTATCCCAGCGAGAAACGTCAGAACGATGTGATGTCGCTTATCTACGATGATGTAAAGGCCGGACGTGAGCCCGATATGGATAAGTTCGACCGCGTGATGTGGGAGTTCGCCCGTAGCGGCTGCGACCGCGTCATTCTGGCCTGCACCGAGCTCTCGGTGCTGCAAAAGTACCGAGAGATGCCCGAGATCACCCTCGACGCCATGGATGTCCTGGTGCGCGAATCCATCATCCGCAGCGGCGCCCCCTACCGCCTCTAGTTCTCCCCCTACCAAAAAGGGACAGGTTTATTTTGGTAGGTTTTATCTGGGAAAACAGTAAGGCCTCGGTTCGTTTGGTGCGAGCCGAGGCCTTTTGCATTTGCCGGTTGCTGCCAGCGATTGCTAGAACAGGAAGCCGATGGCGACAAGGGCGATGCTGACGATAAGTACGGCGATATCCAGGCCTTTGATGGGGTAGCGCTTATACGAACTCGCACGTGTGCGCAGGTAGAAGCCGCGCTGCTCGGCGGCAAGCGCGGCGGCATCGGTCTTGCCCACGCTCGAGATAAGCAGTGGCACGCACAGCGGCAGCATGAGCTTGAGTTTCTTGACGGGATTCTTAGTGTCGTATTCGACGCCGCGTGCAGTCTGCGCCTCTATGATGGCGTTCATTTCCTGGCCAAATACCGGCACAAAGCGCAGCGCCGTGGTAAAGGTGAAGGCATAGCGATATGGCACGTGCAGCACCTCGACGCAGGCGTTGGCAAGGTCGTTGAGCTTGGTCACCATAAGCATGAGGATGAGTGGCAGCGCCACGCCCAACAGGCGTAGGCAGGCCTTCGATCCGGTAATGAGGCCCGTGTCGGTGATAAAGCCCCACACTATGTTGCCGTCGCGCATGAAGGCCAGCTGAAGCACCAGCATGATAAGCGCGAGCGGAATCAGCAGCTTGAGTAGCGAGAGCAGACGGTCGACGACGCCGGCGTAGGCGCCCAGTGCAAGGGTGAGTGCCAAAAAGCCCAACAGCGTCACGTAGGTATCGGACAGGAAGATGCCGATGATGATGGCGGCGGCAAGGCCCAGTTTGACGACCGGGTTCAAGCGGTGCAGCAGTGTATCGCCCGGCATATAGTCGATGACGTTAACCACGGTGGACCATCTCCTCGGTAATGCGAACGATATCGGTGACCTCGCTCACCTGTGCAAAGGTGGGAGAGACGGAGGATGCCAGGCGACGAGAAAGCTCTATGACCTGGGGTGGCTCAACGTAGGCTCGCTGCATGAGCTCGATGTTCGAGAATAGCTCGTGCGTGCGGCCGCACTCGAGGATGCGACCGTCGGCCATCACTACGATGCGCTCGGCAAAGTCGGATATGACTTCCATGTCGTGACAGACCATGATGACGGCGCAGCCGCGTTCGGCCATGGTACGCACGGTTTCCATGACGGTCATGCACTCGCGGTAGTCAAGGCCGCTCGTGGGCTCGTCGAGCACCACGATTTTGGGTTCTACGACCACGACGGAGGCGAGTGCCACCATCTGGCGCTGACCGCGCGAGAGCGAGAAGGGCGCCTCGTCGGCCGGCAAGCCAAAGCGGTCGATGACGAGCTGGGCGCGACGCAGCGCCTCGGCACGGTCGATGCCGGCAAGCTCCAGGCCAAAGGCGACCTCGTCGAGCACGGTGTCCTTGCAGATCTGGCGGTCGGGGTTTTGGAAGAGGGTTGCGACTTCGCGGGCGATGCGACTCGTGGGAACGGCTGCAGTATCCAGCCCCGTGACGCGCACGCTGCCCAAGGCGGGCTTAAGCAAGCCTGTGAGCAGCTTGGTGAGCGTGGTCTTGCCGGCGCCGTTTTGGCCGACGATGCCCACGAGCTCGCCGGGATAGAGGGTCAGATTGAGGTCGTGGACGGCGGCCCCGCCATTGGGATAGGCAAACTCAACGTGATCGAAGGTGAGCACGGGCTCGGCGTCCTTGGCGTGCGGGCGCAACGACGGTGCGTGCGGTGAGCCGGCGGGTGCCTGAATGTCACTGCTTGCGTGTGCGGGGTCGACGATGCCCGTAATCAGGCGCTCGGCCTCATCAACATCCAAACAGGGAGTGCCGCTGGCCAGGCCATCGGCCTCGAGGCTGTTGAAAATGCGCGTGACGCGCGGGCAATCGACGCCGATGGCGCGGAGCTCATCGGCGTGTGCGAAGACCTCGTGCGGCTCGCCCTGTAGCGCGATTTCGCCATGATTGAGCACGAGCACGCGGTTGCAATACTCCGAAAGCAGGGCGACTTTTTGCTCAACGACGACGATGGTGATGCCGAGCGCACAGTTTGCCTCGCGCAGGGTCTTGAAGACCAGCGTGGAGCTGGCGGGGTCGAGCGCCGCGGTGGGTTCGTCGAGCACGAGCACGCGCGGACGCATGGCGAGGATGGCGGCGATGGCAACCTTTTGCTTTTGGCCGCCCGAAAGCGTGGCGATCTCGCGGTCGCACAGGTCGCTGATGCCGACGGTCTCGAGCGCCTCGCTCACGCGTTGCTCGATCTGGTCGTGAGGAACGCCAAAGTTCTCCAGGCCAAAAAGTATCTCGTCCTCGACGACCGAGGCGACCATTTGTGTGTCGATGTCCTGTAACACGCTGCCGACGATCTGCGACACATCGGTGAGCGAAACTTCACAGGTGTCGTTGCCGTCAACCATGACGGACCCAAAGAACGTGCCGGTGTAGTGGTGGGGCACGGCACCCGACAGGCAGGCGGCAAGCGTGGACTTGCCGGCGCCCGAGGGCCCGATGATGCCGATGAAATCTCCCTTGTTCACGCTGAGCGAGATGTGGCTGAGCGCCTCCTCGGTCTGTGTGCCATAGGAGAACGAGACATCGTCGACGTTGATGATCGTTTCCATGGATACCTTTCATAGTCATTGGGGACGTTCTTACATGACTAGTCGTTTAAGAACGTCCCCAAGAGCTAGTTGTTTGGGACAGTCTTTGGTGGTAAAGCCGCGGCTGGTTAGTTGAGCTTCAGAGCCTTCTGGATGGGCAAGTAGAGGGCACCGACCAGGATGGCGTTAAAGACGGCGGTCATGGCGACGACGGGCAGCATGGCAGCGGCGAGCTCGCCCACCACGCCGAGCATGGCCATCTTGATGACCATGAAGATGACACCCGAGACAAAGGTGGTCAGGAAGGTTGCGACGATGGCGATGGCGGGCTTGACCTGACCGTTCTTGCCGGCGGCGTTGACGATGCCGGCCATGAGCATGGCGGCGATGCCCTCGGCGGCAAAATCGACAAACGGCGATGTGGTGGTGATCTGGATCACGGCAGCCGAGATCAGGCCGATGATGAGCGCCTGGCCGATGTTGGGGCGAACGACCAGGATGGTGAGGCAGAAGGCCGAGATGATGAACTCGGGGCTGATCATGCCGCCCGAGATGCCTGAGATGGCCTTGCCGACGGTGAAGTTGAGGATGAAGCCGGCGGCAAGCAGGATGGCGAGCAAGACGAGGGCGCGGACGTCGAGTTTGCCGCGGTCGGCGGTCTGGACGGTGCGGGGCTGGGCGGCGGTGGTGTTCTGAGACATGGTGAAAATCCTTTCGGAATGGGAGTGCAAGAGAAAAGTGGAGGCGCGTGATGCGAATGCGATCGGGCTCGAGATAGAAAAAGGCCCCCGGTCGAAACCGGAGGCCTTCCAATCACCTAGAGCGCAAAAACAGGCGTGAGGGACTCACTGTCGACCGATCGTATTCGCATCACGCCACCACCAGTTGTTGAGGGACTTCATCGTGTTCTTCATGTTGGTGGCTCCTTTCGTGATGCTGTGGCGCGGTCGCACCTCGTTACTGTTGCGCTGCACTATAGCACAGCGAAGTGTGTGCGGGGAAATCTTTTTTTGAAAAGATTTCAGCAGTGTTTCCCACCGGTCAAAAGAGCGGGCTAAGCGGGCGAGGCTGACATTGCCGCCTTGCCCGCTCAGCTAGGACGTTACTCCTTGTTGCGACGGTAGAGGAAGTAACCACCGGCGGAGATGACGGCAACGCCAGCGATGGCGAATGCAGCCACCATACGGCCATCAAAACGATCGCCAGTGGTGGGCAGGCCGCCCTTGGTGTTCGTTTTGTTGGTGGTTACTGTGGTCGTGGTGTCCGACTTGCCAGGCTTCTCGGGCTTGGTGGTGGGCTGCTCGGGCTTAGCGGGCTGCTCGGGGGTGCCGGGCTGCTCGGGGGTGCCGGGCTGCTCGGGGGTGCCGGGCTGATCAGGGGTGACCGGATCGGTGGCAAGAGCATCCTTGGCGTAAGTGATGGACACCTTGAGGCCGTTGGTCTCGGTGTTCAGGTCGCTCGGGGTGAAGGGCTTGCTGAAGTCCTCAGCCTTCAGATAAGCGCGCATCTCCTGAAGCAGGGCCTTGCACTTGACATAGGTGTTCTTGGTGGCAGCGTTGCCGGCCTTGTTGGCCAGGGCGGTGCGGCCCTCAGTGGTGGTCTCGGCGAGCATGGCCTTGTCGACCTCGAGGTTCTGCTCGATGAGCTCGTTCTGGAGAGCGTCGAGGTAGGCGCGAACGCCGGTGCCGAGCTGCTCACGGTGCTCGAAGCACAGGGAGCTGATGTCCATGAGGACATAGTTGATGGAGTTCTCGGGCTCCTCGTTGTTCACGATGTCCTCCTCTTCGCAGTGATCGAAGGAGACGGTCTGGTCGCTGTAGTACGGGCTAACCTCGGTGAGCAGTGCGGAGTAGTAGGGGATGGCGACGGAGTAGGCGGCGCGGGAGAGCATCTCCCACTGGATGGTCGCGATCTCGGGGTCCATGCCCTGACGGATCTGGAAGAGATTGACCTCGGTGTTGGTCTCGGTACCAATGGCGTAGGCGCCGTCGGTGTTGGCGTTGAGGCCCGGGACCTTCTCGCCGCGGTTGCCAAACGCGCGGATCATCTCAAAGGTGTTCCAGTCGGACTTGCCGGGCTGGAAGAACAGCGGCTGCGCCTTGCTAACCAGGGCGCCGGTCGTGGCACGAGCATCTTCGCGCTCGTCCTTGACGATCTCGTAGTCGGTGCCCTCGGTGAGCGGCACACCGAAGTAGGCGCGACCCTGGACATAACGGGCCCAAGAATGCATGGCCTTTTCGCTAATTGCCTCGCCGTAGGTCTGGGCAACGTCAAATTGACCGTCATCGAAGTACTTGGCGAAGCCATTCTCCTTAGGCATGGACTCGATGGTCGCAGAGTGGAGACAGTTCGCGGTGTCGGTGAGGTCAACCTTGTAGTTGAGGTTGCCGATGTTGGGGTTGAGCGAGGCGATATCGTCAGTGAGCCTCATGGCGATCCACTGGTGGCCGGAAAGTGCGGCAAACAGCCAAGTCTCGTTGCTGTCAGCGATGATAATCTGATCGTTGCCGCAGGCGCCCTGCTCGTCGATGATCTTGCCGAGGAGCTCGACGCCCTCACGTGCATTGGCGCTTTCACCTAAGATAACGCTGCCGTAGCTGTACTCGCCAATACCGGTTTTGGTCAGGGGGTCTGCTGCCTCAGCATCAGCATTCATGCCGGTGGTCAGCGTTGCGGAGCAGGACACGCCCTTCTCATTGATGCCTGCCTCAGAGTAGGCATCATAGCGCCCGTGCCACTGGGAGGGATGGTCGCGTACATAGGTGTAGCGATACGTGGTCTTGGTCGAGGTATACATGAATGCGGACTCGTCCGAGCCGTACGTATGCCCCGGGCCGTGAGAAGGCTCAATGCCAAAGTGCTTGAGGTAGCGCTTATCGAAGTCCTCGGCGCGGCCATAGTACGTGTCACCGTCGGCCGTCAGCTTGTTGCCCATGTACATCTGCGTGCAGGCGAGCGCAGATGTCGGCATGGACATGATGGTTGCAGCTCCAAATGCAAGGCCTATGCCAAGCTTCTTGAGCGCGTTGACGGGATGAGTTTTACTCATATTCCCTCCCAGCGTGCGAAAGCCCTCTGTCTCCAGAGGGCTTCACCCAATAATTACACCCCCTTAGCGTAACGAATTCGAAACAATATACATTCATGAAAGATATTTACTCGATAAGCGTAGCGAAATATGCGATTAACGGTAAATTGAACTCATTCAGTGGGAAATCAATTTGTATAACGCCAGCGAAAAATGTAGCTAAATAAAGCGTCAAGAAAAAAGCGGACCCCTCGCCGGCATGTGGTTTCATGCCGGCGAGGGGTCCGGGCTGCACGGGCCGTCTAAGAGTAATGGCTACTTCTTTCGACGGTGAATCACGTTAATGGCGTAGCCGACGAGCATGGCCAGAACAATGACGATAAAGCCGAGCAGGGGATTGTCGTTCATGGGGTCCTCCTATTTTCCGAGCGGGGAGAATTCGTCGACGATGAGGTCGAGGCATTGCGGAAGTGCGCGGGCACCAAAGACGCCCGAGTTGCTGGAGATGATCTCGCCATCGAACTGCATGCCCAACGACGGCGTGCAGGTGATCTTGGCTTCCTTGGTCTGGATGATTTTGAACTGCGGGCGCCCGAGTACCTTGCCGGCGGGGTCAAGCGCAGCGGTGATCACAGTAGGCAGCAGCTGAACGGTGCGCACGGGTTCGATGACCGCAATATCGACCATGCCATCGTTCATGCGGCAGTCGGGGAACAGGTTGATGTCGTTTTGAATGACCGAGGTATTGCCCGCCATGCAGCAGATGCCGTCGAGCTCCTCGACAATGCCGTCGTGCTCAATGGTAAAGTGCGCCACCGTGGGGTTGGGCGTGGCGAGAGCGGAGAGGAAGTAGGCGATCTCGCCGATGTCGTTTTTGGTGGGAGCGGCCTTCATCATGATCTCGGCGTCGAAGCCCGAGCCGGCGATGATGATAAAGCCGTGGCGCTTCTCTCTGCCGTTCTCGTCGAGCCAAAAGAGCTCGCCCATGTCCACTTTGACCGTGCGACCGGCGCGGCAAGCCTTGGCAAGCGCCGCTGCCTCGGGGGCATTACCGATGTTGTTAAAGAACAGGCAGGCTGTGCCGGAGGGGAAGACGAGCGTGGGGACACCGCACCCGCGCATCTGGTCGAGCACGTTGGAGACGGTGCCGTCGCCGCCCGAAACGACCACGCGATCAAACTCGCGCACGTCTGCCACGGCGTCCTCGGGTTCCATGCCATCGCCGATAAAGCGCATCACGACCTCGTCGCCGCCCTGCGCGAGGGCGTGCGTGAACGCGTAGATTTCATCTGAGCTGGGGCCCGATGCCGGGTTGTGGATGATAAGGCAGCGCATACTTACGTTCCCGTTCTGTGACTAACCGAGTATAGTTGTAGGGCAATGCCGATATCCTACCCGTGTTTTTCGGGCCTAACCTTATTCGATGGGTTGATATGTACATTTCCACACATCAGGCTCTACTCGACTTTTGCCAGCGCGCCCGTGAGTTCGACGCGATTGCCGTCGATACCGAGTTTTTGCGCGAGCGCACGTTCCATCCGCGCCTGTGCTTGGTCCAGATTGCCACCCCTGCCGAGAGCGTGGCGGTCGACCCTCTGGTGATCGACGACCTGTCGCCGCTAGCCGAGCTTATGGGCGATGAGAGCGTGACCAAGGTGTTTCACGCCTGCTCGCAGGATATGGAGGTCATGCTCCACACCGTGGGCGTGCTGCCGAGTCCCATTTTTGACACGCAGGTGGCCGCCGCCTTTTTGGGCGAGCGCCAGCAGATTTCTTACGGCGCGCTCGTGCAGACGTTTTGCGGCGTCTCGTTGCCCAAGACCGAGTCGCTGACCGATTGGTCGCGCCGCCCGCTGACCGACAAACAGATCGAGTACGCGATCGATGACGTCAAGTACTTGATCGTCGCCTATACCGAGATGATGAGTCGCCTGCGCGAGCTGGGCCGGGTGGACTGGGTGCTCGACGAGTTGCGTCCGCTGGCCGACGAGTCGCACTACCGCGCCGACCGCCATGAGGCGTTTCGCAAGGTCAAGCGCATCAACTCGTGTAGCCGTCACCAGTTGGGCATCGCACGCGAGCTTGCCGCTTGGCGCGAGGACCGCGCCGAGCGCCGCAACATCCCGCGCAAGTGGGTCATGTCCGACGATACGCTGCTGGCCCTGGTTAAACGTAATCCCGTTCGTGTTGAGGAGTTCCGCAGCATTCGCGGTACCGACCAGCTGGGGGAGCGCGACGTGGACGGCGCGCTCATGGCCATTAAGCGCGGTGCGAGCTGCCCACACGATCGCCTGCCGCTCATGGTGCGCGGGCACCGTCAGATTTCGCCGGAGTTGGAGAGCGTGACGGACCTGATGTATGCGCTCATTCGCCTGGTTGCCGAGCGCTCGGGCGTGGCGACCTCGGTCATTGCCTCGCGCGATGACCTGGCCGACTATATTGAGCATCCCGAGCAGAGCCCCCTGCGCGAAGGCTGGCGCTTTGAGCTCGTGGGTTCGCGTCTGGACGATCTGCTTTCCGGCAATATGGGGCTCACCGTGAAGGACGGAAAGATTGAACTGTTATAGGGAAGCCTAACCGGCTGAGTGGGTAGAATGCCTCCAACGTGTAACTCGATTCGGAGGAATTCGCATGCCTTATTACTATGGATACGGCTTTGGCATTGACCCGCTGTACCTGCTGGTTGTTCTTGTCTGCACGGTGCTTGGCCTTGCCGCGCAGAGCTATATCAACTCGACGTACAAGACGTGGTCCAAGGTGCGCTCGGACGGCGATACGGGTGCCACGGTCGCTCGCCGCATGCTCAATGCCAACGGTTGTAGCGCCGTGGGCATCAAGGGCATTGCCGGCGAGCTCACCGATCATTACAACCCGCAGGACAACAACCTGTATCTGTCGGATGCCAACCGTTCGGGCGGGTCGGTCGCAAGCGTTGCCGTCGCCTGTCACGAGGCGGGCCATGCCGCCCAGCGCCAAAGCGGCTATGCCATGATGAAGGTACGCACCGCTTTGGTCCCCGTCGTCAACTTTACCCAGAACACCTGGACGATCGTGCTGCTCATGGGCTTGTTCATGAACATCGCGGGACTCACGACCCTCGCGCTGGTCTTCTTCTCGTTTAGCGTGTTGTTCCAGCTGGTTACGCTGCCGGTCGAGATCGATGCCAGTCGCCGCGCCGTGGCGTATATCGAGCAGTCGGGCATGAGTTCTAAGCAGGTCAACGGCGCCAAGAAGGTGCTGACGGCAGCCGCGCTTACCTATGTGGCCGCAGCGCTCACTTCGATCATTCAACTGCTCTACCTTATGGCTCGCTACAACAGAAATTCCAACCGATAACAAATTGGGTCGCTGGGCGCCGCGGGGATTCGTGTCCCCGCGGCGCTGTACTATGTGTTGGACTTGAATTTGCACGGGGTCGGAGCCTCTGTGCGCGATAACGAAAGGAGGCTGCGTGGCAGGCTGGAACCTAACCGGCAATGCCGTTTCCGCCGAGTTCGACGGTTCGGACGAGCAGGAGCGCAAAGAGCTCAGCGTGAGCCAAGCGGTGGAGATCGCCGCCGGCGCGCTCGATGCCATTCCGCAGCTGAGCGTCCTGGGCGAGGTCACGGGCTTCCGTGGCCCCAATGCCCGAAGCGGCCACTGCTACTTCCAGATTAAGGACGACTCGGCGGCCGTTGACTGCATCATCTGGAAGGGCGCCTACCTTAAGCGCACCTTCGATCTGCGCGACGGCATGCAGGTAAGCTTTAAGGGCAGCTTCAATCTCTACAAGCCTACGGGTCGCATGAGCTTCGTCGCCCGCTCGTTTTCGCTGGCGGGGGAGGGCCTGCTGCGTCAACAGGTGGCGCAGTTGGCCGAAAAGCTACGCCGCGAGGGGCTGATGGACGAGTCCCGTAAACGCCGCATCCCGGTGTTTTGCTCACGCGTGGCGGTCGTCACCTCGCTTTCTGGCGCGGTAATCGACGACGTTAAGCGTACGCTGCGCCGTCGCAACCCGCTCGTCGAGCTTGTCTGCGTGGGCGCAAAAGTCCAGGGCGAGGGTGCGCCGGAAGAGCTTATTGAAGGCTTGCGCCGCGCCGCTGCCATTACGCCGGCGCCCGATTGCATTTTGCTCGTGCGTGGCGGCGGTTCCTTCGAGGACCTCATGACCTTTAACGACGAGGAGCTTGCCCGTGCGGTGGCAGCCTGTCCCGTGCCTGTGGTAACGGGTATTGGGCATGAGCCCGATACCTCGATTTGCGACATGGTGAGCGACCGTCGCGCCTCTACGCCCACGGCGGCGGCAGAATCGGTGGCACCGGCTATGACGGAGTTAGCCGACGTGCTCGAGGCGCGCCATCAGCGTCTGGGCGCCGCGATGGCTTCGATAATCGGGTCGGATCAGGTCGATCTGGAAATGCTCGACCAGCGCGGTCGTCGTGCCTGGGATACCTATACGGCTCGTCTGGGCGACGCGCTCGATGCGGCCGCATGCCGCCCGTGCCTCAACGATCCGACGTTTATGGTCGAGCGTCGCGAGTCTGAGCTTGCCCTGACGGCCGATCGTCTGTCCGGCGCCATCGCACGCTCGGTCGGGACATTCCGCTCCAACTTTGAGCGCCTGCCCGAGCGTCTGGTTGCAAGCACCTCGGGGCTCGATGGCAAGCGCCATGCGCTCACACTTGCGAGTTCCCGTCTGGAGCATCAGGGGCGCACGATGCTCAGCAAACCCGCGTCCGACCTGGGCCGTGCAGCGGCTTCGCTCGATGCCCTGTCGCCGCTCAAGGTGCTTGCCCGCGGTTACTCCATCGCGTACAGCGATGACGGTGTGGCTACGAGCGCCAAGACTTTTAAGCCCGGCGACGCCATTCGCGTGCGCATGGCAGACGGCAACGTGGCGGCAACGGTCGATACGGTCGAGTAGTCCGCGTTTTATTGTGAGAGACCTTTAGGAAAGGAAATAGATATGGCAGAGAAGACCTCGGTCGAGCAGCTTACGTACAAGCAGGCCTCGCAAGAGCTGGAGCTCATCATCCGCAGCCTGGAGTCGGGCGATATGGAGCTCGAGGAGTCGCTCGAGAGCTATACCCGCGGCGTCGAGCTTCTTAAGAGCCTGCGCACCCGCCTGTCCGATGCCGAGCAGAAGGTCTCGGTGCTCCTTAAGGACGTCGACGGCAACGACGTGCTCGCCGACGGCGAAGCCGCCAACACGGACGACAACCTCTCGTTCTAACTACCTCGCAGCCTACTTTGGGGTAGTCTTTTTGGGACGGGACTTTTTTGACTACCCTTGCGCGACGGCTTGCCGAGTGTTTGCGCTTGCGAAAAAGTAGTCAAAAAAGCCCCGTCCCAAAAAGACTACCTTGGTCTGTGAGAAAGGAACCAACCATGTGTGATTGCATCTTCTGCAAAATTGCTAACCACGAGATCCCCTCGACCGTCGTTTACGAGGACGACCAAGTCATCGCCTTCGACGACCTCAATCCCCAGGCGCCGGTCCACACGCTCGTGATCCCCAAGAAGCACTACAGCGACATCGCCGACAACGTGCCTGCCGAGACCATGGGCGCCATGGCCCACGCCATCCAGGAGGTCGCCAAGGCCAAGGGCCTGGAGGACGGTTTCCGCGTCATCTCCAACAAGGGCGTTAACGCCGGTCAGACCGTCATGCACTTCCACATGCACGTCCTCGGCGGCAAGAACCTGGGCGAGAACCTCATCTGAGGACGCACGGCCCGTCGCCTTGGCTGCCTTTGGAGTAACCTATGCAGTTTTCTCAACTCGAATACCTTCAAGCGGTAGCGAACCATGGCGGCGTGCGCAAAGCGGCTCGCGCCGTTCACGTGAGCCCACAGGCTGTCTCGTCGGCAATTAAGAAACTGGAGTCTGAGTATCAGATCGTTTTGCTCAATCGATCGGCGGGGGAGGCTGTTTTGTCTCCGGCGGGCAGAGAATTTGCGCGTCGTGCACGCGTGATCCTGGCACAAGTCGACGATCTCAAAAAGTACACCCAATCGGGGAACGGTGGCGTTTCGCCCGACGGCCACTTTCGTCTTTACGTCCCCTGTCTTCACGGGCGGGGGCGTCTTTTTTCCGAAAACTGGTACGACTCGTTTGAAAGCTCGCACCCTCAGATTCACCTTGATGTGTGGCATCAGCCAACGGCTACATGCTTTGAATCACTTGTGCTTGGCATTTCGGATGCGGCCATCTCATTTGAGGAACCAAGGGACAGTGTCCTTTCTTCGAAATACTTGGGTGAAAAGGAGCTCAAGGTTCTTTCGTGCCCAGCGGGTCATCAATCTGTGGGTGCTATGACCGTTCGTGAGTTACTGGGCGGCAGGTTAGCTGTTCCCATTAATTTGTCGCCCTGTCTCAATGCGATCAATCAATGCCCCGAAGCTCAGCTGGTTAATTTCCGCTTCCGCGACGTCGAATACGGAAACAGAGCGCAGGCTGAGTTTCTTCAAGCCGGGGGATTGATATTGGGTTTTTCTGGCTCTTCTCTCGCATCAGATGGGTCGGAAGTGAGCGAGTACTCTATTGAAGGTTCGCATGACGTAGCCTTGCCCATCTACTTTTGCTATCGACAAAATGCCTGGACCGATCGACACCAGACGGTATTTCTTCACCTATTGCGTCATCTTGCTTCGTGAGGCCATTTGGCCTCGTGTCGTCAAGTGAATGTTGACGCCTTGTAACACATGACTGACGGCTTTGCCCTCATGCTTTTCCAAGATTCCGATTTAGATTGTTGACTCTTGGAGGGCGGAGCATGAAAAACCGTACGGTTTTGTTTTATATGACGTTCGTTTTTCTGTCGAACTTCAGCACCATCTTGTATTTTCTAACTGTCTACCTTGAGTTCGTCGGGCTTTCGATGGTAGCGATTTCTAGCATGATGATTGCATATCAAGTGAGCAAGTTCATCCTCGAAGTTCCCACTGGCTATATTGCTGATAGGTTTGGACGAAAGACTAGCGGTCTCGTTGGCGTTGTGGGAATGCTTGGATACTACGCCGCCCTGCTTCTCGTCCGTTCTCCTCTGCTTTTAATCGGCGCGTTTGCTCTCAAAGGTTTTGCCGTTGCATGTGTGAGCGGATCCATAGAAGCGATTTACATTGACAGCGTCTCTCAGGACCAGCTCGTAAGACTTAATGTCGTTGAGCGATTTGTTTTCTATGCCTCTTATGCCATCTCCGCTTGTGTGGGCGGTTTCATTTCGTCCGTCGGTGCATACCTCATTGGTCTTTCGGCAGATATCATCGCAATGGTGTTGACGTTGGTTGTCGTTATCTGCATTCCTGAGATGCGAAGAGGGGGCACTGCGGCGACACCTGAGCGTGGAATGACCCCGAAGATGATCGGTGCTGCTATTACGGGTAATGGCATTCTTCGGTCAGCGTTCATCATGGATTGTTCTCAGGCATTTGCCTTCGTCGCCCTGGAAGATTTTTTCTCACTGTTGCTTGCAGGCCGCGGAATGAATGCCGTCGCTTCGGGCGTGACCATTGCGGTCCAGCTCCTTGCCTCCGCCTCCATAGGGTTTATTGTGCCCAGCGCGATTGCTCGTGTCGACAAGGGCCGTTTTGCGCGTATTTGCGGCATCATTCGCTTAGTATTGACAGCTTTGTTTTTGATTCCCCTTACTCCGGTTAATTTACTGCCCGTGTTCTATGTACTTCAGACGGTTGCGTACTCGTTGTTTGCCCCAATCAAATACTCAGTTTTCCAAAATGCTGCCGATTCTTCGATGCGCTGTTCACTGATTTCGGTTCAAAGCCAGATGGTGGCGGTGGGTGCCGTTCTTTTCTATCTGCTCAACGCTGTGTTGAGTAGCGTTGCGGGCATTCGAGTCGTATTGCTTGTTGCGCTCGGGATTTCTTCCCTGGTGTATATCCCCGCGCTATTTCGACTTACAAGTCAAAGGCCGTGAGTATTTGGGCATCGATAACTTATATATCAACGCAATAAACCCGAGCGCGAGGGCGTTTGGGTTTATTATTGAAGCGTATGTAACCTGGCGGCGCCACACCGCCTGTTAGTAGGGAGACACATGAACGTTCTGGTCGTCAACGCAGGATCTTCGACCCTTAAGTATCAGGTCATCGATACCAAGTCCCACAAGGTGTCCGCGAAGGGCTCCTGCGAGCGCGTCTGCTTTACCGGCGGCACTTTCACCCACGCTGCCAACGGCTCCAAGAAGGTGACCGAGAACATCGAGTTCCCCGACCACAAGGTCGCCATCGAGGTCGTCCTGAAGGACCTCGAGGCTAACGGCGTCAAGATCGAGGGCATTGGCCACCGTATCGTTCAGGGCGGTTGGTACTTTGGCGATTCCTCCCTCGTCGACGAGGACGTCCTTGCCAAGATCCGCGAGGTCGCTCCGCTCGCCCCGCTGCACAACAACCCCGAGGCCAACGTTATCGAGTACTGCCTGGAGCAGTATCCCGACCTGCCCAACGTCACGGTCTACGATACTGCTTTCCACTTCAATATGCCCGAGGTCGCCAAGACCTACGCCCTGCCCAAGGACGTCTGCGACAAGCTGCACATCCGTAAGTACGGCGCCCACGGCACCAGCTACCGCTACATCTCCAAGAAGGTTGCCGAGATGACCAACGGCGAGGCTCGCAAGGTCGTCGTGTGCCACATCGGTTCCGGCGCTTCCCTGTGCGCCATCGAGGACGGCAAGTGCATGGACACCACCATGGGCCTGACGCCGCTCGACGGTGTCATGATGGGCACCCGCTGCGGCTCCATTGACCCTGCTACCGTGTGCTACCTGCAGCGCGAGGGTGGCTACACCTTCGACGAGGTCGACGAGATGATGAACAAGAAGTCCGGCCTTTTGGCTGTGACCGGCGGCAAGACCAACGACTGCCGCAATGTCGAGGAGCTCGCCGCTGCCGGCGACCCCGAGGCCCAGCTCGCCTTCGATATGTTCGTCTACAAGATTGCCGCCAAGGCGGCCGAGATGGCTACTTCTATGTGCGGTATGGACACCCTGGTCTTTACCGCCGGCATCGGCGAGCATGCTCCGGCCGTCCGCGCTGGCGTGGCCGACCGTCTGGCCTTTATGGGCGTCAAGATGGACCATGCCCGCAACGCTCTGCGCGGCGACGGCGCTTGGTGCCTGTCCGCAAAGGATTCCAAGGTCAAGATTTTCGTCATCCCCACGGACGAGGAGTTCATGATCGCTTCCGACGTCGAGCGCATCGTCAACGGCAAGTAATTGATGCAAGGGGAGGGGACTGGATGGCCTTGTGCCGTTCAGCCCCCTTTTACGCACTTTGGGCGAAGAGTTTAATAGATATTTATTGAATTCTGATAACTTCTTATTAAGGGTACGGCCGCCTTATAGGTTTGCCGACCGTACTGTAATCACGAAGGAGTCTCATGAACGTACTTGTTGTCAACGCCGGCAGCTCGAGCCTTAAATATCAGCTTTTGGATACCGATACCCGCGAGGTATTCGCCAAGGGTAACTGCGAGCGTATCGGCTCGGAGATGGGCATTTTTGGCCACTCCGAGAACGGTGGTGCCAAGCAGACCGAGGAGATTCCTTTTCCCGATCATCGCTGCGCCATTGCGCGCGTGCTCGAGGAGCTCGAGAAGACCGACTTTACGATCGATGGCATCGGCCACCGTATCGTTCAGGGTGGCTGGCATTTCGATGACTCCGCAGTCGTCGACGACGAGGTCATGGCTAAGATTCTTGAGGTGGCTCCGCTCGCCCCGCTGCACAACTACGGCGAGGCCGCGGCGATTGAATATTGCCGCGAGAAGTATCCGGAGCTGCCCAACGTGGCTGTTTTCGACACCTCGTTCCACATGACCATGCCCGAGGTTGCCTACACCTATGCGCTGCCCAAGGACGTGTGCGACAAGTACCACGTGCGCAAGTACGGCGCCCACGGTACGAGCCACCGCTACGAGTGGATGATGGCCAAGGAGATTCTGGGCTCGCGCTGCCACCGCCTGCTCTCGTGCCATTTGGGCAACGGCGCCTCGCTTGCCGCCATCGAGGATGGTGTGTGCCGCGACACCACGATGGGCCTCACGCCGCTCGACGGCCTGATGATGGGAACCCGCTGCGGCTCCATCGACCCGGCTACCGTGTGCTACCTGCAGCGCGAGGGCGGCTACAGCTACCAGGAAGTCGACGACATGATGAACAAGCAGTCCGGTCTGCTTGCCATCTCGGGCATCTCCAACGATGCCCGTGACATTCGTACGCGCGCTTCCGAGGGTGACGAGCGCTGCCTGCTTGCCTTCGATATGTTCGCATACAAGGCCATGCAGCAAGCTGGTTCCATGATTGCCTCCATGGCGGGCGTGGACACCATTACCTTTACCGCCGGCATCGGCGAGAATGACTGGTCGATCCGCAAGGCCTTCTGCGACTGCTTTGAGTGGCTGGGCGTGCGTATCGACAACAACAAGAACCGCGAGGCCGTGGGCAACGGCCCACAGGTCATCAGCGCCGCCGGCTCTTCCGTTACGGTCATGGTCATCCCCACCGACGAGGAATACATGATTGCCCACGACGTCGAGCGTCTGACCAAGAACAACTAACGCATTCGTTTGTAATTGAAAAAAGGCCTCCAGAGCAACAGCTCCGGAGGCCTTTTTACTAGCAGGCGGTAATTCCAGTCCCAAAGTGATCATCGCCGGCAACGCCTGCGCTTTCAGCAACGGCACCCATTCGTTCAGATCCTCAGCCCCAGCTCGTAGCCAAGCCGCCGTCCACTCCAGATGCCCTGAATGCTTCGTAGCAGTAGAAGGCCGTACGGGCTAACCCCTGAAAACACTCCGCAGACCAGAAACGCCCCCGTTCGTAGCTCCGAAGGAGCAGAACGGGGGCGTTTCATTGGTCGAGGACGTTTTCAGGGGTTAGCCCGTACGGCCTTCGGGCGAGTGCGTCCGCTATTCAGCCATCTGAGCCTGGACGGCGGTGATGGCCACGACACCCACGATGTCGTCGGCAGAGCAGCCGCGCGACAGGTCGTTGACCGGCTTGGCGATGCCCTGCAGGATGGGGCCGTAGGCGTCAGCGCCAGCGAAGCGCTGGACCAGCTTGTAGCCGATGTTGCCTGCCTCGAGGTCGGGGAACACGAGCACGTTGGCCTTACCGGCGACGGAGGAGCCGGGAGCCTTGAGCTGGGCGACGGTGGGGACGATAGCGGCATCGAGCTGCAGGTCGCCGTCGATGGCGAGCTCGGGAGCCTTCTCCTTGCAGAACTTCACGGCCTCCTGGACCTTCTTGGCGACCTCGCCACCGGCGGAGCCCATGGTGGAGTAGGAGAGCATGGCCACGTGCGGCTCAACATTGCCCATGAAGGTGGACCAGGAGTGGGCCGAGGCGATGGCGATCTCGGAGAGCTCGTCGGAGGACGGGTTGATATTGAGGCCGCAGTCGGCGAAGATCAGCGTGCCGTCGGTACCGAACTGCGGGGTGTCGGTGCACATCACGAAGAAGGCCGAGACCAGCTTGGTGCCCGGAGCGGTCTTGAGGATCTGCAGCGCGGGGCGCAGGGTGTCGGCGGTGGAGTGACAGGCACCGGAGACCAGGCCGTCGGCGTCGCCCATCTTGACCATCATGGTGCCAAAGTAGGTGGCGTCCATCACCTGGGCGCGAGCCTGTTCGATGGTAACGCCCTTCTTGGCGCGGAGCTCGGCAAACTTCTGCGCGTACTCCTCGTGCTTCTCGGCGTTGCGCGGATCGATGACGGTGGCGCCGGGGACGTTGATCTCGTTGGGATCGCCCAGGATGACGATGTTGGCCAGGCCCTCCTCGATGATTTTGTTTGCCGCGACGATGGTACGCGGATCCTCGCCCTCGGGCAGGACGATGGTCTTAAGGTCGGCCTTGGCGGCAGACTTCATACGGTTTAGGAAATCGCTCATGATACTCCTTACAAGCGTTTCGCTAAGCTCCAGGCCCTCGGCTGTACACGAATAAACCCGCTGCTAGCGGGTTTACCTTACAATTATGTACGCCGCGGTGCTTGAGCTTTCCTTGTGTGGCAAGCTCATTATAGGACGCATTAGCGCTATAATCGCTCTGATAAATATGTCTCGACGTATGTTCGAGAAAAAGCCCAGTTAAAAAGCGTGTGGCTTTTGACAAGGAGTATCGATGCAGATTACCTCAGGCCTGCCTGAAGGCTTTAATGCCGGTGCGTATGACATGATCGTTGTCGGCGCCGGTTATGCCGGTGCCGTTTGCGCCCGCCGTCTTGCCGAAACTATCGGCTATCGTGTTGCCGTTTTGGAGCGTCGCGGCCACATCGCGGGTAATGCCTACGACTGCACTGACGAGGCCGGAATCCTGGTCCACGAGTACGGTCCGCACATCTATCACACTTTTAACGAGCGCGTCCATAACTTCCTGTCGCGCTTTACCAAGTGGACGGACTACCAGCACAAGGTGCTCGCCAACATCAACGGCACCCTTATGCCCGTGCCCTTTAACCATGCGAGCCTCAAGCTCGCCTTTGGCGATGAGCGCGGCGAGGAGCTGTACCAAAAGCTCGTGGAGACCTTTGGCAAGGACGTCAAGGTGCCCATTATGGAGCTGCGCAAGAAGAACGACCCGGATCTTGCCGAGGTCGCCGATTATGTCTACGAGAATGTCTTTTTGCATTACACCATGAAGCAGTGGGGCCAGACGCCCGACCAGATCGACCCCTCGATTACCGGGCGCGTTCCCGTCTTTGTGGGCGATGACGATCGCTACTTCCCGCAGGCTCCTTTCCAGGGCATGCCGCAGGACGGCTATACCGCGCTGTTCGAGCATATGCTCGATCACGATCTGATCGACGTATTCTGTGACGTAGACGCCCGTGACCTCTTTGAAATCGACGAGACCACCGTCAAGATCGACGGCAAGGTCTATGGCGGCGAGATCGTCTACACCGGTCCGCTCGACGAGCTATTCAACCTCGACCTGGGCGCGCTGCCGTACCGCACGCTCGATATGAAGTTCGAGACGCTCGATATGGACCAGTTCCAGCCCGTGGGCACCGTCAACTACACCACGAGCGAGGACTATACGCGCATCACCGAGTTCAAGAACATGACTGGTCAGGTCCTGCCCGGCAAGACCACCATCATGAAGGAGTACTCCAAGGCCTATACGCCCGGCTCGGGCGAGACGCCGTACTACGCTATTCTGGAGCCCGAGAACCGTGAGCTCTATGAGCGCTACCTTGAGCGCGTCCAGAACCTGACGAACTTCCACCCGGTGGGTCGTCTGGCCGAGTATCGTTACTACGATATGGACGCCGTGACCAATTCTGCCCTCGATCTTTCGGATGAGATTATCGCCTGCCATGCATAAAGTCATAACATTCGGTATTCCCTCATATAACGCCGCCAAGGACATGGACCATTGCATCACCTCCATCTTGGAGGGGAGCAATTACGCCACCGATATCGAGATTATTGTGGTGGACGACGGCTCCAAGGACGAGACGGCCGCCAAGGCCGACGAGTGGGAGGCCCGTTATCCTGGAATCATCCGCGCGGTGCACCAGGAGAATGGCGGCCACGGTATCGCCGTCCTCTCGGGTCTGCGTGAGGCGCATGGTACGTACTATAAGGTCGTTGACTCGGACGACTGGCTCGACGGTGCGGCGCTTTCGACCATGCTGTCGATTCTGCGTGGCTTTGAGGAGCGCGACCAGCGCGTCGACCTGTTTATCTCGAACTACGTGTACGAGAAGGTTTACGAGGGCACGCATACCGCTATTGGCTACAAGTTTGCCCTTCCGCGCAAAAAGATTTTCTCTTGGGACCAGATCGGACACTTCCGTCCCGATCAGAACCTGCTCATGCACAGCCTGTGCTATCGCACCGATGTGCTGCGCGAGTCCAATCTGCCTATGCCGGCGCACACGTTCTACGTGGATAATATCTACGCATACGTACCGCTGCCGCGCTGCAAGACCATGTACTACGCCGACATCGACCTCTATCGCTACTTTATCGGTCGCGAGGGCCAGAGCGTCAACGAGGCTACGATGGTCAAGCGCCTGGGCCAGCAGTTCCGCGTAACGCGCATCATGATGGAATCGTTCCACCTGTACCAGGACGTTGAGTCCTCGCGTCTGCGTTCGTACATGATGGGCTACTTCACCATGATGATGGCGATCTGCTCGGTGCTCACCAAGCTTTCCGAGGAAGATTGTGCCGATGAGCGCCTGAAGACGCTGTGGAAGGACCTGAAGGAGTACGACGAGCGCATGTATCGTCGCGCTCGCTACGGCGTGGTCGGATTCTTTACCAACCTGCATGGACGGGCCGGAGACAAAACCACACTCGGCCTATACCATCTTGCCTCAAAGATCTTCAAATTCAACTAGCTGCTGAGTAATCGCTGCTGATAGGTTGACTGGGCCCCTTGGCCTTTAGTTTGCTACTGCGAACAGTCCTGCTCGCACGGAAAGCACATTAAGTGCTTTCCGGCTCGTGCGGAACTTGTATCAAACTAAAGGCCAAGGGGCCTCTGCTATAAGAATCGATTGTCAGGAAGTTGAATTTGAAGATCTTCGACGCGTGGTACAAAGGGGCCTGGGCTGAAAAGAATTTGGTTGGTAGTCGGTCGGAGGCGGGCGGGCGTTACGTTTGTCGCGAGTTCCGCATGCAAAGAAGGCCACTTAATGTGGCCTTCGTCTTGCATAGGACTGTAGAGCAGCAAACGTAACGCCCCGCCCGCCTCCGACCGACGGTCGAGTGAAGTTACTTCGCGGCGCCGGGGATGCCGTGGGAGGTTTTGGCGTTTTTGGCTCCGTTTACGATGGCGGTCTGTAGGACCCTTACGGCGAGCATGCCCAGTAGGTCTAGGGGTACGGCGGCGCTTGTCTGAGCGTCTAGCTTGCCGCTGGCGAGGGTGTAGATGGTGTCGCCGTCGTTCGTGGTGTGCGTGGGGCGAATGGCGTGCGCATAGGCGTCTGCCGCCATCTGGGAGACCTTGGAGGCCTGGGCCTTGGTGAGCTCAAGGTTGGTGACGATGCAGCTGATGGTGGTGTTGGTGCGGTCGAGCGGCATTTGCATGGAGCCGGCTGCGGCAAAGGCTGCGAGCTCCATGTCGACGATCTGGTCGCTATCTGCTGCAGCGCGCATTCCGGCGACCCATTCACCGGTGAAGGGGTCGACGACATTGCCGCAGGCATTGACCGAGACCACGGCGCCCACCTTAACAGGGCCGAGTGCCACAGCGGCAGCGCCTAGGCCGGCCTTCATGCAGGTGGCGGGGCCCATGAGCTTGCCCACGGTGGCACCGGTGCCGGCACCTACATTGCCCTGCCTGAACGTGGTGGGGGTGTTGTCGAGCGCCTCGCGCACGGCGGTGATGCCGGCCTCAATGTCGGGGCGTACGGTGGGGTCGCCAAAGGCGAGGTCGAAGATGCAGCTGGAGCACACGATAGGCACCTGCGTGGGGCCGACGGGAAGGCCGATGCCGCGGCTCTCGAGCTCGCGGGCGACGCCGCTTGCGGCCTCCAGACCAAAGGCCGATCCACCCGAAAGGCAGACGGCGTGGACTTTGTCCACGGTGTTCTCGGGACGCAGCAGGTCGGTCTCGCGCGATGCCGGGGCACCGCCGCGAACGTCAACGCCGCCGGTGGCGCCCTCGGGTGCCACGATTACGGTGCAACCGGTGCCGGCCTCCTCGTCCGTGTAGTTGCCATAGCAAAAGCCATCGACATCGCAGACGTCAATGGCCTCAAGCAGTGTATCCATGTTTTACTCCTATCGGTTTTCCGCCGGGCCTTATGCCCGGTCGGGATCCGTACGGTACGCCGAAATTGTAGGCGCTGGGGGATACCCAGCGCCAGATGCAATTACGATAGTTTTTGAATCGCGCGTGCGACGCGAGCGATGGGCAGGCCCACCACGTTGTAGAAGTCACCCGAAATATCATGCACGAGCATGCGCCCGCCGACACCTTGGATGCCGTAGGCGCCTGCCTTGTCCATGGGCTCGCCCGAGGCGACGTAGC
>CABUDS010000031.1 GCA_902490405.1 uncultured Collinsella sp.
ATGACCAGAAGGTCAATGCCGCCTTGTTTCAAGGCACCTTGCTCGCTCTGGCGGGCTTTCGCTCATATGACCCAATCCGCTGTCAAGAGCCACAATGGCCCCGCCGACCGCTTGCAATCGGTCGGCGGGGCCTGCCGTTAACCCGTCCCGGTCCGCCCCCGGCATGTCATCGACGCCTTCGGCTCAGTCTCATATCCGCGGATACCGTTCTGTCGGCCCGCACTCCATTCCTTCGGCGGGGTTCCCCAAGTCTGTCGAGGCGCATGCGGAGGGCTCCGCGCGCACAGCGAAATAGGGGGTATCCCCGAAGGCCGCCCGGCTCGCCGGGGCGGGGGCTATGTCTATTCCGCGCCCTCCCGGCACATCATGCCGAGGGCCCAGAGCCACCTCACGAGCTCGGCCGCGGTGGCCGCGTTAGCCTTCGCCTGGGGCATGCCGCGGGCGAGCATCTCCTCGCGCCGCCGCAGGAGCCGCTCGGACCCCTTCCTCCCGTGCATCCTTATCTCGAGGGGCACGCCCGTGTCCCTCGGCATGAGCTTCGGCTGGTGCCGCGCCGCGGCGTAGCACCATGAACCCTCAACGGCCAGCTTCCTCACGAGCGCGTTGCCCGCACCGCTGATGCCTCCGAGCCGCACGGAGTCGCCGCTCGACCTCTGACTCGGCGCGAGGCCGAAATAGGCCGTGACCTGCCTTCCGGAACGGAACCTCGTGAAGTCGCCGACCTCGGCCGAGAAGGCTGCGGCCAGCGCGAAGGCGCAGCCCTTGATCGACTGGAGGGCGGCCACCTCCGCGGCGATCGGGCTGGCGTCCACGGCCGCCCTGTACTCGGAGAGCAGATCCGCCCGGGCCTCCGCCGCGGCCTCGACCTCGCTCCTCAGAGCGGCGAGCGTCCGAACCCCGCCATCGTCCTCCGGCCTGACCTTGTCGAGCCACCTCAGGAAGTCGTAGGTCCAGTACTTCCTCGGGTTGCCGGCGGGCGTGGTGCCGCCGTAGGCGAACCCTCGCTTTGCGAGGAAGGCGAGCAGCCGCTGCTTGGCGGTCGCCAGGCGCGCGGTCGCCCCGTCGTAGGCGCCGGCGAGGTCCCTGATGCCCTCGACCTCGGGGGAGGGGACCCATACGGGGGAGATGTCGTGGGCGAGTATCGCCTTGGCCATCCTGGCGGCGTCGTTCCTGTCGTTCTTGGAGGCCGAGTCGGCGGCCGACCTGGGGATCTTCGAGACCGCGGCGACGACACACTCGACGCCGAGCCCGGCGAGCTCCCTCTGCGGGGCGAAGCCGGGGTAGCCGCTCTCGTAGGCCGCGAGCGACGGCCCGGGGAACCCACCCATCCACCCGGCGATCTCGCCCCAGGGGTTGCCGGGGAACCTCCTCGTCACGGCCTCGCCGGTGTCCGCGTCGAGGGCGCAGACGGTGGTCGACCTCAGGTGGACGTCCATCCCGAACGCGGTAGAATACTTTGGCATGGGAGCCTCCCAACCTCGTTGCGGCGCGGCTGCGCCTATGGCACTTCAACATCATTGTCGCAGCCCCGACCCGCGGTCACGAGCGGGGGCTCCTATCTTTTTAGTGCCCTCGGATTGGGTCATAGTGTCTGTCGGTACCAAGACATCGGCGTTGCCTTAATCCAAGCCTGCCAAAAAGTAGTCATTGGGGACGTTCTTAAACGACTACATAGCATGAGAGTGGATAATCTCCCGGTTTGGGCCTGTGTTCGAGCTCAAAGTGGGAGATTATCCACTCTCATTTGTTGTGTGTGCGAAAATCCACGCTCGTTTCTATTCCGCCTACATTTGTAGGAACAGTTCGTGGAGGCGGGTGTCTTTATCGAGTTCGGGGTGGAAGGTTACGCCGAGCTGGTTGCCCTCGCGGGCGGCGACGATGCGGCCATCGACCTCTGCCAAGGCCTTGGCGTCGCCGTGGACCTCGACGATGCGGGGCGCGCGGATAAACGTCAGCGGCACTTCACCGTCGATGCCGTCTACCTGGCCCTTGGTGCGAAAACTGCCGAGCTGTCTGCCATAAGCGTTGCGCTCAACGAGTACGTTCATGGTTGCTAGGCGCGGCGTTCCCTTATCGTCGTGTGCGGCAAGATCGCGCGCCAATAGAATCAAGCCGGCGCAGGTGCCAAGGACGGGCATGCCTTCAACAATGTGGGTGCGAAGCTCCTCGAGCATGCCAAGCTCATCAAGCAGCTTCCCTTGAACGGTAGACTCGCCGCCGGGGAGGACCAGGCGGTCAAAGTTCTGCTGCAAATCGGCCGCCTGCCTCATCTCGATACAACGTGCGCCCAGCTCGGACAGTCTTGCCTCGTGCTCGGCAAAAGCGCCCTGGACCGCCAGCACGGCGACCGTTTGGTCTGCATAATCGCTCATGTGCGATCCTTTCTGCTGGACTAGCGCCCGCGCTCCTCCATGATGATCTCGATTTCGTCGGCGTTGATGCCCACCATGGCCTCGCCCAGGTCCTCCGAAAGCTCGGCGATGAGCTTGGCGTCGGTGAAGTTTGCCACGGCCTTGACGATGGCGGCGGCGCGCTTGGCGGGGTCGCCGCTCTTAAAGATGCCCGAGCCAACAAAGACGCCCTCGGCGCCCAGCTGCATCATCAGCGCGGCGTCGGCGGGGGTCGCGACTCCGCCGGCGGCAAAGTTTACGACGGGGAGCTTGCCCGTGGCATGGACCTCGCGCACCAGCTCGACCGGAACCTGCAGCTGCTTGGCTGCCTCAAAGAGCTCGTCGTCGCGCAGAGCAACAACGTCGCGGATCTGCTTTTGGATCTTGCGCATGTGACGCACGGCCTGAACGACGTCGCCCGTGCCCGGCTCGCCCTTGGTACGAATCATCGTGGCGCCCTCAGCAACACGGCGCAACGCCTCGCCCAGATCGCGGGCGCCGCAGACAAACGGCACGTCAAACTGGGTCTTGTCGATGTGATAGACGTCATCGGCAGGGGAGAGGACCTCGGACTCATCGATGTAATCGATCTCGATGGCCTGCAGGACCTGCGCCTCGACAATGTGACCGATGCGACACTTGGCCATAACGGGGATGGAGACGGCCTCCTGGATGCCCTTGATCATCTTGGGGTCGCTCATGCGCGACACACCACCTGCGGCACGGATATCGGCCGGGATGCGCTCGAGTGCCATGACGGCGCAGGCGCCTGCCTCTTCGGCGACGCGTGCTTGCTCGGGCGTGGTGACGTCCATGATGACGCCGCCCTTGAGCATCTGCGCGAGCTCGCGATTGAGGTTGACGCGATCGGCCTTGTTGGTCTGTTCTGCCATGGTTGCTCCCTTGGTTGGCATGTGCATTGCTTGACGGAACATCCTATCGGAAAGCTGGGTATGGCGAAATACTCAGTTTTCGAGATAATTACAAGGTCAGACTAATACCAGAATGAATGACTTAATAAGGTCAGGTGACAAACTCATGCTTGACTACAATTTGGAAAAACGCGGCGAGGCATCGCTTTATGAGTATATTTATCAGCAAATTCGAGATGATATCGTTGCTGGACGCATTGCGGCGGGGGAGCATCTTCCGTCTAAGCGCGCCTTTGCCAGTCATCTGGGAATCAGTGTCATTACTATCGAGAATGCATATAGCCAGTTGCTTGCCGAGGGCTATATTTGCTCAATGCCGCGTCGTGGCTACTACGCTTGCGAACTTCCGGATGCACCGGTTTTGGCTTCGGCTGCGGAGGGCATCGACCGAGATGCCGTCTCTGTGGGCCCCAGCGCGTATGATGTCAACGGACAGGTCGAGCGATTCGATGCGCTCTCTCCTTCCGCTTTGGAGGCGGCGCGGCTTTGGCAAAGCGCGCTACGGGCGACGCTGGCATCCGAAGACGAACGCGAAATCTTTTCGACCGCGCCGGCACAGGGCACCGCTCGGCTACGACGCGCAATTGCTCACCATCTGCGCGGGACAAGGGGCATGAATGTCGACCCCGACAACATCGTTATCGGTGCGGGCGCCCAGCTGCTCGATACCATGTTGGTTCAGTTGCTTGGCGCGGACAAGGTGTATGCCGTCGAGGATCCAGGCTATTTGCGCTTGACGCGCATCTATCAGGTCATGGGTTGCGAAGTGCGGCATGTCCCGTTGGATGCTGAGGGCGTGGACTTGAGCGCGCTGCAGAAAACCGGGACCGATGTCCTTCACCTGATGCCGTCTCATCAGTATCCGACCGGTCTTGTGACGAGCATTGCGCGTCGCTATGCGCTGCTGAGCTGGGCCGCCGAGCGACCAGGTCGGTATCTCATCGAAGATGACTTTGATTGTGAGTTTCGCCTTGCCGGCAAGCCGATTCCCGCGCTCGCGTCGATCGATGCCGCCCAGTCGGTTATCTACACCAACACGTTTTCGAAGAGCCTTTCATCGGCGTTGCGTTTGGCGTACATGGTGCTGCCCGATGAGCTAATGGAGAGGTTTAAACGCAACCTTGGTTTCTACGCCTCGTCGGTAAGTTCTGTTGATCAGGTTGCCTTGGCGCGTTTGCTGGAATCGGGTGATTACGAGCGACATGTGAACCGCGTGCGCGTTCGTGCTCGCGAGGCGCGTGATGGCCTGGCGGCGCTTGTACGGAAAGCGTTTCCGGCAGGGGAAGTCTCGATCGAGTACGCGGACGCCGGCCTTTACTGCGTCGTGGCCGTGGAGCGTGACGCGGGCGGAAGCTCTTTTGCACGGGCCCTCACGCGCTCGAGCATCCCTTTTATCGATATCGGTGACTGTGTTTGGTGTGCCGATGGCGCATCTGTCCCTGAAAACTCAACTCAAATTCTTGTTCAGTATGACGATCTGAGTCCAAAAGTACTAACTACCTTGGAATTGCAGCTAATGGGGGGGGGCATTCTGCAACCTAAGTGAGTAGACTTTTAGCACTTTGGCGACCAGGCAGTTTTGTAACAAGCTATCTACCTGCGGTTTTGAAAAGCAGGATGACCGGCCTGCTCGGGATGTTCAAAAAAGTCTACTCACTTGCCGCGCAAAGCTCCTGCATGAGAAAAAAAATGGGGTTTTCAACAGGGCTTCGTCCAGCTCTCGGCAAGCTTTTGGCCAGTTGGGGAGGGCTGTTGAAAACTTGGCAGTCCGTTCGGCGCCATTTTTGGTGCGTTCGCGCCAATGCGTGACTGACTGGGTTGAAATTCGTGTTTTCCTGTGCCTATGAAGGATTTACTTTGTGACATATCAGCTTTTAGGTACTGGCGTTTGCCTCCTCAAGTCCGCGCTTTGTGTCCGCCGCTTCCACGACCGGAAGAAGACCGGCAGCGATATGATCTCGCCCGCAACCCGACGGCTGCGGTCGCGCTCGGTTTTCCGTTGTATACATTGGTTCGGTCGAGAAACAAACGGACTTGTCCTGCCAGCATTAGGCAGCGGCTGTTTCTTGGTGAGCTTCCCAGGGAATCCGTGCTGGAAACGGAGCATGGGGTTTTGATTACGTCTCCTCTACTGACGGCATTCATCATGTTGCGGCATCTGACGGATCTTCAGCTTCTTTTGGTATTGGCGGAGATGTGTGGCTTGTTTGCGGTGTGTGCCCTGCCGGCGGCACTTGAGGCGGAGCTTTCGCGTGCAATTGATTCGGGCGCGATTTCGACAACGTTCGGTTGGGTGCGCTGCCCGTCCGAGGACGGCACCGCCTCAAATTTATGGCGTCGAGACGCTTTGGTTTTGGGCGGAGACCTTGACCGTTTTTGTTCAGATGTTTGCGGGATGCGTTACGGCAATAGATTTATAGCGGTATCGCAACTCGTTCCATTGGGCGCCGCGTCGCCTTTTGAGGTCGAGGCGTATTTGCTACTTGCACTGCCGCGATCCCTGGGAGGCGAAGGTTTTTGCGGCATAGAGCTTAATGTTGAAGTGATGCTAAGCACAAGTGCTCGAGCGATTGTGGGAAAGTCCCGTGTATATATCGACCTACTTCTTTCTTCGCCGGACGGCAGGCGACAGGTGGCCATTGAATGTCAGGGAAAGGCCTCGCACGGACGCGCAGGGGATGGCTTGCGTGACGCTGACCGCATGACGGCCCTTCAGGCCATGGGCTACGATGTACTTCTCCTGACACACAGACAGATATCCGATGAGGGTAGATTCCACGCGATCGTTAAGGCCGTATGCAGGATGCTCGATGCTGAATATCGTGATAAAAGCTCAGATGAGCAAAGGGCTGAGACATTACTCCGGTCTGAACTATTCGTTGACTGGACAAAATTGGGAGTAATTGACGGAAAGATGCCCGTTAGACACAAAACAGCTCGATCGTGGACGGCTGCGGTTCTAAGTGAGTAGGCTTTTGGCACTTTGGCGACCAGGCCGTTTTGAAACAAGTCATTTACCTGCGACTTTATAAAGCAATTCGGATGGTCTGCTCGGCAAGTTTCGAAAAGTCTACTCACTTAGTTTTTGACGAGAAACCGATGCCGAAGATAGCTCTATTTCAGGGCGTTAACGAGTCCTCGAGACACAAAAAGGCCCGAACCAATACGGTCCGGGCCTTCTTCGAGCTAGAGGTTATGTCTCAGGCAGTTGGCTTAGCCAAAGTAGCGCTTGAGCAGGCCAGCGAAAGCCTTGCCGTGGCGAGCCTCGTCGCGAGCCATCTCGTGCACGGTGTCGTGGATGGCATCGAGGCCAGCGGCCTTGGCGCGCTTGGCAAGATCGGTCTTGCCGGCGGTGGCGCCGTTCTCGGCCTCAACGCGCATCTCGAGGTTCTTCTTGGTGGAGTCGGTCACGACCTCGCCCAGAAGCTCGGCGAACTTGGCGGCGTGCTCGGCCTCCTCGTGGGCAGCCTTCTCCCAGTACAGGCCGATCTCGGGATAGCCCTCGCGATGGGCGACGCGAGCCATGGCCAGGTACATGCCGACCTCAGAGCACTCGCCCTCAAAGTTGGCGCGCAGGTCGGCAACGATGTCCTCGGAGACGCCCTCCATCTTGGCGACGCCCACGACGTGCTCGGCAGCCCACTCGAGCTGGCCCTCCTCCTGCTTCAGGAAGCGAGAGCCGGGAACGCCGCACTGGGGGCACTTGAAATCCTCGGGCAGCTGGTCGCCGTCGAACTCTTCCACATAACCGCAAACGGGGCAAACAAACTTCATGATTCGATCCTTTCGATCGATGGCGATGGTGCGCTCGTCCGGTCCCGTAAGGGCCCTCTCCGGACGTGCGTCTTGACGAGTTCTATTATCCATAAATGAGACCGAATGTGAAGCCTATTAGGAATGATTTTTAATAAAACAATTTAAGCATGTGTAGATGTTGATTGATTAACGATTGCTAGACCTCGTGCGACCTCCGATGAGTACAATCGGTCGAGCAAATGTTGACCAATCAACAAATGAAGGAGCTTCCTTTATGCATCTAGCCCGCCGCGCCTGGTGCCGAACGTATCAAACGGTTTTTCGCATCGCATTGCCGGTGCTGCCCTATACCGAGCCACGCATTTTAGAGCACGCTGAGGAAGTGCCCGCAGTGCTTCAAAAGCGTTCAATACACCATGTTCTTATCGTGACAGATCCCGGCATTGCCCGTCTGGGGCTCACGGCACCGCTCGAGACAGCGCTCGCGTCCAAGGGAATTAGCGCTGCGGTCTATGCCGAAACACGTGCGAACCCCACGGTCTCAAACGTGGAGGAAGCGGCATCTCTGTATCGAGAGAGCACCTGCCAGGCCATTATCGGCTTTGGCGGCGGTTCGGCCATGGACTGCGCCAAGGGCGTGGGCGCGCGCATCGCGCAGCCAAAGAAGCCCATCAACAAGATGCGCGGCCTGTTGCGTATCCATCGTCGCCTGCCGCTGCTCATCGCCGTTCCCACCACGGCGGGCACGGGAAGCGAGGTCACGCTTGCAGCGGTAATTACCGACGACGAGACGCACTACAAGTATCCCATTAACGACTTTGTGCTGATCCCGCGCTTTGCGGTGCACGACCCCGAGTTTACGCGCGGCCTGCCCGCCTCCATTACGGGGCAAACGGGCATGGACGCCCTGACGCATGCCGTCGAGGCCTTTATCGGGCGCAGCACCACGCCCTATACGCGCAAGATGGCGCGCCAGGCGGTGCAGCTCATCCACGACAATTTGCTCGAGGCCTATGAGTGCGGTGGCAACATGCGTGCGCGCCGCAATATGCTTTCGGCGGCGTATAAAGCGGGCGTTGCCTTTACGCGCTCTTATGTTGGATACGTCCATGCCATCGCGCACAGCCTGGGCGGGCGTTACGGGATTCCCCACGGCTTGGCCAACGCCATCATCCTGCCGCACATGCTTCGCGCCTATGGCGAAGCTGCTGCTCCCAAGCTCGCCGATCTCGCCCGCATGGCCGGCATTGCGCCGGCTAATGCGCTGGACAACGTGGCTGCTGAGGCCTTTATCGATTGGGTCGACCGCATGAACGTTGCCCTGGGTATCCCCAAATATGTGACAGGCATTCGCCGCTCCGACATTCCCGAAATGGCAACGCACGCCGATGCCGAGGCCAATCCCCTGTACCCCGTTCCGCTTTTAATGGACCGTTTGGAACTCGAGCATATGTACGAAGTTATCGCAGGTGGTATGTTTGAGGACGAGAACTAGGAGGGTCCATGAACACCGAGGAAATCGCGCGCATCGTTGCCGATCAGCGCGCCTATTTTAAGACGCACGCCACGTTTGATGTCGATGCTCGACGCCGCGCCCTCGTGCGCCTGCGCGAGGCGGTGCGGGCACACGAGATCGATATCGCCCATGCGCTCAAGACCGATTTGGGAAAGTCGCATGACGAGGCCTATATGTGCGAGATCGGCACCTCGCTTTCCGAGATTCGTCATCAGATCGCTCACGTGGCTCGATGGAGTCGTCCGCGCCTGCGTCTGTGTGACCTTGCCAATGCCGTGAGCGTGTGCAAAACGCAAGCCGTGCCCTATGGCGTCACACTCATTATGGCGCCCTGGAACTACCCGTTTTTGCTGACGCTCGAGCCACTCGCCGGCGCCCTTGCCGCGGGTAATACTGTGGTCATCAAGCCGAGCGCCTATGCTCCGGCATCGAGTGCGGTGCTCAAGCAAATCTGTGAAGAGGCATTTGATCCGCGCCTGGTGATGGTTGTCGAGGGCGGGCGGGCCGAAAACGAGGCGCTGCTCGATGAGCGCTGGGACAAGATCTTCTTTACCGGTAGCGTTCCGGTCGGCAAGCTCGTCATGGAGCGCGCAAGTAAAAACCTTACGCCCGTGACGCTTGAGCTGGGCGGAAAGAGTCCCTGCATTGTGGATGCGACGGCAAACTTGAAGGTTGCGGCACGGCGTATCGCCTTTGGTAAATGGCTCAACGTGGGACAGACCTGCGTGGCGCCCGACTACCTGCTGGTCGATACGAGCGTGCACGACGAGCTGCTGGGCCTCATCAAGGAGGAGGTCCGCCGTATGTTTGGCGAGCATCCGCTCGATAACGAGGACTACGGGCATATCGTCAACGCCAAGCATTTCGTGCGCGTACGCGGGCTGATCGACTCCGATAAGGTTGTGCTGGGAGGTACCGCGCGCGAGACTTCGCTCAAGATCGAGCCGACGATTTTGGACGGCGTGTCCCCCGATGACGCCGTGATGCAGGAGGAAGTCTTCGGTCCCATTTTGCCGGTGCTGACGTTTGAGAGCCTAGACGAGGCCGAGACGTTTATTACGGATCGTCCGACGCCGCTGGCCCTGTATATCTTTAGCCAGGACCGTGCGGCTCAGCAGCGCTTTGTGCGCTACGTGCCCTTTGGCGGCGGCTGCGTCAACGACACCATCATGCATTTGGCTACGAGCCATATGGGCTTTGGCGGCATGGGTGCGAGCGGTATGGGGCAGTACCATGGACGCGAGAGCTTCGATACGTTTAGCCACAAGAAGAGCATCGTGAACAAGGCAACGTGGTTGGACGTGCCATTCCGCTATGCCCCTTATGCAAGCTGGAAGCACAAGTTCGTGCGCATGTTTGTGCATTAGAATCAGATAAGGATGAATTTATGTCCGCACGGGCCCGTAGACTTCTCGATAAGGTTGAGTGCCGGGTATCCCGGCCGTTAGAGGAGCTGCTATGTACGAGCCTTCACGTGTTCTTCTGTCGTTTCACATTGCGGGATTTCAGTATGCCGACGGCGCCTTGGTCTTGGGCGATCTTAAAGCGGGCGATAAACTGACGCTGCGTGCCGAACGTGATAATCCTCACGACCCTGAGGCGGTTGCGATCTATTATGGCAAGACCAAGCTTGGCTATGTTCCGGGAGACGAGGTTGGCCCGCTGTCCTTGATGATGTATTACGGGCATGAGGACGTATTTGAAGCCCGTGTGCAGCAGGTTGCTCCCGAGCGCAGCCCGTGGCATCAGGTGCGCGTTGGCCTCTATGTGGTGGATGCCCGCTAGTCGGCAATGGAGGCGGTCATGGTTGATGACGACGACCTGTTCGATCTGACAGACGATCCGTTTGAGTGGGATATGCTGCTCGATGACGATGAGTTGGAGCAGGACCGGAAGAAGCGGCAGGACAAGAACGCCCAGGGTGACGCGTCGAAAAAGAAAGACAAACGCCGCCGAGGTCTGTTCGGTGGGCTCTTTGGCTAACCGACGCGCCAAAGCGTCTGTATACTAGGCACGTGTTAGACACGTTGCGAAATGAGGATACAGACGATGATGTGGTTTACCGCCGACCTGCACCTGGGCGATACGAATATCTTGCACGATATGGATCGGCCGTTTGATTCGGTCGAGGAGATGAACCGCAAGGTCATCGATGCCATCAATAAGTGCGTGGCGACGGACGACCGTCTCTACATTTTGGGTGACTTTACCTATCGTTTGCCCCTGGCGGAGGCAGTGCGCCTGCGCGAGCGTATCAAATGCCAGAACGTGGCGCTCATTCGTGGCAACCATGACGGCGATTGGGAAGATCCGGACGCGCCGCACATTTGGGATGAGGTGCGCGATTACCTGGAGGTTGCCCCGGGCTATGCCAAGGGCCATCGTCTGGTGATGAGCCACTACCCCATGCTCAGCTGGAATGGCAAGGCGCGCGGTGCCATCATGCTGCACGGACATATCCACAGCAGGGGAGACCGCGTCAACGCGCGCAACCGCGATCGCGAGCGCCCTATTTACCGCTACGATGTGGGCCTCGACGCCAACAACTACAAGCCCGTAAGCCGAGACCAGATCCTGAATTTCTTTGGCCTGTAGCTCGCAAACCGCCACGAAGGGGACAGGCACCTTTGTGGTGGCTCTGGCGCCGTTGCCATTATGACAGCGGCGCCTTTTTTGTCCGCGCGGCGCGGTAGAGTGTAGACGGTTTAAATTTGCGTCCATCGAGGAGCTGCCATGAACGAGATCAAGTGCCCGCATTGCGGCGAAGTGTTTAAGGTCGATGCGTCCGGCTATGCAGATATCGTCAAACAGGTGCGCGATGCCGAGTTCTCGCGTGACCTGGATGAGCGCGTAGCGGCGGCTCGACGCGAGGGCGAGCAGGCGCTGGAGCTTGAGCGTTCGCGTTCGGCGTCTGCCCTGCAGGAGGCGGAGTCTCAACGCGATGCTCAGCTTGTCGAGCAGAAGAACGCCGCGGCCCAGGAGCTGGCACAAGAGGTTGCCAAGCGCGATGCCGAGCTTGCCGAGCTGCGCGCCAAGCTCGAGGGCGCTGCCGCAGAGCGCGAGAGTGCAAGCCAGCGTGCGGCGGTTGAGGCCCGCGCCGATGCTCAAAAGGAGAATGCCGAACTGCAGCGCGAGATCGACAACCTGCGTGCGCAGTTGGGGCGCAAAGATGATGAAGCCAGGCTTGCCGAGGCAGCGGCACGCAATGCTGCTCAAAACGACCTGTCCGCACGTGATGCCCAGATTGCCGAGCTGCAAGCCAGGCTCGCCGCGGCGGACAAGGCCCAGGAGATGGCGCTTGCTGCTGCTGCGGCCGAGTCGCAGCGTGAGCTCGAGGCCGCTCGCAGCGAGGCCGAACGTACGCTTGCTGACTATCGCGCGAAGGTTCAGGAGAAGTTTTCCGTCGCAAAGGCTCAGTCCGAGCAGGAGGCCGAGGGTCTGCGTGCTCAGCTGCGCGAACAGGAACTGACGGCCAAGATGAACCTATCGGAGGCGGTCGCCGCGGCGGAGCGTGAGCGTGACGAGGCCCGCGCCAAGCTCACGAGTGAGCTGGCGGTGCGCGATTCACGCGAGGAGCAGGCCAAGGCGGCACACGAGCTCGAACTTGCGCAGACCAAGCGCGCGAACGAGGAACTGATTCGCTACAAGGATGAAGAGATTGAGCGCCTTAAGGACATGAAGGTCCGCCTGTCCACCAAGATGGTGGGCGAGTCGCTCGAGCAGCACTGTGAGACCGAGTTTAACCGCCTGCGCATGACGGCGTTTCCCAACGCGTATTTCGAGAAGGATAACGATGCATCCGAGGGTACCAAGGGCGACTTTATCTTCCGCGAGTGTGACGAGAGCGGCAACGAGATCATTTCGATCATGTTCGAGATGAAAAACGAGAACGACGAGACCGCGACCAAACACAAGAACGAGGATTTCTTTAAGAAACTCGATCATGATCGCCGCCAGAAAGGCTGCGAGTATGCGGTGCTCTGCACGTTGCTCGAGCCCGAGAGCGAGCTTTATAACGCAGGAATCGTGGACGTGAGCTATCGCTACGAGAAGATGTACGTGATCCGCCCACAGTTTTTCATTCCCATGATTACGCTGCTGCGCAACGCCGCCATGGGTTCGCTTCGCTATAAGCAGGAACTGGCGGAGTACAAACAGCAGAATATCGATGTCACGAACTTCGAAGCCAAGATGGAGAAGTTCAAGGATGGCTTCTCGCGCAACTACAACCTGGCGAGCAAGCAATTCGAGTCGGCAATCAAGGAGATCGATGCCGCCATTAAGCAGCTCGAGAAGACCAAGGACGACTTGCGCCGCAGCACCGAGAACCTACGCTTGGCCCACAACAAGGCCGATGAGCTTACCATTCGCAAGCTCACATGGGGCAACAAGACCATGAAGGCAGCGTTTGACGAGGCGCGCGAGGCTGCGCCAGAGACAAACGAGGAGCCAGCCGAGGCGGATTCGTATGAGGTCGAGGATGCCGAGTAAGGCATAGCGGATAGTGAAAAAGCGGGGCTGCTGGCGATGTTGCCAACAGCCCCGCTTCGTTTCGTCCCAATATGCTTGGCTAATCCTCGAGCAAATCCTCGATAAAACCGACGCGGTAGTTCTTGAAGATGACCTCGCCACCGTCTTGCGTGGCGTCCAGATCGACATCGCCCATGATACCAAAGTCGTGGTCGCCGTCCTCGTCGGCAAAAATCTGGTGCACGTGCCACACGTGGAGCGCCTTCTCGTCGGACTCGTCGATCGAGAACATAGCAGAGGAGCGCGCGTCGCCGTCGGTGAGAATCTCCTCGTGCTGCTCGTGGTAAGCGTCGAGTGCTTTTTGCCAGCGGATCTCGCTCATGCCCCAGTCGTCGTCGAGCTCGCCTAGGTCGCGCACGTGCCCGCGGGCGGCAAGGGTCACGCGGCGGAAGAGCGCGTTGCGCACCAGCAGCGTGCAGCCGCGGCGGTCAGCCACGACTTCGTCGATGCCCTGCGGCGGTGCGGCGTCGAGGGCCGCCGGGTTGCCGGCGTTCTCCCACTCGTCCACCAGGCTCGAGTCGACCGAGCGCACCACAAAGCCGAGCCACGAAATGATGTCGCAAAGGCGCTCGTCGCGCTTTTCGATGGGCACGGTACGGTCGAGAGAACGGTAGGCCTCTGCCAGGTAGCGCAGCAGAATGCCTTCGGAGCGGGCGATGCCGAGCTTTTGAATGTAACCCTTAAAGTCGCTCGCGCTCTCCAGCATGTCGCGCAGGACGCTCTTGGGCGAGAGCTGGTAGTCGTTGGCCCAGGGTACTTCCTGGCAGTACTTGTCAAAGGCGGCGTCGAGCAAATCCTCGAGCGGTTTTTCGTACGTGACGTCCTGAATACGCTCCAGACGCTCCTCATACTCGATGCCGTCGGCCTTCATCTCGGCCATGGTGCGGTCGCGCGCGGCGCGCTCCTGTGCGCGCAATACCTGCTTGGGATCCTCGAGCGTTGCCTCGACCATTGAGATTAGATCCATGGTATAGGTCTCGCTCTCGGGATCGAGCAACTCCAGCGCGGCAAGCAAAAACGGCGAGAGCGGCTGGTCGAGTGCGAAGTCCTCGGGCAGATCGACCGTCAGCGCATAGTCGATGTCTGGTGCGGCGTCGGCCGGGGCATCCAGCGCGGGCGGCACTTCGGTGCGCACGACGACGCCGGAATCGATAAGCGTGGCGAAGATTTCGTCGGCGCGAACCTCAAGCTTGGCCTTTTCCTCGGGGGTCTGCAGGCTTGTCTCGATAAGGTCGTGCACGCGGGCGCGGGCGTTACCGCCCTGCTCGACCACGCTAATTACCATAGAGTGCGTGATGCGCAGGCGCGGCTTGAGCGTCTCGGGCTGCGTCTCGATCAGGCGTTCAAAGGTTTGCTTGTTCCAGGAGACAAAGCCCTCGGGGGCCTTTTTCTTTTTAATCTTACGGAGCTTTTTGGGGTCGTCGCCCGCCTTGGCCATGAGCTTGGCATTCTCGATCTCGTGCTCGGGTGCTTCGGCAATCACCATGCCCTCGGTATCGAAGCCCGAGCGGCCGGCGCGGCCGGCAATCTGGTGGAACTCGCGGGCGCGTAGGCGACGCATCTTGTAGCCGTCGAACTTGGTGAGCGCGGTGAGCACCACGGTGTGGATAGGCACGTTGATGCCGACGCCGAGCGTATCGGTGCCGCAGATGACAGGCAGCAGGCCCTGCTGCGCTAAGCGCTCGACCAGCAGACGATAGCGCGGCAGCATGCCGGCATGGTGCACGCCGACGCCGCATCCGAGCAGGCGCTTGAGAATCTTGCCAAAGGCTGTGGAGAAGCTGGTGCCTTTGGCGGCTTCTTTAATAGCCTCGCGCTGCTCTTTGCTGGCGATGCCAAAATTGGCGAGTGACTGCGCCGTCGCAAGTGCGGCATCCTGGCTAAAGTGCACGATATAGAGCGGGGCCTCGCCACGGCGCATGGCGAGCTCGACCGTGCCCTCGAGGGAGGTCGTCACATAGTCGTAGCTCAGCGGAACAGGACGCGGGGCGTCGACAACCAAGTCGCAAGCAGCGCCGGTGTGTTCCTCGAGCGAGGCGGCGATGGCGGTGACATCGCCGAGCGTGGCGCTCATGAGCATGAATTGCGTGTGAGGCAGGGTGAGCAGCGGCACCTGCCAGGCCCAACCACGATCGGGGTCGGCAAAGTAGTGGAACTCATCCATGGCCACGCAGCCTGCGTCGGCATCTTCGCCCTCGCGCAGTGCGTCGTTGGCAAGGATCTCTGCCGTGCAGCAGATGACGGGCGCCTTGGTGTTGATATGCGTGTCGCCGGTGATCATACCGACGTTATCGCGGCCGAGCACCTGCACCAGATCGAAGAACTTTTCGCTGACCAGGGCCTTGATAGGGGCCGTGTAGTAGCAGCGCTTGCCCTGTGCCATGCCCATAAAGAGCATGCCCAGCGCGACAAGCGATTTACCCGATCCGGTCGGCGTACCCAAAATAACGTGATCGCCGGCGGCCAGGTCCATGAGGGCTTCTTCTTGGTGACCCCACAGCTCAATGCCGCGGTCGCTCGTCCATTCAAAGAAGCGTTCGAAGGCCTGATCGGGCGTGAGCCACGGTTCGGGCTCACTGCCGTCCTCGGGCTCCCACCAGGTGGGGGAGAGCGCGCCGAGCGATCCGAACTCGGCCTCGGTTCCCGTGCCGCCCGAGAATGAGCTAGCGGCGCCCGAGCCTGAGACGGTGCTGGCGGCGGTATCTGTCGTGCTTTGCGTCATGCGGGTAACTTTCTCTCGCGTTTGTCCGCCATCCATTATGGCGTAGCGGCGGCGCGGGATGCCAGCGCGCGAGAAAATGCAGGAAACGGGCGTTCCGCTCAGCCGTTTGGCGCAGGCGCTAGCTAAGTGAGTAGACTTTTTGCAATAGTGCGAGCATATGGCTTTTTCGCAAGGGCTCTACCTGCGGTTTTATTTTCTCCTATGCGGGTTGTGCTTGGCTATTGCTAAAAAGTCTACTCACTTAGGTTTGAGGGTCGTTCGCCGGCGCCTACTTGCGCTTGTTTACCGACGCCGCGACCATCAGAGGCCCCTGGGATTCTTGCGGCAGGCGCTTTTTGCCCTTGCGGGCGCGGTTTTTAAAGTTCTCAACGGCCTCTTCCATGCCCAGAGGTACATAGGTGAGCTCATCGAGGTCGTCGGGTAGGTAACAGGCAAGGCTTTGCTCCTGTGCTCGGCCTGTTGCGAGCTGTTCTTCGGTGGGCTCCGCGCCGGGTGCGGCGCAAATGCCGTAGACGACAGCGCCCATATCGCGGGTGCGCTGCTCGTATTCGGTCTCGGGGTGCTCGGGATGGTCGCGACGGACGTCGTCACTTGCCCACAGCGTGTCGTAGCCGGCTGCGGCAAACTGCCCCAGGGCGTAGTCGCGTAGTGGCTTGCTGTCGGTGCGCAGCGTGACGGTGGCGCCGGCTGCAAAGAGCGGGCGGTAGAGCATCAAATGGTCGACATGGACGAGTCGTTTTTTGGCGTATTTGGCCTTGGGCTGCGGCGTGGGAAAGTTGATGGTGATGGCATCGAGCTCGCCTGCGGCAAACAGCTGCGGCAGCGATGCAGCGCCTCGGGGCAGGACGAGTGCGTTGGTCAGTTCCTGCTCGCAGATTTTCTGCGCGGCATAGGCGATGCAGATGGGCTCCTGGTCCATACCGATAAAGAGCGTGTTTGGCTCGTTGACCGCGCGCTCTACAAGGTAGGTTCCCTTGCCGCAGCCAAGATCCAGGTGCAGGTGTTCGAAAGGCTTGCTGCCAACTGGCGCGCAAGCCGCGCGCCAATCTCCGACATAGGCCTCGGGGTTCGTCTCAATCGCATCGGCGTAGCGCTCCAGGCGCTCCTCGAGTACAAAGTTCTTAGGCGTGCGAACGTGGACGGCTCCCATGAGGCTCCTTGGTCATAAATGCGAAACGCATGGCTGCGCGTTTCGGCAATGCGTTGGAAGAAGGTGGGCATGGTTTGCCCGAAAGATGCGGTGCGGCTCGGCGGCGAGTCGCCGATACCTACAGGCGCTTGAGGATCACATAGCGGTTGAGATCGCCGCTGCGACCGTCGGCATGGAAGCGCTCAAGCTCGCGCACGGGGACCTCGCCGCTCTTGTAGAACGTACGGACGCCGCGCACCAGGTCGGTGATCTGCTGATCGTCAAAGTGATGGCAATAGCGGTAGGCGTGGCGGTCGTTTTGCCAGCCAATGAGGTGGTCACCGGCTTCAAACTGCGCGGAATCGTAACCCTCAAACGGCGGGGTGAGCTCGGCGCGGGCCTCGGCACGAACGGCCTTGCGCGCCATGCGCCCGTCGTTCATAAACTCCCAAAAGCTGATGGCGATGATGCCGCCCGGGCGTGTCTGGCGCACCAGGGTGTCGAGCACGCGTACGCGGTACTCGCACGACGGCACGTGGTGCATAAAGCCAAAGCAGACCGAGATATCGGCGAGCGGGGCGTCGAAAAGCACGTCGGGTGTCTCGGCGGGGTTGAGCTTCATGAGGGCGTCGAGCACGTCGAGTTCCTGGAAGTGCAGGTTGGGAATGCGCAGGGCGTGGCCATGTGCATCGATGGCCAGGTCTTGGCACGAGTCGACGCCATAGAACTCGAAGGGGCAGCTGGCATCTGCCGAGGGGTTTGCGCCGTCGACGCCCTTGGCGGCAAGTGCGCCGCCGGCGGCAAAGTTCTCGAATCGCATGTTACCGCAGGCAAGATCGAAGACGCGGACGGGATGCTCGATCGTGGCGACGTCGAGCTGCTCGAGCGCTATGTCCATGGTGCGCACCCAGCCGGGCCACGGTGCCTGGCGCGTATCGGAGAAGGAGGCGGAGTGCTCGCGATAGAACGTATTGTTGAGCTGAATGAGCGATGAGGCGAAATCGCGGTTCACGGCGCGGAACTCCCTCCGTTGGCGGTGCGGAATAAACAGTACGACCATACTACCGTTAACGCCGCAACGGGGACAACCGAGCTGCGGGTCATTGCTTTGTTTGGACACATTTCCGCAGCTCATATATGCCCGCAACCGCCGGTTGTCAAAAATCTCACTAGAATAGGTGGCATGCTTTTGGCGGTGGCGGATAGATTTTTAACTGTGCAAGGCGCCTTAAGAACAAAAACGGTCCGGCGGCACGGCTGGCATCGCATAGGAGGAACCATGAATGTAGAAACTGCGCAGCGGCTCGCCGACCTTCGTCGCAGCAAGGGTTTTAGCCAAGAAGGGCTGGCGCGAAAGCTGGGGCTGTCGCGCCAGGCGGTCAGTAAATGGGAGCGTGCGGAGAGCTCGCCCGATACCGAGAACCTGATCTCGCTCGCAAAACTCTATGGCGTGAGTTTGGACGAGCTCCTCAATCCGAGCGATGAGATCGAGGACGATATCGAGTTTGAGAACGAGGACCGCGCCCGTCAGCGCGAGGCCGAGGCAGCGGAGCGCGCCCGTACCCATGAGGCGGCGGCACGTGCTACCGAGGCGGCAACGCAGGCGAGTGATGCCGCCGCCAAGGCGGCGCAAGCGGCAAGCTGGAGCGCGCAGGCAGCTAATGCGGCGACGGCTCAGGTGACGGGTGCCGGTGCGACCAGCGTGACTCCGGTGAAGGGTCCGTTTCAGTCGTTCCCGTATTGGGCCGTGTGCTGGCTACTGTTCTTTTTGCTGATGTTCCCGTTTGGCGCCGGCCCCTTTGCTGCGCTCATCTTCTTTACGATCCCCATCTATCACTGGGTGGCGCGTGCGCTCGATGGCGATTGGGCGCGCGGGGATATTCAGGTTGGTCCGGCGCCGGAGGCGGCTAAGGCTCAGGATGTTTCCGCTGCGGTTGATACTGACGTGGCTACCGCGATCACCGCTGAGCCGAGCGTCAAAGAGGGTGATGAATGATGAGGCTTTCGCATGAATCGAAGGTACGCTTGGGCGTTGGCATCGGAGCGTTTGTACTGATTATCGGGCTTGTGTTTGGCGTTTCGCGAACTTTGATTCATTTTGATGGCCCGTGGGATCTCGACGATGTTGTACCCGGCTTGTCTGGTATGGATGATATGCTTGACGAGGACGATCTTTTGGATGGCGGTAACTATTCCGCTCGGCCTCAGCAGCTTTCGAGCACGACTTTTGACGAAGACGCGTTCCAATCGCTCGACTTGGATGTGACGTCGGGAACGGTCGAGGTTAAACGTGTCTCTGGCGGACCGGTGCGTGTCATCGAAAGCGGGTACGTTGCAAAGGGGGTGTCTGCTTCCGATGCCGCCACTCAGAATCTGGTCAAGATCGAGGGCTCTACACTCAAGATTAGCCAGTTCGACAGCGATGACGAGCGCGCCCATGACCGTAAGGTCACCATTGAACTGCCGCGTGAGCTTGCCGATAACATGATGGGCATTACGGCAAACGTGGGGTTGGGAGACCTGACGGTCACGGACATTGCGTGTCATGACCTCAACTTGACTTTGGACTCGGGAGACATCGAGTTTGCGGGTACTGTAGCCGACACCCTGAATGCCAAGGTAGGTTCGGGCGATGTGACGTTCGAGCTCTACCAGGCCCCCGCGAAGTCTATGGACGTAAGCGTGGACTCGGGCGATGTGGAGATAACGGTTCCGAACTCTACGGGCTTTACGGCGAGCCTCACCGTGGGCAGCGGCGACTTCGAGAGCGGTTTCCTTCCGCTTGGCTACGATGGCGAGACCATATTGAATCTTGAATTCGACAACGGTGATAAGTCTGCCACGTATCGTTTTGAGGTTGGTTCGGGTGACATGTCGTTTGATCCGGAGTGACATGCGGTTTTCGGAGATTGGTGCATATAGGCATGCTCTTTGATGGAGGCGCCGGGGCCGTGGTCGGCTTCGGCGCCTTTGCCTTTACAATGGGGGCATGGAACAGATTATCTTGAACATACTCGAGGCTCTGCGTCGCGGCGAGACTGTGGACGACAAAGCGCTCGTCAAATTGATACATGCCGAGGCGCGCCGCGAGGGTGCCGACAAACGCGATTTGGCTAAGCGCCGTCTGCTGCCGTTCTACCAGCGGGTTAAACGTGAGGAGCCGGCTCGGTGGGCTGCGTGGAATGTCGATTCCGATCTGGAACGTCAACTGCTGCAGGTGCTGCGTATGAAGCCGCGCCGAACGGCCTCGGGCGTGGCGACCATTACCGTCATCACCAAGCCCTGGCCATGCTCGGGCGATTGCCTGTTTTGCCCCAACGATCTGCGCATGCCCAAAAGCTATCTGCATGCCGAGCCGGCGTGCGCCCGTGCGGAGCAAAATTGCTTTGACCCGTATCTGCAGGTGAGTGCCCGTTTGACGGCGCTTTCGCAAATGGGGCATGCGACCGATAAGATTGAGCTCATTGTGCTCGGCGGTACCTGGAGCGACTATCCGCAAGGGTATCAGACGTGGTTTATGTCGGAGCTCTTCCGCGCGCTCAATGACGATGCCGTGGCTGGTGTGGCGGCTAACCCCATGTTGGCGCGTCCGGGCATCAGTCGTGCCGAGGCGGGGCGTCTGCTCGATGACGCTCCCGCCGATGCCCTGCCGCCTGTGGTAGCAGAGCGCCGCGAGCGCTATCGGGCCGCCGGCATTGCGACAGACGAGGTCGAGCTTGCTGCCGGCGTTGCCGACGAGCAGGGGCGTGTGGATGCTGCCGTGGGCGGCTATAACCGTGCGGTGCGTCGTCTGTACGGTCCCGGTACGCCGTGGGGCGAGGTCACTGAGTGGCAGACGGCAACGATGGAGGAGCTCGAGCGTCAGCAGCGTATCAATGAGACGGCGAAGCATCGCGTGGTGGGACTCGTTATCGAGACGCGCCCCGATGCTGTAACGCCGCAGGCGCTTACGCTCATCCGCCGCCTGGGCTGCACCAAGATCCAGATGGGTATCCAGAGCCTCGACCAGCACCTGCTCGATATCAACGAGCGTCGCATTTCGGTGGCGCAGATCGAGCGGGCGTTTTCGCTTGCGCGCCTGTTTGGCTTTAAGATCCACGCGCATTTTATGCTTAACTTGCTGGGCGCCACGCCCGAGGGGGACAAGCGCGACTACGAACGCTTTATGACCGAAGGGGCCTTTATGCCCGACGAGGTCAAGGTCTACCCGTGCGCGCTCATCGAGGGCTCGCGTCTGGTGGGCTGCTATGAGCGTGGCGAGTGGCGCCCCTATACCGAGGAAGAGCTGCTTGATGTGTTGGCCGATGACATCGTGGTGACGCCGGCGTTCTGCCGCATCAGTCGCATGATCCGCGACTTTAGCTCCGACGACATCATGGTGGGCAACAAGAAGCCCAACCTGCGTCAGCTCGTCGAGAATCGCTTGGCGGCTCGTGGAGAAGGCGCAGTGGTGCGCGAGATTCGCTATCGCGAGATCAGTACCGCGGGTGCCGACTTGGATGAGCTTTCTCTTGATGAGGAAGTGGCGTACGAGACGCCGGTGACTTACGAGCGCTTTTTGCAGTGGGTGACGCCGCGGGGCAAGATCGCGGGCTTTTTGCGGTTGTCGCTGCCCGACCATTCGTTTGTTGCCGCGCATGCGGACGAGTTGCCGACGACGCCGGACGAGGCGATGATTCGCGAGGTGCACGTGTATGGCATGGCGGCACGCGTGGGCGACCAGGGCCAGGTGGCGCAGCATCACGGGTTGGGGCGTTTGCTCGTAGAGCGTGCGTGCGAGATTGCCCGGGATGCCGGCTATGCGCGCATCAACGTGATCAGCGCGATCGGTACGCGCGAGTACTATCGCCATCTTGGTTTTTATGACCATGGCCTTTATCTGCAAAAGGAGCTCTAGATGAACAAGCCGAGTGTTTCTGCCGGCGTCGTTGCCGGCGTTGCTCTGGGAGCCGCGGCGCTTGGTGCGGCCGCTGTCGCTGTTCGTGCTGCCTGTCTGCAGGTTGCGCGAACCCGCAATGGGTTGGCGCGTGTGAAGCGCGTGCACGACGAGGGCGGCGACGAAGTCCGCGTATTGGTGCAAGGCGGCGTCTACCAAAGCGCGAGTTACGTTGGCGAGCGTTGGGCTGAGCCCGCCTTTGCGTACTATCGTGCGTTTGACGACGTGTTTGAGGCCGAGGATGCGATGCGCGACGTTTATGGTCACGGTATCAGCCGTATGCTCATGCTGGGTGGCGGCGGGTTTGCCTACCCCAAGTTTGCACTGATGTCGCACGAGGGTTTGCGCATGGACGTCATCGAGTATGACGGAGAGATTACGCGTCTGGCCCGCCGCTGGTTCTACCTAGACGAGCTGGAGCGCACGGCGGGCGATCGCCTGCGGGTGATTACTGCCGAGGCGCGTTCGTACCTGGGCGTGACGAGCGTGGGGCATCGTCGCTACGACGTGATCGTGAGCGATTGCTTTGGCGGTGCCGAGCCCGTGCGCGAGCTGGCGACGGTTGAGGCGTTGCGTTTGGTGCGAGGCGGCCTGAACCCCGGGGGTATCTACGTGGCCAATATCGTGAGCGCAAGCGAGGGGAGCGATGTGACGTTCCTGCGCGACTGCGCTGCCACGGCACTCGAGGTGTTCGGCCACGCCTGGGTGGTCCCATGTGGCGATGCGAAGTTCGGCGGCGAGGAAAACTACCTGCTCATCGCCAGCGACGGCAACTACGCCTTTGCCGAAGCCGTGCCCTTCGACACCGACTTCCTCGGCACCGTCCTTCACGACAAATAAGTCTCCCCGTCCCAAAAAGACTGGTCTTAGGCGTGGTCGCGCCAGCCGAGAACGCGCTGCTTCATACCCTCGATGTCGAGCACGCCTTCGGCGAAGCCCTTGCGCACGAGCTCTTCGGGAACCAACTCGTCGTAGCGGTCAAAGTAAGGCACCTCGCCAGGATAGACGAGCTCGATGGGATCGAAGTCCTTCTCGGCCTCGTCGGCGAGCACCTCAAAGAACGTCTCCTCGTCGGCCTTCATCTTAAACTGCAGAAAGTACGGGCGTGACGGATCGAGCCCGCGAAGGCCCAGCTCCGCGGCACATTTAATCTTGAGCATGCGCTCGAGCGCCAAAAAGGCGTAGCTGCCCAGCCAGGGGAAGAGCACCCAGGTATCGCCGCCCAGGTTAATGAGCGGCTTGGTTCCCGCCCCCGAAATCTCGGCCGTATGACGAGCCTGCGCCAAGCGGGCCCGTGCGTTACCCATAAGGTACGGATATGTCGCGTGCTCGTTGAGCGCCTTGTGCATGCGCTCGAGCACATGCGTGTTAATGTCTCCGGGGCAGTCGCCAAAGTAGGCCGGCACCCGGCCCTTGACCTGCGTGGCAAAGACAGTGTGACGCTTCCAGTCCACTTCCTCGACAATCCAGCAGTGTCCGGCGATGGCGATGCGCTCGCCGGGTGGGGGCGGATTAACGATCGTGCCCAGCTCAGCCGATTCGCTCCGGACGGTAAACTCCTCGTTTTCCTGGAACACGGCGTAGAACTTAAAGTTATTGATGATGCGCTCGCCCGCGAGGCCCACGATGAGCCCGCCACCTTCGGTGACCTGGATATGGTCGATCTTAATGAGGTGACGTAGCAGCACACGGTAATCGTCTGCCGAGACACGGTGGAAATAGCTGAGCGTGAGCACGCGCTGGGCAAGTTCGGCCGGCGTGAGCTCGCCGGTGCTGGCGAGGGTCGACATAGTCTGGTGATAGAGCAGGCTGTAGGGGAGACGATCGAGCTCGGGTGGCTCGACCCACTTTTCCTCGCGATAGAGTTGTACGAGCGCGACATCAGCATACTTGATACCCTTGCCCTTATATGGCTCAGGTCTTCTCTTATCTCT
>CABUDS010000032.1 GCA_902490405.1 uncultured Collinsella sp.
ATAAGAGTCAAATAGACAAAAAAGCGCGGGGCCGGTTTGATTCCGACCCCGCGCTCTGCGCTGGTGCGTTGTTGTTCGGCCTACCCCAGCAGGCTCAGACCAACAGAGACAAACGCCAGGATAACGCCGACGATGGACTCGCCGCCGAGCAGGCCGCTGGCGACGACCAGGCCCTGCTCCTGGAAGGCGGCATCCTTGGAGGCCTTCTCCTCGTCCGAAAGACCGGCAGCGGCGTCGCGGCGTGCGGCCCACTTGTCGTAGGCGAGCTTGACGCAGGAGCCCAAGAAAGCCGTGAGCGACATATAGAACGGTAGGTACACGCCCAGGCCGATCATCATGGCCGGAATGCCGAGCCAGTACATGACGATGCCGGCGATAAAGCCGCCTGCGAACCACGGCACGCTCGGGATGCCCGAGACCATGGTGGCGACCACACTTGCCTGCGCGGCCACAAAGCTCTTGTCGGGGCCGAAAGCATCCGGACCATAGGCGGTGACGAGCGCGACCATGACGGCAGCGGCGACCAGGGCACCCACGATGCCGCCGATGGCCTGGCCGATCCACTGCGCACGCGGGTCGGTGCCCAGCACGGCGCCGGCCTTAAAGTCGTTCATGACGTCGCCCGCAAGGCCGCATGCCACGGCCACGATGCCGGCGATAAAGAACAGCTTGACCTGGGCGATCTGTGCGAAGGCAGCCACGATGAGCATGACGATGAGGCCGAAGATCTCCATGGGGTCGATGCCCGTCTGGCCGCAGCTCTGCGCGCTCATGATAGTGGTGACAAAGGTGAACAGCGTGACGATGACGGCCGGGACGGGGCCAAGGTCGAGCGCGATGGCGACGATCACGGCTATGGCGGCAGTACCCAGGCCGATGATGCCGGCGTCGAGCTTAAGCGAGCCCGAGATGAGCGACTGCTCGTCGGTGTCGCTGGAGCTGTCGGCGGCGAGGCCGCGGGCGATGCCGGCGACCTGCGGCAGGATGTCCTTGAGGACGACGGCGACGCCAAAGCCCATCATGAGGCCCATGCCGAGCGATTTGACGATGCCCTGCGCAGTCACAACGTCGAATAGACCCGCAGCGGTGCCGCCCACGATGATGCCAAAGTTACCTAGCAGCGCGCCGGCAAACCAGAAGGCAACCGGGGCGAAGCCAACCAAAAAGCCGATGGAGAGCAGCATGGGCGAGTTATAGATGGCAAAGGTCACGCCGGGGATATTGAGCGTGCACAGCATGCTGGGCACCACGCCCAGAGCGTCGCGAAGCACGCTGTAGATGCCTGCGATGGCCATGGAGCCAAAGAGCTGCTTGCCGGTCTTGCCGCCGGCCTCGGTGGCGCGCAGTGTCTGAGCTGCGGCATTGCCGGTGGGAAACTCCAGCGCGGCGTCCACGATGAAGTGGCGGTGGATGAGCGCCGTTGCCAGCAGGCCCAAGATGGTGCCGGCGAGTGCCACGATAAACATGTCGAGCCAGCTGATCTGGTCGGCATAGCCCAGCATCCAGGCGCCCGGGATGGTAAACGCCAGGCCGCCGGCGACCATGGCGCCCGCGGACATGATGGTGTGGGTGACGTTGGCCTCGTTGAGGCTGGCGTTGCCCATGAGCTTCAGGAAGAACAGCGAGATGACGGCAGCGAAAATAATCGGCCAGGGGAGTGCACCCATCTTGAGGGCCGTGTAGGCCGAGCTTGCCGTGATGATCACGCAGCCAAGGACGCCGATGACGACGCCGCGCAGCGTGAGTTGCCCGCGCATCGAAGCGCGGTTCGAGGGATTGCTCATATAAAACTCCTTTGCGTATATCCGCTTCCCCCGGGAGCGCCGTTACGGATACGGCGCGGGAAGTCGGGTTACCAAGGGCCGCCGCGTGAGCTCGCAAACGACCGCGCACCAGTATAGCGGCACGGCAGCTAATTTGGGACTGGGCTTTTTTAGCTATCCCAAGCGAAGCCGAAGGATGATTATTCTGGGACGGGGATTTAAAAATCATCAGGTACGCAATGATTTTTAAATCCCCGTCCCAGAATAATCATCGGGATATACTGCTGGGCAGACGAAAGGAGCGCCGACGATGCTTAATGGGTGCGCATATATATTGACGGTCGACGTGGGTAACACGTTCATTCGCTTTGGCCTGTTTGCCGAGGAATCGGCCGCGGCGCAGGAATGTCCGCTTGCGACGTGCGAGATCACCACGCCGTCGAGCATCACAGCTGACGAGGCGCGCATGAGGCTCGCGCAGGTCACGGCCGCGCTGGCGGCCGATGCGGGCATGCCGGGCGCACTTGTGCCCACGGCTGCCGTGCTGAGCTGTGTAGTCCCGGCGCTCGAGCGCCCGTGGAAGGCGGCACTTTCCCGCACCTGCACGGGGCGCGTGCTCACCGTGGGGCCGGGACTTAAGACCGGCATACCCGTGCACTACGACGATCCGGCCGAGATCGGCCCCGACCGCATCGCCGATGCCGTGGCGGCCCGCGCTGTCTACGGCTCGCCGTGCATCGTGATTGACCTGGGCACGACGACCAATATCGAGGTCATCGACGCGCACGGTACCTTTGTGGGCGGCGTTATCGCGCCAGGCCTGGCCCTCGGCGCCCGTTCGCTTTCGGCGGCAGCAGCGCGCCTACCCCAGGTTGAGCCCTCGGCGCCAACGCACGTCATCGGACGCAACACGCGTGAGGCCATGCGCTCGGGTGTGGTTTTGGGCGAGGTGGCCCGCATCGACGGAATGCTCGACATGGTGCTTGCCGAGATGCGCGCGACCAAGGCCGCGGGGGAGGGCGATGTACCCATCGTCATTACCGGCGACGATGCCGAAGCACTTGCGGCGCTGGTCGGCCATAGCCTGACGGTAGACGACGCGCTGACGTTGCGGGGTCTCGCCGAGCTCTACCGCATCAACCAAAAGCCCCGCCGCGCGTAGGGCGAGGGGCTGGTGGGATAAGCGCCCCTACCTTTCACCTGCTACAATGGGCCAAACTATTGCGATTTCGGAGGTGTCTGCCATGTCGGACGATCTTCATCAAACCGCGTCGGGCAAGCGCCGCGACGTTATTAGCTGGGACGAGTTCTTTATGAGCGTGGCCATCGCCGCGCAGCGCCGCAGCAAGGACCCCAACACGCAGGTGGGAGCGTGCATCGCCAGCACCAACCACCGCATCCTTTCGGTGGGTTACAACGGCACGCCCTCGGCGCTCAACGACGACTTTTTCCCGTGGGGTACGAGCGATGACCCGCTGCAGGACAAGCACAACTACGTGGTCCATGCCGAGGCCAACGCCGTGCTCAACTACCGTGGCTCGCTCAAGGACCTCGAGGGTTCCACGGTTTACGTCACGCTGTTCCCGTGCCACGACTGCGCCAAGATCCTGGCGCAGGTGGGCGTGGGCGAGGTCGTCTACTTGGACAATAAGTATGCCGACACCGATGACGGCCGTATCAGCCGCCGCATTCTCGACTCCTGCGGCATCAGCTACCGCCAGGTCATCGTCGATGTCCAGATTGGTACCGGGGGACAGGCTCGGCAGTAGCGCGTGCCGACGCCAGCTGGCGGCAAAACAGCCAAAAGAGCCCCGTCCCAAATTGACTGCTCGTGAAAGTCATGTCCGCACGCATGGCTGGCGCCTAAGCGGGTACATGGCTGTAGTAACATAGCCCCTGTCCGCGGGCGTGCCCGCGTTATTGTGAGAAAGGAGCCCCTGTGGCTGTTAACGAAGAGCTGCTTAAGAAGGTTCTTGAAGAGATTCGCCCCAACCTGCAGGCCGACGGCGGCGATATGGAGTATGTGGGCGTCGACGACGAGGGTGTCGTCAAGTTGGAACTACAGGGCGCCTGCGCCGGCTGCCCCATGAGCTCGCTGACCCTGTCTATGGGTATCGAGCGCATCCTGAAGGAGCACGTGCCCGGCGTCACCCGCGTCGAGCAGGTCAATGCTTCCGGCGAGACCGACGAACTGTACGACGAGTACGCGCCGTTCTAAGATGCGAAAGCTGCGGACGACATGCTCCGCATAGACGTTACGCCCAGATATGCGGCTGCGAGCGCAAGGCCCGCGGCCGCATTTGTATGTAGGGAGCAGGGGATCGATATGCTCAACGACCTCTACCATATGCTTGATCCCGTCGCGATCTCGGCGGGCCCCATCACTATCTACTGGTACGGCCTGGCCTACGTGGTCGGCGCCCTGCTCACGGCGGTCGTTATGTACCGCACGCAGCGTCGTTGGGGCTTCGACATTACGATCGATGACCTGACGAGCGTCGTGGTCGGCGCGGTCTTTGGCCTCATCATCGGCGCGCGCCTGTTTTACGTCGTCTTTTACGGCGATGGCTACTATTGGACCCACCCGCTCGAGATCTTTGCCACCAACGAGGGCGGCATGAGCTTCCACGGCGGCCTGGTGGGCGGCATCTTGGGCGGTATCATCGTGTGCCGCATGTATAAGCTCGACGCCTGGACCGTCGCCGACCTTGCCGTGATCGGCGCCCCGCTGGCCCTGTGCCTGGGCCGTTGTGCCAATTTCGTCAACGGCGAGCTGTGGGGTAAGCCGACCGATCTGCCTTGGGGTGTGGTCTTTGGCGGCACTGCGGGCGATATGCCGCGCCATCCCTCCCAGCTCTACGAGGCGTTTCTAGAGGGCATCGTGCTCTTTTGCATCCTACGGGTGCTCAGTCGCAAAAAGCCGCTGCTGCCCCAGGGCACGTTTATGGGCGTGTTCGTGATGGGGTACGGCATCGTCCGCTTTCTCGTTGAGTTCGTGCGCGTGCCCGATGCGCAGCTGGGCTATCTGCTGGGAGGCGTTATCACCATGGGCCAGCTGCTGAGTTTGCCGCTCGTAATCGCCGGCCTGGCGCTCATCATCTTCGCCCGACACCGCAACCGTCCCCAGCGCATCTACCTGGACGCCTAATCACCAAAACCACCACAAAGGGGACAGGCACCTTTGTGGTGGTTTGCTGGGCAACGATGACAGAACCGTAACGTTTTCCCAGATAAAACCTGCTAAAATAAACCTGTCCCTTTTTGGCAGGTTTCTAGAAAGGCTCTTTGGACTGTGAAGGATTCCGACCTCTCCACAACGGCTGCGCGCGACGCTGCCCGCATCGTCTGGTTTAAGCGCTACCCCGCCAAGCAGACGCTCATCGCATTTCTGCTCGCGCTGTTGGCGACCACGGCGTTTTCCATCGATCCCGCGCCGGTCTCGAGCAACGCAGTCTTGGCGATTGACCCCAAAGCCTCGGGCATGCTGTACGTGTGCTACGAGGTGCTCCTCTCGTTTGCCGGCCATACCGACGCGGTCATGCTGCTTGCGCTTGCCTGCCTGCTCACGCTGCCGTTTCGCTACGTATTCTTTGGCCGCGGCGATGCTTGGCGTCCTTCGGTGATCCTTCCGTCGCTGTTCTTTGCCGTCTGCATGGTGTTTGGCCGCAGCTACGACCTCACCGATTCTGCCGAGATCGTACTCGGCGACAAGGCTCGCATCATCTGCGCCTGGATAGCCGGTGCGGGCTGGATGCTCTTGGCGGTCGTTGCCTTCTACCTGGCTTTTGAGTGTCTAGATTGGCTGAGCTCTCGGCGCATTCCGTTTTCCGAAGCGCACTTTGGCCGCGTATGGCGTGTGGCTCACGCCGTACTCTCGGTCCATCCCTTTGCCGGGCCCTTCCTGGTGCTTATGGTCGCCTGGGCGCCCACGCTCATCGCTTCGCTGCCCGGCCTTTTTATGGGAGATACGGGTGCGCAGATTCGCCAGTGGTTCAACTACCCCAACGGCACGAGTGACTACCTGCGTCTGCTCAATCCCAATGTGTTGCTCAACGGACATCACCCCGTGGTGCACACGGCTATCATCGGTTCGTGCGTCCAGCTGGGGCTTTCACTGTTCAACAGTGCCAACGCAGGTCTTGCCATCTACACCTGCGCTCAGTTCGTCATTACGGCCGCCTGCATGGCCTATTCCATCTCGTCGCTGCGCAAGCTGGGCGTGAGCTTGCCGATTCGCGGCGTGATCTTGCTGTTCTTTGTGTTTATGCCCATGTTCTCCAACTACGCGGCCCTGCTTACCAAAGATGTGCTGTTTGCCGACGCGTTTTTGGTGCTGTTGGTGCAGGCCGTGAAGCTCGTGGCATGCGGCCTGCCCCGTCGCGATGCCAATGCCGAGCGTGCGAGCGAACAGAGGCCCGTGCTCTTTGCGCGCCATGACTGGCTGCTGCTCGCTCTGGGTGCCATGGGTTCCACGTTTCTGCGCAACGGCGGCCTGGTGTTTCCCCTGGCGGCATGCGTAATCGCGGCGGCGTTTTGCGCATGGGACGCGCATGTGGCTCGTCGCGCAGCCAAGCAGGCTGGTGCTGCGTCTTCGGGCTCCATCCCGCGTTTCCGCTGGATGGGAGTTCTTGCGGTGCTTGCACTCTGCCTTGCCTCTAATATGTACTTCACCAAGGTCTTTATGCCGGCGCACGACATTACGCCTGGTTCCAAGCGCGAAATCCTCTCGATTCCGTTCCAGCAGACGGCTCGTTTCGTCCAAAAGCACGACGGCCTCAACTCGGGTGTCAACCCTACGGTTAAGGAGGACGGCACTATCGTGGAGGCTCCTTGCGACGGCTTGGTGACCGACGATGAGCGTGCCGTGATCGACCGTGTGCTCAAGTACGACAATCTGGGCCGCCGTTACAACCCCGACAAGTCCGACGCCGTCAAGAACTGCTTTAACGAGTACGCCTCGCAGGAGGACATCAAGGCCTATTTTGAGGTCTGGGCGCAGATGTTCAAAAAGGATCCCGAGTGCTACATCTCGGCGCTCATCAATAACTACTACGGCTACTTTTATCCGAGTGCCCGCGATGCGTGGGTCTACAGCACGGCGCGCAGTGCCGAGATTATGGCGAAGCCCGATAACCTCAAGTACTTTGACTTCCATCCGGTCGATAGCAAGGTTGTGCGCTGGTGCGACCACCTGATCAACCTGTATCGCGTGGCAGTGCAGCGCATTCCGGTTATCTCGCTCACCATGAGCTCGGCCACCTATGTGTGGATCATGATCGCCGTGGTGGTCTATCTGCTACGTCGTCATTCATGGCGCGGTCTGGCCATTTGGTTGCCGCTGCTGGGCGTGCTTGCCGTGTGCCTGATCGGTCCCTGCAACGGTTCGACCTATATGCGCTACCTGTATCCGGTTATCGCCTGCATGCCCTTTGCCATCGGGGCCACCATCACTCGCAGCGACCTCCTCTGGTCCTAATCTGCTGCAAAGGGGACAGGTCGCTTTGCACCAAAGGATGGCATCATCACGACGCCTTCATTTTGGGGTTTATCTCGCAGGCCAGTAGGTATATCATAACGACGTTTGTTTATATTGCCCGAGCATCTGCGCTGGGCTTTAGGTCAAAACCGATAGGAGACACGTATGTCCGGACACTCTAAGTGGGCCACAACCAAGCATCGTAAGGGCGCGCAGGACGCCAAGCGTTCCGCCCTCTTCTCCAAGCTGAGCCGCAACATCACCGTTGCTGCCCGTCTCGGCGGTGACCCGCTGCCCGAGAACAACGCCAGCCTCGCCGCTGCCGTTGCTAAGGCCAAGGCTCAGTCCATGCCCAAGGACAAGATCAAGTCCGCTATCGACAAGGCTTTTGGTTCGGGTGCCGATGCCGCCGTCTACGAGAACATCGTGTACGAGGGCTATGGTCCCGCCGGTGTCGCCGTCTATGTTGACTGCCTGACCGACAACCGCAACCGTACTGCCGCCGATGTCCGTTCCGCCTTCTCCCACGCTGGTGGCAACCTGGGCACCTCCGGCTCCGTCGCCTTCCAGTTTGAGCGCAAGGGCCAGATCGTCGTCGCCAAGGAGATCCTGGACGAGAACGCCAAGAAGGAGACCATGATCGCCAACGGTGCTGCCGGTGACGAGGATGAGTTCATGATGGCCATCGCCGAGGCCGGTGGCGAGGACTACGAGGACGCCGGCGAGGAGTGGATCGTCTGGACCGCTGCTAACGACGTCATGGCTGTCTCCAAGGCACTCGAGGAGCAGGGCGTCCAGGTCAAGGGTTCCGAGACCACCATGGTTCCGACCACCCCGACCGAGGTCTCCGGTACCGACGCCAAGAAGGTTCAGCGCCTCATCGACCGTCTCGAGGAGCTCGACGACGTCCAGGACGTCTACAGCACCATGGACATGACCGACGAGGTCATCGCTGCCCTCGAGGAGGAGTAGCGCCTGCACGGGTTAAGCCGTGCATATCTGGGCATAATGAAGCGAGCATGCAAGCCTCGTGGAATAGATGAGCCGGATCCGCGTGCGTATGGCACCGGACCCGGCTCTTTTATAATGATGCGAATCGTTTTGCATTCTGTGGACCGAAACCTGAAGGGAGCGCGCGTGCGCGTACTCAAACGAGCCCTAGCGATCGTGTATCTTGCCGCCGCCATCGTGGCGCTGGGTGCGCTTGTCTGCCAGTTCTGGGGACCGTATACGTATCGCTTTATGCTGCTATTGCGTGACACCATGCCTCGCGTCGTCGTTACGGTGTGCGCCGCCATCGTGGCGCTTGGCGTGCTCATCGGTTTTTTCCGCTTGATGTTCGCGCGTCGCGAGCCGTCCTGCGTGCATCCGGCGGGGGAGCGCAATATCGAGGTCACGCTCGCAGCGCTTTCCTCGTGCGCCCGTGCCGCGGCGGAGTGCGATGAACGCGTGATGGTTGAGCATATCGAGGCGCGCGTTCAAGGCTCCGACGAGTCGCACGTTCGTTTTAAGGTCGAGGCCATCGCGCTCGATGATAGGGACGTTGCCGCTCTTGCCACCTCGATGCAGCAGCGCATCGAGAAGGCCTGTGACACCATGCTCGGCACGCCGGGCACGACCGCGCGCGTCCGTTTTTTGCCGTCCAAGACTACCGTCCAGACCGTGGAGGTTTCCGGTGAGTGATACCAACCAAGACAAGATCGCCCGCACGCCGCGCCTGACGATCGATCAGAACGCTATGCCGGCAGGCGAGTCCGCCGACACCAAGCCCGAGGCCGGCGAGCAGCACGACAGCGCCGCCAACGACTTTGACGAGGCCATGGGTCTCATCAAAGGTACGGGCGCTGCTATCTGGAGCTACGCCGTGCGCCACCCCAACACTACGCTCGGCGCCGTGGCAGGCTTTATCCTCGCCGTGCTGGTACTTACGTTGGGCCTGTGGGACACGCTCGTCATCGCATTCTTTGTGCTGATCGGCGCCGTGATCGGCCAGATTCGCGACGGCGAGAACGGTATCGTTAACTTCTTCGGCCGTCTGTTTAGCGGCCGCTAATATGTATTCGACTGTCGCATCCGTGGCAGGGATAAGGAGGAACCATGGCTTTTAACACGAAGGTCGATGTGGCCGATACCGAGCTCGAGACGAACGAGGCCGTCGCCGCCGAGGCGGAGGACGTAACGCTCGAGGACGAGGCGCTCGTCGAGGCAGAGTCCGAAGACGAGGCGGACGAGGATGACGAGGAGGCGGACGAGTCCGAGGACTCGCTGACCTATTCCAACGGCGTGATTGAGAAGATCGTCGCCATGGCCACCCGCGAGGTGCCGCACGTTCTGGGCATGAAGGGCAACCTCATGCACTTTGTGCAGGAGCAGTTTGGTGCCGAGAACCTGACCAAGGGCGTGACGGTCGAGGTCACCGACGACAACCGCGTGGTCGTCAACATCTCGGTCATCATCGAGTACGGCGCCTATGCGCCTGCGATCTTTGACGACGTTAAGGCGCGTGTCACCGAGCGTCTGGCCGCGATGACCGGCCTTGAGGTGGCGGGCGTCAACCTGCGCATCGAGGATGTCATCACCCCCGAGGAGTACGAGCACCGCACCAGCCAGCACGAGTAACCTTCCAAAAGGGACAGGTTTGTTTTGGCAGGTTTTATCTGCGTAAACGTCAAACGGCCGGTCGCGCATGTAAAAGCGCGGCCGGCCGTTTTCTATATGCCCTCGATGCGGTCATACCGCTCGTCTAACTAAGGGTTGCAATCTTCGCGTTCCGCGTTACCCTAATGGGCGCATTGTTTCCAAATTGTTAACGAGGGGTTGCCGTAATGGCCGACGAACACGAGACCGAAAGCAAGGCATGGGCGATTGAGGCCGCTGCGGCAGAGGCGGCGTCGCGTGCTGCCGAGGAAGTGCATCGTCCTCCCGTAGTGCCGATGGAGCGCGTGGTCGATCGCGATGTTATTGAGCAAGGCGAGCGCGCCGGCCGCAAGCGCAGCCAGGAGCCAGGCTTTCCGCGCTTTTTTGCCGAGCTCAATCTGGGCCTGATCCTCACGGCGTTCGCCATCGTGGCCTTTAAAACCCCCAATCACTTTGCCTTCGGCGGCACCTCGGGCGTGTCGGTCATTCTTTCCACGCTGTTCCCGACTCTGCCCGTCGGCGTCTTTATGTGGATTATCAACGCGGTCCTGGTCGTTCTGGGCTTTATCTTTTTGGAGCGCAAGGCAATCCTTTGGAGCGTCTTTGCCTCGTTTGCGCTTTCGGCCTACGTCTCGCTGTTTGAGCTCTTCATTCCGACCGATGTCTCTCTGACGGGTGATATGTGGCTCGACCTGTGTTTTGCCGTCATCTTGCCGGCGCTCGGCAGCGCTATTGTCTTTGACATCGGCGCCTCGACGGGTGGCACGGACATTCTTGCCATGATCCTCAAACGCCGCACCACGCTCGAGATTGGCCGCGCGCTGCTGCTGGTCGATATCGGCATCGTGACCATCGCGGCTTTCCTGTATGGCCCGCGCGTCGGCCTGTACTGCGTGCTTGGTCTGTTTGCCAAGACGCTCGTGGTCGATAAGGCTATCGAGAGCATTCACCTTCGTAAGGTCTGTACGATTATTTGCGCCGAACCGCGCAAAGTCGAGGAGTTTATCGTCAAGCATCTCAACCGCACAGCAACGATCAGCCGTGGCTACGGCGCCTTCTCGGGCAAGTGCGTCACGGTGATCATGAGCGTGCTGAGCCGTCGCGAGGCAGTGCAACTGCGCCGCTATACCCGCGAGATTGACCCTGGCGCCTTCATCACCATCGTCGATAGCTCCGAGATCGTGGGCAAAGGCTTCCGCGGCACGAACTAGCGCGGACGCACCCTTCGAATCATTGAATAAGGCCGCCTACGTTGCAAATCGGCCATCTTGGAGTATTTGTCCCCACATTGGGCGATAATGTTGCCAAAGACATCGTTTGCGATCCAGGTGATTCGCTCTAGATACGAAGGGATGATTTCGATGTTCTGTTCGCAGTGTGGCGCCCCCATGGGCGATAACGACAAGTTCTGCGGCGCGTGTGGTGCTCCTAATGCCGGTGCCGCTGGACCCGCTCCCCAGGGACAGCCTCAGCCCCAGCAGTTTGTTCCGCAACCGCCCGTGGCGAATGCGCCAAAGGGCTGTGTGGCTCAGGCGTTCCAAGATATGACCAAGACTCCGGGTGTGCTTCAGCGTGTATGCCAAATCGCGTTTTTGCCGGCGCTGATTTGCGTTGTGTCGGTGCTCGTGTTGTTTATTCCCGTTATTGGCGGCATTGCGGCTGCCATCGGCTTTTTGGCAGCTTGCATTGCGAGCGTGTGTGGTTCCGGCTTTGGTATCGAGTGGGGCCGTGATCTTTCGCTCAAGGTCGATGACGGCATGGACCGTCCACTCATGCGTTCCACGTCGTTTGGTCTCGGAGTCTTTTCGGGCGTTATTTCGGTCGTGCTCGAGGTTATCGCTGCCATTCCCGTTATCGGTGTAGTGCTTTCGCTGGTGGAGAGCGTGGTAATTGGCGCCGCGGGCTCGTATTCTTATTACGGCTCTTATGCGCTCGAGGCTGCGCTGTTTGGCTCGCTTGGCCTGCTTGTCCTGGCTATGATTGCCACGGCGGTCTTGGGGGTCTTCTTTAAGATGTTTGCCGACATCGCCGTGATGCACTTTGCGGTGACCGGTCGTGTGGAGAGCGCGTTTTCGCTTGATAAGGTCTGGGCGGCCTTTAAGAACAATAAGACCAAGCTGTTCTGCGCTTCGTTCCTCCCCGAGTTTTTGACGGGTCTGGTCGCTAACGTTGTCACATGGATCCTGACGCTCGTCTTTGGCACCATTGCCTCTGTCGGTATGTATAGCTACTACTACCGTCCTTCGGCTATTGAGGCGCTTGTTACCGGCGGTGGCATCACGCTCGTATTGTTCTTGGTGCTGACGGCGTTTGTCACGGTATTCCTCACGGTCTTTGGCAAGATGCTCAAGCATCGTGCCGTTGGCTATTGGGTTGCGCGCTACGCAAGCGAGTGGGCCGACGAGGACAAGGACGACGTCCTGACTTTTGTGCTGCCGTTTGAGAAGAAGTCTGCTCCGGCTGGTTTTAGCACCGACGCAGCGCCCGTATCCGATTCCGCTGCGGCGCCTGCGCCCGAGCCCGAGCCCGAGCCCGAGCCCGTGCCTGAGCCTGAGCCTGAGCCCGCGCCCGTGCCTGAGCCCGAGCCCGCGCCCATGCCGGAACCGGAGCCCGAGCCTGCACCTGAGCCCGAGCCTGCGCCAAGCTCCGACGAGGACCCGCAGGACGAGTAACCCTGCCACCTGCCATTTGGGGACGGGGTAGAAACGGTAGAAATAGCGCTTGACAAATAAGCGGGGGCGGACGTGCCGAAGCGTCCGCCCCCGCTTTGATATCGCGATGCGGCTATGACTGCGAGATGGTCGTGGATCGACTACTCGTCGTGCTTCTCCTCGCGGCGGGCGGCGGCGCGAGCGTCGTGGATGCCCTTGATTGCGGCGTGTCGGGCGGTGCGGGCATCGTGCATGGCGTCGCGGGCCTCGGCGGCCGTGGCCTTGGCAGAGCGCAGTTTGGCTGCCAGGTCGGGATTGGTCTCGGCGACCGCGGCAATCGTGGGGCCGTCGAGCTCTTCTTGTGTGGGCTCGGCCAAAAAGTCGATGGCATATTGGGCGGCCACCATGGAGCCCTTGGCCAGTACCGACTCGTCAATCTTGTAGAAGCAAGAATGTTGGGCGTACGTGGCGCCAATCTGGGGGTTGCGCGTGCCAACAAAGGCGAGCACGCCCGGTACGCGGCGCAGGTACTCCGAAAAATCCTCACCCGAGAGTGTGCCGCGATAATGGCCTTGGCCGGTGGGGCCCAGGCATTTGATTACTGCCTGGCGGCAGCGCTCGCTCGAGGCGGCATCGTTTTCGACCTTATAATTGGCGATGGTGTAGTCGGTGAGCTCTGCCTCGGCGCCCAAGGCGGCCGCGGTATGCTCCACGATGCGGCGCATGAGCTCCGGCATTTCCTCGTGGGTCGAATCTCCGTAGGTGCGCACCGTGCCGGCGAGGTAGGCCGTGCCGGCGATAACGTTGCGCGCGGTGCCGCCGTGCAGCTCGCCGACGGTAATGACGGCCGGCTCGTAGGGGCTGATCTCGCGCGAAACGATGGTCTGCAGGGCATTGACGATCTCGGCGGCCACCATAACGGCGTCGTGGCCGCGCTGGGGCATGGCACCGTGGCATGAGGTGCCGCGAACATCGATGCGGAACCAGTCGGTATTGGCCATGCGCGGTCCGGGCTCGCAGCTCACGGTGCCGGCGTCGACCTCACTCCAGATGTGCGCGGCGTAGGCGCCATCGACGCCGTCGAGCACGCCCGTGCCGATCATGAGTTTGGCGCCCTGGCCGTTTTCCTCACTGGGCTGGAAGACGATGCGGACTTCGCCGTGGATGTCGTCGGTCATATGGCGCAGGATCTGCAGCGTGCCGAGCATCATGGCGATGTGGCAGTCGTGGCCGCAGGCGTGCATGCAGCCCTCGTTGACGCTGGCGAAATCCTCGCTGGTCTGCTCGGTGACGGGCAGGGCGTCGATATCCGCACGCAGCAGGATACGGCGGCGCGGCGTGCCGTCCTCGTGGTAGGCATCCGACGCGGTGCCGCGAAGCGTTGCCACCAAGCCGGTCTTGAGCGGACGCTCGTAGGGGATATTCATGGCGTCGAGCTGGTTGGCGATGTCGGAGGTCGTGCGCTCCTCGGCAAGGCTCAGCTCCGGGTGCTTATGGAAGTGTCGGCGCTGCTTGATGATGTAGGGCTCAAACTCAGCGGCGATATCTTGGATGGCTGCGGTGACGTCGTCAGCCGCTCGCACCTCGGTCGCCGCCATAATCTGCTGTGCCTTGGTCTTCGTCATGGTCGATTTGCTCCTTGCTGGTTTTTGCAAAATCGTACAGGCTCATTCCAGTATGCCACCTGCCACTTGGCCTGGCAAAGCTGCCGTTTGCCGCTTGGAGTTTTGTTGCAAGGGCGGGGGAGTACACTCGGGGGTGTTGAATTTCCTGCCAGAGATGGGGATGCCCATGCAACATATCGATCGGATTATCCGCTCCAAGAACGTTTTTACCGCCCAAGACGGTATCGATACCGCCCGCGAGCTGGCGATTGCCATTGCGGGCGATCGCATCGTCGCAGTCGGTGCGCCCGATGACGTGATTGACGCCGCACCTGCTGCCACGCCGGTGGTCGATTACGGCGAGCAGTTTGTCTGCCCCGGTTTCCACGATGCGCACCTGCATTTCTTCCATACCTCGGTTGGCTCCTCACCGTATATGCTCATGGATATGGGCACGTCCGAGGCGGCGCTGGTGCAGGACGCGCTCAAGTTTTCCCAGGACCTGCCCGACGACGCCTGGGTCGTGACGCAGGGCTGGCGCGATTACCGCTGGGATCCGCCCGAGCACCCTACCAAGGCCTCCCTCGATGCGGCATTTCCTGATCGTCCCTGCGTTATGTACTCGGGCGACGGGCACACGCTGTGGCTCAACAGCCGCGCACTCGAGGCGCTCGGCGTTACGCGCGACAGCGAGCCTCCGGCGGGTGGCAGTTACGACAAAGATGCAAATGGGGAGCTTACGGGTATCGCTCACGAGGCTGCGGCCATGCAGCTGCTGCCGCGCTGTCTTGAGTGGCTGGGCGAGGACCGCATCGCGAGCTCGTATGCCGACCAGATGAAGCGTATGGCCGAGCAAGGCATCACCTCAATCTGCGATATGTCGCTCATGCCCATGCCGGGCTGTGACTTTATTCGCGACGATGTTTACGACAAGCTGCAGGCCTCCGGCAAGCTGGGAATCCGCGCCCATTTGTTTCCCACGCTGTTGGATGACCAATCGCGCTTGGAAGAGCTCCAGACCCGCTACGCGAACAATGCGCTGCTCTCGGCGCCAGGCTTTAAACAGTTCTTCGACGGCGTGTCGAGCGAGCATACTGCATACCTCACTGAGCCCTATACCAACCCGCGCTTCCCGGGCGACCAGGGCCGTCTGACGGTTCCTGTCGAGCGCATGCGCAAGTTGGTTCTGGCGGCAGCCGAGCGCGGCCACACCGTGCGCATCCACGTTATCGGCGACGGCGCCATCCATGCCGCACTCGATATCTTTGAGGAGGCGGCAGAGCTCTACGGTTTGCCCCCGCACGGCCATAATACGCTTGAGCATTTGGAGAATCTGCTGCCCGAGGACATCGATCGTCTGCGCAAGCTCAACGTCATTGCCTCGAGCCAGCCTTGCCACATCACGCTCGACCCGGGTGGCCCGGAGCGCGACCTGGGCCTGGAACGCAGCCGCATCATGTGGCCGTTCGCAACTTATCAGCAGCGCGGTATCCGTCAAGCTTTCGGTACCGACAGCCCCATCACGGCCGTTACCAGCATGAACGTGCTCTACACGGCTATCACGCGCCAAGATCCCCGCAGCCACTGGCCCGAGGGCGGCTGGCTCCCCAGCGAGCGCATCGACGCGGCTACAGCTCTGCGCAACTACACCCTGGGCAGCGCCTACGCGGCAGGCGACGAGCGAAACCTCGGCAGCCTGGAACCCGGCAAATACGCCGACCTGGTAGTCCTGGACCAAAACCCGCTCACCATCGACCCCCAAGAGCTCCAGGCTACCAAGGTTCAGGCAACCTATCTGGCAGGCAACTTAATCTACGAGCGCTAATATTCATGCCGTACCGTTAAACGCGGCTCGGGCAGCCTATTTTGGGATGGCGCTCGAGCCGCGTTTGTTTGCCTATGGGGTCCGTTAGGAGCGCTCCCGCTCTGCTTGATTTGGGCGCGGGGCGGAGGCGCCGCTGCCCCGCGCTCAATTTGGACGTCAGTAATGCTGTCTCTTGGTGTTTTGAATACTTCCCATTGCAGATTGCATAAAAAGTTGAGATGTTCTTTCCGGTCCTGATGTACCCCCGCCTGGGCCGTGCAAAAAATGGAGTATTCAGCACCGTGAGCTCTGCCGGTGCCGCTGCAGTCGGGTGGCATTGCGGAGATCGACGTCATTTTGGGGTCCGGTGCGGCGCGAGGCACGCCTTTTTGTCCTGATGGGGTTTGCCCGCCGACCCAAATCGCCGGTCAAAGGCGTTCTTGGGACCAATATGGTGTGTCCGGCGCGTATGCAGACGTCCTGGCCTGCTGAAAACTCCCAAAAATGCACGCTGCTTCCCAGGGGACCCGTGCGAGCGGCGAAAACCATGCCCAAGTCGCTGTCCGCATCGCCATTTTGCTGCACTGACTTTTCTGAATACCGGGCCCGAGATTGGTCAACCCTAGGCTCCCGGAGCTGCGTTGGGGTCGGTTTCGTTGGCGGCCGCCTGCTTATGGGTGGCAAAGACCGAGCCTTCGTGGTCGAAGAGCTTACGATATTGCATGCGGTCCAGGCGATCGCGCGCATTAGCGGTCTTGGCGGGAACGTTCTTGGCCTCGGCTGTATACCAAACGCCGTGCGCATCCTGCGCCCCCACCACGTTTATCGCCGGCATGTGCGCTCGGTTTTGCAAGCGTGCGCGTTGGTAGGCGGTGAGCGGGGCACCGATGGCATTGAGTGCGAGTGCGCCGACGTTATTGATGCTTGTGTTGAGTTCCCCACTCGTTTGTGCGTTGCCGGCGACATCGTAGTTCGCCCAGACCACATAGCGTGTCTGCCAGATGCGCTCGGTATGGGTGGCATCGTCCTCATCGGTAAAGTAGAGGTCGTTGTAGCGGTCGGTGAAGAACGGCTGGTGGTCGCCGTACATCACCACGACGACGGGGCGGTCGAGATCACGCAGCTTTTCCAGGAAGGCGGCGAAGGCGGCATCGGACGCTTCCATGAGCGAGCAGTATTCATTGGTCCAGGTGATAACTTTGTCGGACACACCTTCGACGGCAAGGTGCAGTTGCTGGTCGGTGGGCACCAAGCCCGTGTCATAGGCGGAGTGGTTTTGCATCGTCACGTCGTGGATGAAGATCGGCTGGTCGCTCTGCTTTAGTACCTCGAGGCACTTGTCGTAGGTGGCGGCGTCGGTGACCTTGCGGCAGAGCTCGGGTGCGCCGGCGAAGTCCTCGATCGAGAGGAACTCGTCGAATCCCATGTCCGCGAAGACGTTCTCGCGATTCCAGTTGGTGGCGTGGTTGGGGTGCATGGCCACGGTGCGATAGCCGAGTCTCTTGAACTGACGGGCGAGGTTCTCGCTCGGGGCCAGGTTGTAGCTCATGAACGGGTAGACGCCAGCGCCCAGGAATGCCATGGAGTGTCCGGTTAAGAACTCGAACTCGCTGTTACAGGTGCCGGCACCGAAGGCGCTCATGTAGCTCACTCCCTGCAGAAGCGCGTTATCGATGGCTTTGAAGCGCTCGGGCCCCTTATAGCCACAGCCCAGTTCGTTAAAGATTGAAAGGTCGGCGAAGGACTCGTTCATGATGCAGATGACTGAGGGCTTGAGCTGGTCAAACTGTTCGACGGCAGCGGCACGGGAGGGGTCGGCGATGCCGTTCGTGCCCGCGTTCCAGCGCGCGGCAAGGCGCTTGATGATCGCCGAGGCCTCACCGCTCTTGTAGTGCTTGGGTTTAGGCGGCACCATTTTTTGCGCGCTCGAAATAAAGGTGGGGAGAAACCCCTGACTGTAATAGCTTTCGAGGGGCTTCCAGGTATGAAGCTTGATGCCCAAGGTGTCGTAATAGCTGATGAAGGCCTGCGCCCCCAGTGCGGCTCCGGCAACAAGTGCGGTACGACGGTCGACGGAGAGGGGGAGTTTGGATTTGGTTGCGACTGGATGCTCCCTCGGCGCTGTCGATGTCCCCTCGGTTGCCGGAGACGCCTTTGAGTCCTTCGATTTCAAGGACGCAGACATCGCATGGTCGATGGACTCGGGGGACGTTTCCGATGAGCGGCGCGGCGGTCGCCCACATGCATCACGCGGAATGAGGACGATAAGCGCGATTCCCAAGGCCGCGGCAGCAAGCCCCATGAAGCAGAAAGTGCTGAGCTCATAGGTGTAGCTGCCGGCGACCGTCGCAGCGGTCGAGAGGGCGAACAGGTCTCCGGGTTGGATGGGCATCGATTTGAACGTGATTACGAAGTACTCGGCGATACCGATGCTGGCGAGCGCAACGATGCCAACGATTGCGGAGGTCTTACGGCGGTGCGGCAGATAGAACAACAGGCACAAGAAGCAGAAGATGAGCAAAAGCTCCAAAAGTGCCGGTCCGGCCTGCATCTTCCATAGTTCATGGTTGGAGGGCAGCTCGAGGGCGAGCATCGAGCATATCGATGCGCCGCCGATCGTTGCCAGCGTACGGGGGTAGGGATGGTCGGTCATCCAGCTTTTCAGATCCTTCATGCTCATCTTCATCGTCTCTGTTCCTTACTCCTAGTTCAGCGTCTTCACGAGCTTCTCCAGGTTGTCGTTCATGATGGGTGGGTAATCCTCGCCGGCTTTAAGCTGTTTGTCAGTGAGCCCCTCGACGGGGTCGAGCTGGACGCATTGTCGTCAGAAGCGGCGAGAGCAAAGACCGCACTTAAAAGGGGCATATATGCCGCCGCCATGGGGCCACGGTGACGAATAGGACGCCGCTTGGGATGGCGACGGTAGATTCGGTTGTCCATAGATTGCTCCTGAATTGAAAACGGCTGCGTCGGGGTGCCGACGGCCGAAGGCGATGCCGCCGTGGCACGCGGTAGCTATTTGATTCAATTGGGAGCCGTTAATCGTCCAGACGGACCCTGAGGGATAATAGGGTGACCGGGGCATATGAAGATCGCTCGGTGCCGATGACGGCTAGGGCGGAGATCAGCAAGAGGGTGATGAACGATGTCGCGCCCACGGGGACGGTGTCACCGCCACGGGCGATCGACAGATTGCCGGCGAGCTCGGCGCAGATGGTGCAGCCCGCGCCGGTGCAGTCATGATGCAACTCATGGGCGGTTGCGATGGGGGAGAGGATGGTTACCGCGAGAAGGGAGAAGACGAGAGCCAGGGCGAGCAGGCGAGTGCGAACGGGCGGCATGGAGTCGCGTGCATCGCGATTCGGTGCTATATCTCGCCATGTCGAGGTGCTCAGCTCATCGGTCATCTGCCCTCCCTTCCTCTCATCTGGGCATATTTCATCTGGAGGATTGTAGTCTTGAGAAGCTGATTCACAAAGTTGCCGCGCTAAAACTTCATGCTTTCCGGTCCGCCTTGGGGCTGCGCATAAGTTATCCTCCGACATTCAGAAAATCTAAGTGCCAAAAAATAAGATTTTTTGACTCCGTGTTGTATAACCCGCCATTCGTGGGTACCATTCAACGCGTACGCAAACAAAAAGGGTTAATTCGCGTGGCATAACCGCGCGGCCCAAAAAGGAGGAGACAAGCATGTCGTCTTTGAAGCCGCTTGCAGATCGTGTTCTGGTCAAGCCCGACGAGGCCGAGCAGAAGACCGCTTCTGGTCTGTATATCGCCAGCAACGCCCAGGAGAAGCCGCAGCGCGGCACCATCGTTGCCGTTGGTGCCGGCAAGGTCAACGACAAGGGTGAGCGCATCCCCATGGACGTCAAGGTCGGTGACGTTGTCATCTACGGTAAGTTCGGTGGCAACGAGGTCAAGGTCGACGGCGAGAAGTATCTGCTGATGCGCGCCGACGACATCTACGCTGTCGTCGAGGCCTAGTCTCGTCAGAATCTCTGATTCGTCTTTGAACGCGCCCGCCGCATAGGACTCGGAAGCGGCGACGCGAGTCACGTTTCTTTTGGAGGATTACCTACCATGGCAAAGAACATTACGTTCAACACCGATGCCCGCGCTAAGCTCGCCAAGGGTGTCAACACTCTGGCCGACGCCGTTACCGTCACCATGGGCCCCAAGGGCCGTTACGTCGCTCTGCAGCGCACGTTTGGTGCCCCGACCATCACCAACGACGGCGTTTCCGTCGCCAAGGAGATTGAGCTCGAGGACAACATCGAGAACATGGGTGCCCAGCTGGTGAAGGAGGTCGCCACCAAGACCAACGACACCGTGGGTGACGGCACCACCACCGCAACCCTGCTCGCTCAAGCCATCGTCAACGACGGTCTGCGCAACGTCGCCGCTGGCGCCAACCCGCTGGCCATCCGTCGCGGCATCGACAAGGCCGTCAACGCCGCCGTCGCCGAGATGAAGAAGCAGGCCAAGCCGGTCGAGACCAAGGAGCAGATTGCTTCCGTCGGTACCATCTCCGCCGGTGACCCCGAGGTCGGCGAGAAGATCGCCGAGGCCATGGAGGTCGTGGGCAAGGACGGCGTCATCACCGTCGAGGATTCCCAGACGTTCGACATCACCATCGACACCGTCGAGGGCATGCAGTTCGACAAGGGCTATGTCTCCGCTTACTTCGTCACGGATAACGACCGCATGGAGGCCGTGATGAAGGATCCGTACATCCTCATCACCGACCAGAAGATCTCCAGCGTTCAGGACATCATGCCTGTTCTCGAGGCTGTCCAGCGCGCTGGCCGTGGCCTGCTCATCATCGCTGAGGACATCGACGGCGAGGCTCTGCCTACCCTGGTTCTCAACAAGATTCGTGGCGCCCTCAACGTCTGCGCCGTCAAGGCTCCGGGCTACGGCGATCGCCGCAAGCGCATCCTCGAGGACATCGCCGTCCTCACCGGCGGCCAGGCTGCCCTGGACGAGCTGGGCGTGAAGGTCGCTGACATCACCGCCGATATGCTCGGTACCGCTAAGTCCGTCACCATCTCCAAGGACAACACCGTCGTCGTCGGCGGCGCTGGCTCCAAGGAGGCCATCGACGCTCGTATCGCTCAGATCAAGGGTGAGATGGAGAACACCACCTCTGACTTCGACCGTGAGAAGCTCCAGGAGCGCCTGGCCAAGCTCTCCGGTGGCGTTGCCGTCATCAAGGTCGGCGCTGCTACCGAGTCCGAGCTCAAGGAGATCAAGCATCGCGTCGAGGACGCCCTGCAGGCAACCCGCGCTGCTGTCGAGGAGGGCATTGTCGCCGGCGGCGGCGTCGCCTTCATGGATGCTGCTCCTGCACTCGACGCTGTCGAGATCGACGACCCCGAGGAGAAGATCGGCGTCGACATCGTCAAGAAGGCTCTGACCGC
>CABUDS010000033.1 GCA_902490405.1 uncultured Collinsella sp.
TGCAGGATTAACGCATGGGCGCAGGACAATCGAAAGCAATAAGTTGCCGACGGTTGAGTCCCACTTGTGCCCGCGCCGGCCGCGTCCTGCTGTTTGAGCCCGGGCGGCAAGTCCTGTGCCGTGCGGCGCTCCCAGTTTTCCTGCTTCGAGCAGGTCATCGTTGGTCGATCCGGTTACGTCGACTATCGTCAATTTGGCATCCATAACGGTTGCTACCTCCTAAGTTAATAAGGCAATCGCGTAATGGTGTCGAGAGATAGACACAATGTGAAGCCTTTGTCGCATTTGGACAATTTAATGTTAACACATCAACAACGACTAAAATGCGCTATCCTCTCTTGGTTGATGTAAACACGTCAACAACTCAAAGGAGGCTAGTGATGGGTTTCACGATTCTTGGAACAGGCTCGGCGCTTCCTGAGCGCAGTGTTTCCAACGACGAGCTGTCCGAGTTCCTCGATACCTCGGATGAGTGGATTTTTACCCGCACAGGTATCAAGAGCCGCCATGTCTGCACCACCGAGTCGCTCGACGACCTTGCCGTAGCGGCGAGCGAGCGGGCGCTCCAGGTGTCCGGAATCGACGCGAGCCAGCTGGATCTGATCGTCTGCTCGACGACGACGGGTGACCACCTTGTTCCCGCTGAGGCGTGTGCCGTTGCTGAGCGACTAGGCGCGACGTGCCCTGCCTTCGATGTCTCGGCGGCCTGCGCCGGTTTCGTATTTGCGCTCGATGTCGCCGAGGGCTATATCGCCCGCGGCCGTGCCGAGCGCGTGCTTGTCGTTGCTGCCGAGCAGATGACGCGCGCGCTCGACTGGACCGACCGCGCCACCTGCGTGCTCTTTGGCGATGGGGCAGGCGCCGCAGTGATTGAGGCTGGGGGAGACAGCCCCCTTGCCGTTGAGCTTTCGACGGCGCCCGACGTCGAGACGTTGCGCGTTCCCGGTCTGGTCGGTACCTCGCCGTTTAAGGCCTCCGCAGATAGCGAGAGCGTGCTGTCCATGAATGGCCGCCGCGTGTTCAAGTTCGGCGTCAACGCCATCTGCGACACGGTCCATAAGCTCGCCTGCGACGCGAGTATCGCGGTCGAAGACATCGATCATTTTGTATTCCATCAGGCTAACGAACGAATCCTGAGCCAGGCGGTCAAGCGCTTAGGTGTGCCGGACGACCGTGTGGTCCGAACGTTGCGTGAAACCGGCAATATTTCGAGCGCCTGCATTCCCTTTGCGCTTGATCGGCTGGCGCGCACCAACGCACTGAATGCGGGCGACACCATCGCCCTCGTTGGATTTGGCGCCGGCTTGGATGTAGGTGGCTATCTACTTCGCTGGAAGTAGTTGCACATAGGAAATGAAAACGCCCCTGGGGCACAACCAAAGGAGAACTACCATGGCAGATCAGAAGACCTTCGAGCGCGTTTGCGACGTTATCCGCGAGACCGCCGGCCTTGACGATGTCGAGATGAAGCCCGAGTCCACGCTCGAGGAGATTGGCCTCGACAGTCTGGGCACCGTCGAGATCCTCGTCGCCGTCGAGGACGAGTTTGGCATTGAGCTCGATACCGAGGAGAACCCCAAGACGGTCGGCGAGTTCGTCGATACGGTCGAGGCGGCATTGGAGAAGTAGTGATGCTCAAGACTCCTCTCTGCGATCTGCTCGGCATCGAAAAGCCTGTGTTCCAGGGCGGCATGGCCTGGATTGCTGACGCCTCGCTGGCATCGGCCGTGTCCGAGGCAGGCGGCTTAGGCATTATCGCGGCCATGAATGCCGATGCCAACTGGCTGCGCGATCAGATTCACGAGCTGCGCGCCAAGACGGATAAGCCCTTTGGCGTCAACGTTATGCTCATGAGCCCGTTTGTCGACGAGGTCGCACAAGTGGTGATTGATGAGCGGGTGCCCGTTGTGGTGACCGGCGCCGGCAATCCCACCAAGTACATGAAGGCGTGGAACGAGGCGGGCATCAAGGTCATCCCGGTCGTTGCCTCGGTGGCGCTGGCGCGTCTCGTGGCGCGTCGCGGAGCTACTGCCGTGGTTGCCGAGGGCACCGAATCGGGCGGCCATATTGGCGAGACCTCGACGATGGCGCTTGTCCCGCAGGTTGTCGATGCGGTCGATATTCCCGTGGTTGCGGCTGGCGGTATCGCCGATGGCCGCGGTGTGGCGGCCGCCTTTATGCTCGGCGCTGCCGGCGTCCAGGTGGGAACACGCTTTCTGGTCGCAAACGAGTGCACCGTATCCGAACAGTACAAAGAGCTGGTGCTCAAGGCAGGCGACACGTCGACGCGTGCGACCGGTCGCTCGACGGGACATCCGGTTCGCGCCCTCAAGAGCCCCTTCACCAACGCGTATGCCAAGAACGAGGCGGCGGGCGCAAGCCCCGAGGAGCTCGGGGCCATGGGCACGGGTGCGCTTCGCAAGGCGGCAAAGGACGGTAATTACGAAGAGGGTTCGTATTTGTGCGGACAGATTGCCGGCATGGTCAACGAGCGCCAGAGCGCACGCGAAATCGTCGACGACCTGGTCGATGGCGCCGAGCACGTCCTGAAGGGTGCGTCCGCATGGGTAGCGTAGCGTTTCTATTTGCCGGTCAGGGTGCCCAACATCCCGCGATGGGCGTCGACCTTATCGAAGCATCGCCGGCGGCTGCCGAGGTGTTCGCCATTGCCAACGAGGTGCGCCCAGGGACCAGCGAGCAGTGCCGGAACGCCTCCAAGGAGGAGCTCTCGCAGACCGAGAACACGCAGCCTTGCGTGTTCGTGCACGACTTGGCTGTCGCTGCCGCCCTGCGCGAGCGCGGCGTGGCGCCTGCCGCCTGTGCGGGTTTTTCGCTTGGCGAGGTCGCCGCGCTCACCTTTGCGGGGGCATTTGATACGCGAGAGGGTTTTGAGCTCGTGTGTGAGCGCGCGGCATTGATGGCCACGGCGGCCGAGCGTCACCCCGGCGGCATGCGCGCCGTCATCAAACTCGATGCGGCACAGGTCGAGGGCCTGACAAAACAGGCAGGCGAGGACTGCTGGCCGGTCAACTACAACAGCCCCCAGCAGACGGTTGTGGCCGGAGCGCCCGATGCGTTGCAGACCCTCGACGTCCTGGTAAAAGAGGCTGGCGGTCGCGCCATGAAGGTCGCGGTGTCGGGTGCATTCCATAGCCCCTATATGGCCGAGGCGACCTGTGGCCTTGCTGCATATATCGAGGCCGGTCACGCGCCGTCCCCGTTGCTCATTCCTGTTATGGCAAACATGACGGCAGCGCCCTATCCGGCCGACCCGCAGGCGGCATCGGAGGTGCTGGCCAACCAGGTGAGTCATGCCGTGCGCTGGGTCGACACGCTGCATGCCCTGCAGGATCAAGGCATCGACACGTTTATTGAGGTCGGCCCTGGCAAAACGCTGTCGGGCTTGGTCAAGCGTACGCTGAGCGACGTTCGCGTGTATTCGTGCGAAACGGCCGAGCAGGTCGCAGCTATTGCCGACGAGCTCGCATAGTCCACAGAGCTGTAACCCGAAAGGAATGACATGGGCAACTTGAACAACGGCGCGCTCGAGCGCAACGACTCGCGTCGCGTGGCGCTGGTCACGGGCGCCTCGCGGGGTATCGGCCGTGCCTGCGCTGTCGGTCTGGCGGAGGACGGCTTTGATATCGCCGTCGTCTATGCCGGTAGCGTCGATGCGGCGCGCGAAACGTGCGAAGCCTGTGAGGCGGTTGGCGCCACGTCACGCGCATATCGATGCGATGTGGCCGACCCCGCTGCCGTCAACGCGTGCGTGGAAGCGGTCCTCAACGACTTTGGCTCCATTTGGGCGCTCGTCAACAACGCCGGCATAACGCGCGACGGTCTGCTCATGCGTATGGGCGACGATGCCTTCGACCGCGTGCTCGATGTCAATCTCAAGGGCACGTTCAATATGACGCGCGCGCTCACCAAGACCTTTATGCGCCAGCGCGGCGGTTGCGTCATCAACATGAGTTCGGTCGTGGGCCTGATGGGCAATGCCGGGCAGGCCAACTACGCTGCCTCCAAGGCGGGCGTCATCGGCCTGACCAAGGCGGTAGCGCGCGAGCTTGCGCCCCGCGGCGTACGAGTAAACGCGGTCGCACCCGGGTTTGTCGAGACCGATATGACGGCAAAGCTCTCGGAGAAGGTCCGCGCGGCGTGCGAGGAGCAGATTCCCCTGAGGCGCATGGCGCGCCCCGAGGAAGTGGCCGGCGTGGTGCGCTTTTTGGCGAGTGATGCGGCTGTCTACATTACGGGCGAGGTCGTGCGCGTCGACGGCGGAATGGCGATGTAGAAACCAGGGCCGAACAACGGCCTGGATGAGGAGACCAAGATGGAACAGAGAGTTGCAATCACCGGCATCGGTGCCGTATCGCCGCTCGGCAACACCGCGCTTGCCACCTGGGCGGCCATGTGTGCCGGGACTTGTGGCATCGGCCCGATTACGCACTTTGATACGGATGCGTTTGCCGTTAAGGTGGCGGCCGAGGTCAAGGGTTTTGACGGCAACGACTACTTTGGTAAGCACGATGCCAAGCACCTGGACCCTTGCGTCCAGTTTGCCCTGGCGGCGTCGGACGAGGCCATGCACGATGCGGGTTTTGATGTCGAAGGCGCCATCGATCGCGAGCGCCTGGGCGTCTACGTGGGCTCAGGCGTGGGCGGCATGCAGACACTCGTCGACAACGTCCACACGATTGCTGACCGTGGGCCCCGCCGTGCATCGCCCTATATGATTGCGATGATGATTCCCAATATGGCTTCGGGCAATATCGCAATCCGCCACAAGGCAAAAGGCCCGACCCTGCCCGTGGTGACTGCGTGCGCGACCTCGGCCCATGCCGTGGGCGAGGCGTTCCGCGCCATCAAGCATGGCTATGCCGATGCGATTCTCGCCGGCGGAGCCGAGGCGGCCATTATCCCCGATGCCGTTGCGGGCTTTACGTCCTGCCGTGCACTCACTACCAACCCCGACCCGTCGACGGCATGCCGTCCGTTCGATGCGAATCGCGACGGCTTTGTGATGGGCGAGGGCGCCTGCGTGCTCGTGCTCGAGAGCATGGAACACGCGCTGGCTCGCGGGGCGCACATTTATGCCGAGGTCGTGGGCTACGGCAACACCGATGATGCCTATCACATCACGAGCCCCGATCCCGAGGCTGCCGGCATTGCCCGCGCGATATCGCTGGCGGTGGTCGAGGGCGACGTCAAGCCTTCCGAGGGCCTCTACATCAATGCCCACGGCACCTCGACCAAGCTCAACGATTCCTCCGAGACGGCGGGCATTAAGCGGGCGCTCGGCGAGGACGCGGCGCGCGCCGCGCATGTCTCGTCGACCAAGTCGATGACCGGTCACATGATCGGTGCTACGGGTGCCATCGAGGTCATGGCCTGCGCCATGGCGCTCGAGCAGGGCGTAGTACCCCCGACCATTAACTACCACACGCCCGATCCCGCCTGCGATCTTGACTACACGCCCAATCGCGCGGCTCGCGCCGACCTTACCTGGGCGCTTTCGACCAATCTGGGCTTTGGTGGACACAATGCCGCCATCGCGCTGCGTAGATATACGAGGAGCTAGAGCATGGATTCCAAAAGACTTGCCGAGATAGCCGATGTTATGGAGGACCGCGGCCTCACGCGCGTACGCGTTGAGGAGCCCGATGGCACCGCGGTCGAACTCGAGCGCGCGAGCGCCGCGCAGCCTGTTGCCGTGCCCATGCCTATGCCGGGTGCCGTGACTGCTCCGGCGGTGGCTCCTGTCGCCATGCCTGCCGCCGCACCGGAGCCCGCCGCGCAGGCGCCTGCCGCCGCACCGGAGCCCAAGGGCACCGAGGTGACCGCTCCCATGGTCGGCGTTTTCTATGCTGCCCCGGCGCCGGGCGACGAGCCGTTTGTGCACGTGGGCTCCAAGGTCAAGGCCGGTGAGACCCTCTGCATCATCGAGGCCATGAAGGTTCTCAACGAGGTAACGGCAGAGGCGGATGGCGAGGTGCTCGAGATCTGCGTGGCCGACGGCGACCTCGTGGAGTTTGGCAGCTGCCTCATGAGGATTGGATAGGTGATATCCATGAACAAAGAAGAGCTCAAGAAGCTGTTACCGCATCGCGAGCCGATGCTTTTGCTCGACGAAGCCGAGCTGGTGGGCGACGAGGCCCACGGCAAGATCACGATTACGGGCGACGAGTACTTTTTGCAGGGGCATTTTCCGGGAAATCCGGTCGTCCCCGGCGTGATTCAGTGCGAGATGCTCGCCCAGAACTGCTGCGTGCTGCTGATGGGCGATGAGGAGGCGCGTGGCGCGACGCCGTTCTACACGAGTCTGGACAAGGTGCGCTTTAAGCGTCCGGTACGCCCGGGCGACACGGTGGACCTGGTGTGCTCCATCACGCGTGCGCGCGGGCCGTTCCGCTTTGCGACGGGCACCGCGAGCGTCAACGGTGAGGTTTGCTGCCGCGCCGATATGTCTTTTGCACTCATGCACGAAAGTTAAGGAAGGCTTCATGTTCGACAAAGTGCTCATCGCCAACCGCGGAGAAGTCGCGGTCCGTGTTATCCGCGCGTGCCGCGATATGGGCATCAAGACCGTCGCCGTTTATTCCACGGCCGATGCGGACGCGCTGCACGTGCAGCTTGCCGACGAGGCGTATTGCATCGGCGGCCCGCGTCTTGCCGAGAGCTACCTCAACGACGATGCTGTGCTCACCTGTGCCGTAAAGTCGGGGGCAAAGGCGATCCATCCTGGCTACGGTTTCTTTTCCGAGAAGGCGAGCTTCGTGCGCGACTGCGACAAGTACGGTCTGGCGTTTGTCGGTCCCTCGGCCGAGGTCATCGACAGCATGGGCGACAAGGACGCCGCGCGTCGAACGGCCGCCGCGGCGGGCGTGCCCATCGTGCCGGGCTGCGATTTGCTCAAAAGTCCCGAGGAGGCAACGGCCGAGGCTGAGCGCATTGGCTGTCCCGTGCTCATCAAGGCGCGCGCGGGCGGCGGCGGCCGCGGTATTCGCAAGGTCGAGCGCGTGGAAGATGCGGCAAAGGCGTTCATCGAGGCGCATGCCGAGGGTGAGGCCGTCTTTGGCGACGGCGAGTGCTACATGGAGAAGTTCGTCGCGCCGGCGCACCACGTTGAGGTGCAGATTATGGCCGATAAGCAGGGCCATGTGTTTTCGCTCGGCGAGCGCGAGTGCTCGGTACAGCGTCGCAACCAAAAGCTGATCGAGGAGAGCCCCGCGCCGTGCCTCGACGGACACGACGACATTCGTGCTCGCATGCACAAGGCAGCGCGTGACTTGGCTCGTGCCGTCGGCTACGAGGGAGCGGGTACCATCGAGTTTTTGTACTCGGACGACGGCAATTTCTACTTTATGGAAATGAACACGCGCTTGCAGGTGGAGCACCCGGTTACGGAGTTTGTGACCGATACCGACTTGGTCAAGTGGCAGCTGCGTGTGGCAGCCGGCCAGCCTCTGCCCTTTGAGCAGGAGGACATGCCGGTGCGCAACCACGCCATGGAGTGCCGCATCAATGCCGAAACGCCGAACTTTCTGCCGTCATGCGGAACGGTCACCGCGTTGCGAGTGCCGGGTGGTCCGCGCGTACGCTGGGATTCCGCCATGTTTACCGGTGCGAAAGTTCCGCCGTACTACGACTCCATGCTCGGCAAGCTCATCGTGTGTGCGCCCACGCGCGACGGCGCCATTCGCAAGATGCGCTCGGCTCTGGGCGAGCTCGTGATCGAGGGCGTGAGCGAAAACAGCGAGCTTCAGCTCGACGTGCTGGCAAACGACGAGTTCTTGTCGGGCATGTATCATACCGATCTGATGGGGCATCTCTATGCTGATGAATAGAAAAGCGAAGGCGGTCAACGTTCTCGAGGGGCCGATGACCGAGTCGTGCGCCGAGTTTCCCGCGCGCCACGTGTTTATTAAGTGCCCGGAGTGCCGCCGTGTGATCGATGAGGCGCGCCTGCATGACAACCTCGAGGTCTGCCCTCGTTGCGGCAAGCACTTTCGCGTGAGCGGTCGCGCGCGCATGCGCATGACGGTTGACGAGGGCACGTTTGAGGAATGGGATGCCAATCTGGCGTCGGAGGACTTCCTCTCGTTTCCCGGTTATGCCGACAAGCTCAAGGGCGCGGTCGAGCGTTCGGGCGAGCGCGATGCCGTTGTGTGCGGCAGGGGCAAAATCTGCGGCTGCGATACCGCGCTCTTCTTTATGGATGCCAACTTTATGATGGGCTCGATGGGTTCCGTGGTGGGCGAGAAGATCTGTCGCACATTTGAGCGTGCGACCGAGATGGGATTGCCAGTTGTCGGCTTTACCGTTTCGGGCGGTGCGCGCATGCAAGAGGGCGTGACATCGCTTATGCAGATGGCCAAGATTTCTGCGGCGGTTAGGCGCCACAGCGAGACGGGCGGCCTGTATATCACGGTGCTCACCGACCCCACGACTGGCGGCGTGACCGCGAGCTTTGCCATGGAGGGCGACATTATCCTGGCCGAGCCCGATGCCCTGACGGCATTTGCCGGCCCGCGCGTGATCGAGCAGAACATGCACAAGCGCCTGCCCAAGGGATTCCAGCGCTCCGAGTTTTTGCTGGAGCACGGCTTTTGCGATGCCGTTGTTCCGCGTGGCGAGATTGCGCTCGCGGTAGGCGAGCTGTTGGCGCTGCACGAAGGGCACGCGCCCGGCCTGGGGGCACCGCATGAGATCGTCCATGCGGGTCGCCGCGGCAAAAAGCTGGGACACTTGTTTAAGCGCTCGACGGCACCAAAAACCGCGCTCGAGATTGTCAAGCAGACCCGCTCGGCAGATCGCGCCACGGCGGGTGAGATGATCTCGCTGGGCCTGGATGGATTTGTGGAGCTGCACGGCGACCGTTACTTTGGCGACGACGCCGCTGTGGTGGGTGGCATTGGCTGGAAAGACGGACGTCCCGTGACGGTTATCGCCATCGAGCGCGGCACCACGACCAAAGAGCGTATTCGCCGCAACTTTGGCATGGCGCATCCCGAGGGCTACCGCAAGGCGCGTCGCCTTATGCGTCAGGCCGAAAAGTTTGGTCGACCGGTTCTGTGCCTGGTCGATACTTCGGGCGCGTTTTGCGGCATCGGTGCCGAGGAGCGCGGCCAGGGCGAGGCGATTGCCCAGAATCTCATGGAGATGAGCGGCCTTAAGACGCCGATTGTCTCGGTGGTGACAGGCGAGGGCGGCTCTGGTGGCGCGCTGGCGCTATCCGTGGCCGACCGCATCCTGATGCTCTCGAGCTCGGCCTATTCGGTCGTGAGTCCCGAGGCCTGCGCGTCGATCCTGTGGAAGGATACGGAGCGTGCGGATGAGGCCGCCGAGGCGCTTAAGCTCACGGCCCCCGATCTGCTGACGCTCGGCATCATCGACGGCATTGTCGACGATAGGGGCCTGTCGCATGAGGAGATCGCCGGTGCCGTCATGTCTTCGGCATTTGATGCCTTCGATACGCTTGGGCAGCTCGACGACGCGACCCTCACAAACCTCCGCTATGAAAAGTACCGCACAATCGGTCGGTACCGCACGATGTGACAAAGGGGCAGCCCGTATGTCACATTGGGAAAGGCGTTCCATGTCACAAGTTACTAACACCTCGTTCACAACGACGGTTTCATCAAACGCCATGGCCGTGGTGGACTATCTATCCAAAAGCATGATGTCGGCGCTGCCCTTTATTGTCTGCGCGGCGTTGTTCCGCACCGTCGCCGTCATTATGGGCGAAGGCATGCTGGGCCTGTGGCCTGCCGATTCCGAAATCTATCGCCTGTTCTACAGTTGGCTCTATAACGCCGGTTACTACTTTTTGCCCATCTATCTTGGTTGGGCGGCTGCCCGCCAGCTCGGTTGCTCGGAACAACTGGGCATGATGCTGGGCGGCGTATTGATTGCGCCCGATCTGCTTAAGCTCGTCGATGCCGCATCGACGGCGGGGGCATCGATGACTTCCGTGTATGGTCTGCTTCCCGCGCCGGTCAACGATTACACGACGACTGTTATTCCGGTCCTCATCTCGGTGCCCGTGCTATGGCGAGTGGAGTGTTTCTTTAAGCGCACTATCCCTCAGGCTGTGGCGTTTTCGTTTGTTCCGTTTGCGACCATGCTTGTCATGGTTCCGGTTTCGCTGTGTATCACGGCGCCGGCGGGCAGCTATCTGGGCATGCTGTTGGGCCAGCTTATGTTTATGCTTGGCAATTCCGGTGGCATCGTGTCGCTGCTCACGCTCATGGGGCTTGCCGCGGGCTGGGAGTTCCTTAAGATTGCGGGCGTCAGCAACGTTGTCCTATCGCTCGCCTATGCGCAGTTTATGAGCGTGGGAACGGATTCGTGCATCCTGATCGCCGCGACGATGGCAACGTTTGCCGTTTGGGGCATGCCCTTTGGCGCGTCGCTCCGCGTTGCAGATAAGGACGAGAAGGCGCTCATGCTGGGCTATTCAATCTCGGGTGTTCTTGGCGGCGTAAGCGAGCCGGCGCTGTACGGTTGCGGCTTTAAATATGGCAGGTGCCTGACGTGCATGGCCATTGGCGGCGCCGTCGGAGGCCTTGTTGCAGCCGTGGGCCACGTTACGGCCTATACCATTGGCATGACGAATGTCCTCATGGTCATTGGCTTTGCCACGGGCGGCATCTCGAACCTGCTGTGGTGCTGCGCTGCCGGCGGTGTGGCATTTGCGGTGTCTGCGGCGCTGAGCTACTGCTTTGGCGTGGCGCCGGCGAAGGGGCAGGCGGCAGAAGACGGAGCCGATTCACCCGAAACCTCGAAGAGCGTGGCCGAAGTAAGCGCGTAAACCTGTGCGACACAAGGACGATTCCTTTGCCACATTCCAAGGCTGTGGTCCGTGCGGGCTGCGGCCTTTTTGTATCTGTGGGGCAAAGTGGCTACACTACAATCCGTTTGAGCAATAGATATATAGGTAGTACCGTGGGGGCAGGTAAAGATGGTCGAGTGGATTGTTAAACGAGCACAGGGTGACCGTGCGCGCGTGGGCACGTTGACGGGCGTGGTGTGCATTATCGCCAATGTGGCACTTTGCGCTGCAAAGGGTGCAATTGGCGTGCTGTCGGGATCGGTTTCGATCGTGGCGGACGCCATGAACAACCTGTCCGATGCCAGCTCGAATATCGTGAGCGTGCTGGGCTTTAGGCTGGCGAGCAAGCCGGCCGACCCCGAGCATCCTTACGGACATGGCCGCTACGAGTATCTCTCGGGTCTGGTTGTGGCGGCGCTCGTGCTGCTTATTGGCATCGAACTGGTGAAGTCCTCGGTGGAGCGTATCGTCAACCCGGAGCCTGTCGAGTTCTCGCTTGCCCTGGTGGCAGTTCTAGCGCTTTCGATGGTTGTAAAGCTGTGGATGGCGGTCCTCAACCAAAAGCTCGGCGATCGCATTGAGTCCGAGACGCTGCATGCGACCGCGCAGGATTCCAAGAACGATGTTCTTGCTACGGGCGCCGTGTTAGCGTGCGCAATTGTTTCGCAGGTGACGCACATCAATCTTGACGCATGGGTCGGCCTTGCCGTTGGCGCCTATATTGGCTGGAGTGGTTTTGAGCTTATCCAAGATACGGTGAGCCCGCTTTTGGGCCAGGCGCCCGATCCCAGGCTGGTCAAGCACATTCGAGACAAGATCATGAGCTATCCCGGCGTTTTGGGCGTCCACGACCTTATGGTTCACGATTATGGTCCGGGCAGGAAGTTTGCAAGTGCGCACGCCGAGATGGCGGCCGAGACCAGCCCGCTGGAAAGTCACGACACGCTCGATAACATCGAGCAGTCGTTTAGGGTCGAAGACGGCATGATCGTCACGCTTCACTACGATCCCATCGTGACCGATGACCCCAAGGTGGCGAGCATGCGCTTGCGCATTAACGCCATGGCACAGGAGATCGATAGCCGCCTCTCGATTCATGACTTACGCTGTGTGCCGGGCCCTACGCACACCAACGTGATCTTTGACTGCGTGCGACCCTCGGATCTGCAGATGAGTGCCGAAGACTTAAAGTACGCGCTGACACAACGGGTCGAATCGGAATATCCCAAGTCGGTCGCCAAAATCACGATCGACGAAGACTACGTAGGGCATACCCACGAGTAGGGCCGAGCCGATAAAGCAAATGATGCAGAAGGGGAGAGCATGAAGAAGCTATATCTACTCCGCCACGGCCAGACAGAATTCAACGTCAAAAAGCTGGTCCAGGGCCGCTGCGATTCACCGCTGACCGACCTGGGCCGCAAACAAGCGGGAATGGCAGCCGCATGGCTCAAAGCCCACGACGTTGCCCCCGACAAAGTAGTCTCTTCGCCCTTAGGCCGAGCCATGGACACAGCTCAGCTCGTCGCAACCGAACTCCTTGGCCCGGACGCAGCAGTCGAGCCCTGCGAAGGCATCATCGAGCGCAGCTACGGCTCCTTCGAAGAGGGTCCCCACGATGCCCTGCCCACCGACGTCTGGGACCCCGGCGAGGACTTGGTCCCCTTTGGAGGAGAAGGAAGTCATGCCCTGCAGGAGCGCATGGTAGCCACCCTCACCAATCTCATGGGCGCCGAGGGCATCGAAACCCTCCTAGCAGTAAGCCACGGCAGTGCCAGCCGCCAATTCATCAAGGCTGCAGCTCCAGACGGCTTCGAGCTCCCAACAAAACTCCCCAACTGCGCCATTATGATTTTCGATTTTGATGAGGCGGAGCCACAAGTAGAGGGCGAGCCAATGCAATGCAAGTTCACCCTCCAGCAAATAGTGGACCCCCAACAAAGTCATTAGCCTGAGCGAGCAGAGTCAAGCAGACATCAACGTGTCGTCTCCCGAGCACGGCGGAGGGCCGGAGAAATATATTAAGGTCATCGCGAGTTCCGCACGCAAAGGAGAGCACTTAATGTGCTCTCCGTCTTGCGCAGGACTGTAGAGCAGGGACCTTAATATATTTCTCCGGCCCTCCGCCGTGCTCGGGAGCCATCCACGCACTTTACCTGCGTAAACAATGTGAGTGAAATATGAATCTCGATGGATACGCCCGCAGCCGTGTATACTAAACAGCTGTGTGAAACCAGGGGAGTATTCTGGCTGGACAAAATGCCTGCTTAATAGGGTTGTCAGGTAGTCCGGGCGCAATACAAGACTGGGGAGCACGTCGTGTAAGTAGTGGTCCTCTAGGGGCGTACGCTCGGTGGTGTACGCATTGTCCCAAGACCACGCGAGAGTTGGGATCATATCTTGATCAGCATGATTCTCGGCCGCAAGATTGGCATGACCCAGGTTTGGGACGAGGACGACAACGTCGTTCCCGTCACGGTCATCCAGGCTGGCCCCTGCGCTGTCTCGCAGGTTAAAACTCAGGCAACCGACGGCTATGACGCCGTCCAGATCGGTTTCGGCGACATCAAGGCCAAGAACGTGAACAAGCCCATGGCTGGTCACTTCGCCAAGGCTGGCGTCGAGCCTGTCCGTTTCCTTCGTGAGGTCCGCGTCGAGAACGGCGAGGAGCACAAGGTCGGCGAGGTCGTCACCGTCGCTGATTTCGCTGATGTCGAGAAGGTCGACGTCATCGGTACCTCCAAGGGTAAGGGCTTCCAGGGTCGCATCAAGCGCTGGGGTCAGCGCCGCGGTCCTATGACGCATGGTTCTCACTTCCAGCGTCACCCCGGTTCTATCGGTCAGTGCGCCTATCCTGCGCGCGTCCTCAAGGGCGTCAAGATGGCCGGTCACATGGGTAACGAGCGCGTTACCGTCAAGAACCTTTCCGTTGTCCGCATCGATGCCGAGCAGAACCTCATCTTGGTCAAGGGCGCTGTCCCGGGTGCCAAGAATGGTCTCGTCGCCATCCGTATGGCCTAAGGGCCCAGCCCATTTAGCCCAGCGTCATACCAAGGAGAACACTTAAATGGCAAAGTTTGAAGTAAAGAACAGCGAGGGCAAGAAGGTCGCCGAGGCCGAGCTCGCCGCTGAGGTGTACGGCATCGAGCCGAACATCCACGTTATGCACCACATCGTCAAGTGCCAGATGGCCTCTTGGCGTCAGGGCACCCAGTCTGCTAAGGGTCGCTCTGAGGTTTCCGGTGGCGGCAAGAAGCCTTGGCGTCAGAAGGGCACCGGCCGTGCCCGCCAGGGTTCCATCCGTGCTGCCCAGTGGCGTCACGGTGGCGTTGTCTTCGCCCCCAAGCCCCGTTCCTACGCTAAGCGTATGAACAACAAGGAGGTCAAGCTGGCTATGCGCTCCGCGCTGTCCGCCAAGCTGGCCGATGGCGAGCTCGTGCTCGTCGACGACTACGGCTTCGAGAAGCCTTCCACCAAGGCTGCCGTCGCCATGCTCAAGGCCCTCGGCCTTGAGGGCAAGCGTCTGACCATCATCGTTCGCGATGAGGACGTCAACGCCTACCTGTCATTCCGCAACATTCCCAAGACGTTCATCATCACTGCCGACGAGGCCAACACCTACGATCTCGTCAACAACAACGCTGTGCTGATGCCCGCCGACATCGCCGCTCACTTCGGGGAGGTGCTTGCATAAATGACCGCCCACGAGATCATCATCCGTCCGATCGTGTCCGAGCGTTCCTTCTCCGGCATGGAGCAGAACAAGTACACGTTCGAGGTCGCCAAGGATGCTAACAAGTATCAGATCAAGGACGCTGTCGAGGAGATCTTCGGCGTCAAGGTCGTTCGCGTGAACACCCTGACGGTCAAGCCCAAGACCAAGCGCGTGCGCTATGTCGCCGGCAAGACCCGTTCTTGGAAGAAGGCCATCGTCACGCTGGCCGAGGGCGACACCATCGAGGTCTTTGGCAACCAGGCCTAAGACTCGCTGCTGTTGAGTGAGCTCATGCCTCCCAAATAGGGGAGGCGAGAGCTCAAGGTTTTGGGCGTATAAAATGGACACGCCCGGAACCGTGTATACGTCCGGTGTCATCGCACCCGAGGCAGAACCTCGAATCCCTGTCTGCGATGGCTAACGGATTCCTATTGAAAGGGATTGTAATGGCTGTAAAGCACCTTAAGCCGACCTCCGCTGGTAGGCGTTGGCAGACGATCTCCGATTTCTCCGAGATCACCTGCACCAAGCCCGAGAAGTCTCTTCTCGAGCCCCTGCCCAAGAAGGCCGGTCGTAACAACAACGGCCGCATCACCACCCGCCACCAGGGCGGCGGCGTGAAGCGTCGTTACCGCGTGATCGACTTCAAGCGCAACAAGGACGGCGTGCCCGCCAAGGTTGCCACGATCGAGTACGATCCGAACCGTTCCGCTCGCATCGCTCTGCTGCACTACGCTGACGGTGAGAAGCGCTACATCCTGGCCCCCAAGGGCCTCGAGGTCGGTCAGACCATCATGTCCGGTTCTGACGCCGACATCAAGCCGGGCAACGCCCTGCCCCTCGCCGACATCCCCGTCGGTACGCTCATCCACGCCGTCGAGTTCCAGCCGGGCAAGGGCGCTGCTATCGCCCGTTCCGCCGGTAACTCCTGCCAGCTGATGGGTAAGGAGGGCAAGTACGCTATCGTCCGTATGCCTTCCTCCGAGATGCGCCGCATCCTCGTTACCTGCCGCGCCACCGTCGGTGAGGTCGGCAACGCCGATCACGCCAACATCGTCATCGGCAAGGCCGGCCGTAAGCGTCACATGAACGTGCGCCCGACCGTCCGCGGTACCGTCATGAACCCTGTCGACCACCCGCACGGCGGTGGCGAGGGCAAGAACCACACCTCTGGTCGTCCCTCTGTTACCCCCTGGGGTAAGCCGACGAAGGGCCTTCGTACGCGCAAGAAGAAGAAGGTCTCGAACCAGCACATCATTCGTCGCCGTAAGAAGTAATTTCGGATACCGAGTTTTAGGAGAAAGCACTTATGAGCAGAAGTCTCAAAAAGGGCCCGTTCGTGGAGACTCGCCTTCTCTCGCGTATCACCGCGATGAACGAGGCTGGCAAGAAGGACGTCGTGAAGACCTGGTCCCGCGCGTCCACCATCTTCCCCGAGATGGTTGGTCACACCATCGCCGTCCACGACGGCCGCAAGCATGTGCCCGTGTATGTTACCGAGTCCATGGTTGGTCACAAGCTCGGCGAGTTCGCGCCGACTCGTACGTTCCGTGGCCACAAGGCCAAATAGGGGGTTAACCGTAAATGGCAACTAAGTCTATTGAAACTGAGGCCACCGAGGTTCGCGCCGTCGCTAAGTACGTGCGTGTTTCCCCCAGCAAGGCCCGCCTGGTGGTCGATCTGATCCGCCGCAAGCCTGTCGCTCAGGCCTTCGACATCCTCCACTTCTGCGACCGCGCCGTCGCCGTGGATGTCGAGAAGGTTCTCCGTTCCGCCGTTGCGAACGCCGAGAACAACAACGGTCTGCGTGCCGACAACCTGGTTGTCGCCGCTGCCTATGTTGACGAGGGTCCGACGCTTAAGCGCATCCGTCCCCGCGCCAAGGGTTCCGCTTCTCGCATTCTGAAGCGTACTTCCCACATCACCGTCGTCGTTGCTCCTCGAAAGGAGGCGTAAGGCTGTATGGGTCAGAAAGTCTACCCCACCGGCTTCCGTCTTGGCATCACCGAGAACTGGCGCTCCCGCTGGTTCGCAGAGAAGGATTACGCTAAGACCCTCGGTAACGATCTCGAGATCCGCAAGTACCTCGAGAAGCGTCTTTCCCGCGCAGCTGTCTCTCGCGTCGAGATCGAGCGCGCTGGCGACAAGGTGAAGGTCATCATCCTCACCGCTCGCCCCGGCGTTGTCATCGGTAAGAAGGGTGCCGAGATCGATACCCTCCGCACCGAGCTCGAGAAGGTCGCTGGCGTCTCCAAGGGCCAGCTCTCCGTCGACGTTGTCGAGATCAAACGCCCCGAGCTCGACGCCAACCTCGTTGCTCAGTCTATCGCCGAGCAGCTCGAGGGCCGCGTTGCCTTCCGTCGCGCTATGCGCAAGGCTGTCCAGTCTGCCCGCAAGGCCGGCGCTAAGGGCATCCGTATCCAGTGCTCCGGTCGTCTCGGCGGTGCCGAGATGGGCCGTCGTGAGTGGTACCGCGAGGGTCGCGTGCCTCTGCACACCCTCCGTGCCAAGATCGACTACGGCACGGCTGTCGCCAGCACCACCATGGGCGCTTGCGGCGTGAAGGTCTGGATCTACCTGGGCGAGAAGCTCCCGGGCCAGCCTGTTCCCAACCCTGCACTCGAGGGCTCTTCCCGTCCTCGTCGTCGTAACTCCGAGAGGAGGGGTCAGTAGTGCTTGCCCCTAAGCGTATTCTTCACCGCAAGGTGCAGCGTGGCTCCATGAAGGGCCAGGCCAAGGGTAATACCGAGCTGCATTTCGGCGAGTTTGGTATCCAGGCTCTCGAGGCCCATTGGATCACCAACCGTCAGATCGAGGCCGCTCGTATTGCCATGACCCGCTACATGAAGCGTGGCGGTCGTGTCTACATCACGATCTTCCCCGATAAGCCCATCACCAAGAAGCCTGCCGAGACTCGCATGGGTTCTGGTAAGGGTAATCCCGAGGAGTGGGTGGCCGTCGTCAAGCCCGGCCGCATCATGTTCGAGGTCAAGGGCGTGCCCGAGGAGGTCGCTCGCGAGGCTCTGCGTCTTGCACAGCACAAGCTTCCCATCAAGACCAAGATTGTTGCTGCCAAGAACGCTGAGCAGCGCATCGAGAAGGAGATGGCTGAGGAGGCCGCTCTCGAGGCCAAGTGGGCTGCTGAGGACGCCGCCGCCGCCAAGGAGGAGAACTAATGAAGCCCGCAGAGATTCGTGAGCTCTCGGACGCTCAGCTCGTTGAGAAGCTGAAGGAAATGCGCGCCGAGCTCTTTAACCTTCGTTTCCAGATGGCCACCAGCCAGCTGGACAACACCGCTCGCGTCAACACCGTGAAGAAGGACATCGCTCGCGTCCTCACGGAGCAGCGCGCCCGCGAGATCGCAGCGGAGAAGTCCGCTGTCGCCGAGTAGGACCTAAGGAGAGAACATGACTGATTCGCGTAACTCGCGTAAGGTCCGTACGGGTGTCGTTACCTCCGTCTCCGGTGCCAAGACCATTGTTGTCACCATCACCGAGCGCAAGCGTCACCCCAAGTACGGCAAGATGATGACCAGCTCCAAGAAGCTGCACGCTCACGACGAGGAGTGCACGGCTGGCGTGGGCGATACCGTCCGCGTTATGGAGACCCGTCCTATGTCCAAGATGAAGCGTTGGCGCCTCATCGAGGTCGTCGAGCGCGCTAAATAAGCAGTCGCTCTTACGACTTGTACGTTTCCGAAGATGTGCGTATGCCTGGCTTGCATACCACGGGCCGTATAAAGGCTGCGCACCTCTCTTCGGTTCTTAGTTCGGAGGAACATCTACCATGATTCAGATGCAAACCATGCTGAACGTCGCCGACAACTCCGGCGCTCGCAAGATTCGCTGCATCAAGGTGCTTGGCGGTTCCAAGCGTCGTTATGCAGGCATCGGCGATGTGTTCATCGGTGCTGTCCAGGAGGCTACCCCTGGCGCCAACGTCAAGAAGAAGGACGTTGTCCGTTGCGTCGTCGTTCGCACCGTTAAGGAGATCCGCCGCAAGGATGGCTCCTACATTCGCTTTGATGAGAACGCCTGCGTTGTCATCAACAACGATGGTTCGCCCGTCGGCACCCGTATCTTCGGGCCCGTCGCTCGCGAGCTTCGTGACAAGAAGTACATGAAGATCGTCTCGCTCGCTCCCGAGACCCTGTAGTTAGGGGAGATATATGTATATCAAGAAGGGCGATAAGGTCCAGGTTCTCTCTGGTAAGGATCGCGGCAAGCAGGGCGTTGTCCTGCGTGCTCTCCCCGCCGAGAACAAGGTCGTTGTCGAGGGCGTTTCGGTCGTCAAGAAGGCCGTCAAGCCCAACGCTGCCAACCAGCAGGGCGGCATCGTTTCGCAGGAGGCTCCCATCGACGCCTCCAACGTCAATCTCGTTTGCCCCGAGTGCGGTAAGGTTACCCGCGTCGGTCACGAGAAGGACGGCAAGAACAAGCTGCGCGTCTGCAAGAAGTGCGGCTACAAGTTCTAAGCTGCCCGCAACATCAAGTTGCTAGCAAAGGCCCGGATGTCCCACGGCACCCGGGCCTTTTTCTATCCCCACTCGATGGCTTCGGTTCTGCCGTCCCGTCATTCCGGTTGCATCCAGTTTTCGGTGCCGTCTCGAATCGAGTGCCGCCAGGTGACACCCTGTCGCGTTTCGTCGGCTTCGGGGACAAAAGTCGGGACAACTCCAAAAACTATTTTCGAACTCAGGGCTTTGAGTTTTTGTTTTTGTCCCAAAGGGCGCGGCGGGATGCCTTTGGAGGCTCGATAGCGCCGAAAACGCCCGTTTTGAAACTTAAATGCCTTTTCGCGTGCAAGCCGCTAGCTGCAATAGGAAGTGAATCAACGCAGGTGGCTTTCAAGCAGTTTGCAAAACTGCAGGTCGCAGGTCTTCATTGCCAGTAGGAGAAATGAGTAGTCTCAGGTGGCTTGCCCATGAGTTGACGAACGGGATTTGAGATTACGCTGACGTCCGGAAACGCTTCGAGCACGGCGTTGCGTTTTTGGGGTTTGGGCGTAGCCCCTGCACCCGCGAGCGCGGGCCTTAAGCCCGCCGAGAGGGTGACGCGTCGAAAACGAAGGGGAAAGAGAGAAGGGGCCGTCCCTATCATTCAGGTTGCGACCGAAGAAGACAAGGAGACCCCCTGAGCCTGAATGATGCCCCACAGACCGCGTCCGACCGAGCTCAAGCCGAGCTTTTCCTGACGTCCGCCTTCGCGGAGATGATGGCTGGATTGGCTATGGATTGGCAACACTTATTTGGACGATTCCGGGAGGGACGGCCCCGCCTCCCTGAACTCGACCGGCGACATGTAGCCCAGCGTCGAGTGGATCCTGAAGTTGTTGTACCAGTGCACGTAATCCAAGAGCTTGGCTCGGAGCTCGCGCGTCCCTCCTCGGTCCTTCGGAGTGGCCGACGATCTCCCCGTTGCAGAGGTCGACGAGCAGGCAGACGTAGTTCCACGACGTCCCGACGCGCACGCAGGCCAAGTCGCTGCATATATGGGTGCACGGCGCCCTGCCGCCGAAGCCGCGCGCGACGACGTTCGACACGTCGGCCTCGTTGACCGCCCCGGGGTGCACCTTGAACCTCTTCCTGCCGTATGCGCCGGCCAGGCCGTTCTCCCTCATGATGCGGCAGACGCGGCGCCGGCTGACGGTAACGCCCGACCTCCCGGGCGACGCCTTGATCTTGCGCGATCCGTTCCGGCCCTTGCTGGCGGCGTGCGCCGCCGCGGCCGCCGTCGCCCCCGACATTAAGGTCCTCAAGGGCCGCGTCGTCTCCGGCGACCAGTTCGTCTCGCCCGCGGAACAGAAGGAGCGAATCCTCGCGACCTTCGGCGACCTGTGCTGCGAGATGGAGGGCTGCACCATCGCGCAGGCCGCCTATCTCAACGGCGTGCCCCTCGTCGTCGTGCGCGCCATCAGCGACAAGCCCTGCGCCGAGGGCCGGGTCGTCGACTACAACACCTTCGAGAAGAAGGCCGCCTGCGACTGCGCCCGCATCGCCGCGCGCATGGTTAAGCTTTAGGCCCTGCGCGCCGGGGCCCTTCTTTATGTTGGGACCCCGGCGCGCCGGGGCCCTTTCCAAAGCGAAGTGTCGAGCCGAAGTGTTGAGCGTCGGCCCTGAATGTTCAATGGCCGTTGTTTTCTGCCCCTCAAGTGGTGGACTTTTCCTCGGAGCTGTTGATTCCCCCACGCGCCCCCTTCCGTTCTCTGTTCTCCCCTTATACTCCTTGTACGAGGAGGTAAGAAGTCATGGACAAGACCACACAGGACAGCTTGGCAAAGAAACCCGTCGACATGAGGGACAGGATTCTCGAGCATCTCGAGGCCCTCACCTCTGCCGTCTCGCTCGACGACCTTGCCCGTCTGTCCACCT
>CABUDS010000034.1 GCA_902490405.1 uncultured Collinsella sp.
CGCTCGTCACCAAACTCATGCACTGGAATGACTATCGCGAAACGTCGCCGTTTGCTTCCGAGCGCTTTCGTCGCAGCGCGCGCCAGGGCAGCTATGTCGTGGTCGCCATTGCGGCGATCTTCTTTATCGACCGTTGCGTCATGTCGTTTATCGACCTGGTGCGGGTGAGCATTGTCTCGGACTCCAACCCCAGCGACTTTTTGTCGAGTCTGGTCTACATGACCTACAAGAGCGGGGACTTCTTTATCCGCGGTATCGAGATCACCATCGCGCTTGCGACCTTCGGCACCGTCATCGCCTTTTTCCTGGCGCTGCTCTTTGTGTTCCTGCGCATTCAGACCTTCGACCGTGTGGACAACGATCTCACGCGCTTCTTCAAGAGCATCGGCCGCGGCTTTGCGACCATCTACTCCACCATCGTGCGCGGCACGCCCATGATGGTCCAGGGCCTGCTCATCTATTACGCGGGCTTCACCGTTCTGCGCAGCATGGGCTTCGAAACCGCCCAGGCCAACCAGATCTGGAGTACCTTCACCGCCGGCCTTGTCACCATCTCGCTCAACTCCACCGCCTACATGATGGAAGTTTTGCGTGGCGGCATCGAGTCCATCGACCCCGGTCAAGCCGAGGCGGCGCGCTCGCTGGGTCTGTCGCAGTGGCAGGCCATGCGCAAGGTCGTGTTCCCCCAGGGTATTAAAAACGCGATCCCCGCACTCACCAACGAGCTCATCATCAACATCAAGGACTCGTCGGTGCTCTCGGTCATTGGCGTGTTTGACCTCATGTACGCCACCACCACTGTCGCCGGCGTGTACTACCGCCAGATGGAGGTCTACTGCGTGGCGCTCGTGGTTTACCTGATCCTGACGCTCGTGGCGAGCCGCCTGCTCGAGGCCTTTGGCAAAAAGCTCGGCGCCGAGGCCCCGGCAACGCTGCCCAGCTCCAACTAGGCGCAAGACGAGGAGAATCATCATGGCAGATACCACTACCACCGGCGCTGTGGCCGCCGCACAAACTAAAGAGCCGCTCATCCGCGTCGAGGGCCTGCGCAAGAGCTTCGGTTCGCTCGAGGTGCTCAGGGGCATCGACCTCGCTGTCAATCCCGGTGAGGTCGTTACCATCATCGGCGCCTCGGGCTCGGGCAAGTCGACCTTCCTGCGCTGCCTCAACCTGCTCGAGACCCCGGACGCGGGCCACATCTGGTTCCACGGCCAGGACCTTACGGCCGAGCGCTGCAATATCAATAAACTCCGTGAGGACATCGGCATGGTGTTCCAGGGCTTTAACCTGTTCAACAACATGGATGTGCTCGACAACTGCACGCTCGCGCCCGTCACGCTCAAAAAGATGAGCAAGGCCGAGGCCGAGAAGGTCGCAATGGAGCATCTGACGAGCGTGGGGCTCGAAAAGTTCGCGCACGCCGCCGTGGGTCGCCTGTCCGGTGGCCAAAAGCAGCGCGTGGCCATCGCCCGCGCCCTGTGCATGAGTCCGCAGATCATGCTGTTCGACGAGCCGACTTCGGCACTCGACCCCGAGATCGTGGGCGAGGTGCTCGAGGTCATGCGCAAGCTCGCGGCCGACGGTATGACCATGGTTGTCGTCACGCACGAGATGGCCTTTGCCCGCACGGTGTCCGACCGCGTGGTCTTTATGGACAAGGGCGTGGTGCTCGAGGACGCCGCGCCGGCCGAGCTCTTCGGCAACCCCAAACACCAGCGCACTCGCGAGTTCCTCTCTCGCTATCTCGAAGACAAATAACCGGCGCAAACGCTTACGTTGCAGGGCCGCTCCCGTGGGGCGGCCTTTGTCGTCACAATCGAAAGGATGTCATGGCCGAGGTTTGGCGCTTCTTTGCGCATGAGGACGATTTTGCCGATCTGGACGAGGCCAGCGCGTGCGAGCGCCTGGGCCGCGTGCTGTCGTTTCCGACCGTCTCGAGCATGGATGCCGAGGCGGTGGACTGGCAGCCCTTCGATGACCTGCGCGCCTATATGCAGCAGGCATGGCCGCGCGTGTTTGCGGCGGGCGAGGTCGAGCTTATCGATCATTCGCTGCTGGTGACGCTTGGCGGTTCCGACCCCGCCCTCAAACCCGTCATGCTCATGGGCCACATGGACGTGGTCCCCGTGGTGCCGGATACCGAGGCCGACTGGACACATGCCCCCTTTAGCGGGCACGTGGACGACACCTACATCTGGGGCCGCGGCGCGATCGACATGAAGGATCAGGTCGCAGGCATTCTCGAGGCTGTCGAGTATGCGCTGGCGCACGGTTGGCAGCACGAGCGCACGCTGCTCCTGGCCTTTGGCCAGGACGAGGAGACTACGCAGTACGGAGCAGGCGCCATCGGCCGTGCGCTCAAGGGGCGCGGCATTGAGCTTGAGTACCTGATCGACGAGGGCGACTACCGCATCGTTCCGGCTGCCGAGTACAGCGCGGGCGAGGGTTGGCTCATGCACGCCGACCTCGCGGAGAAGGGCTATGCCGACATTGTGCTCAAGACAAAGAGTGAGGGTGGACATTCTTCCAACCCCTACGGCGGCACGTCGCTCGAGGTGCTCAGTCGTGCCATTACCGCAATCTGCGATATCGAGTGGCCGACGCGCGTGACCGATCTGCTTGCCGCCCAGCTTGTCAAGTTGGGGCTCTACACCGCCGATGAAATTGCCGCCAACGGGGATGCCATTGTCCGCGATTGCCTCGCCAGCAAAAAGCTCTATCCGCTGGTGACGACCACCTGCGCGCCCACGCAGATCGAGGGCGGCAGCACCGGCGCCAATGTAATGCCGCAGGATATGTGGGCCAACATTAACTTCCGCATGCTCGAGGGCATGAGCGTGGCCGACGTTGTGGCGCGCTGCCGTGAGGCGGTTGCCGGGGCGGACCTTGCCGGGCGTGTCGAAGTGGAGCTGGGCCCCGGCAGCTCCGAACCCTCTCCGTCCCCGCGCATCGGTGGTTCCGGCCTCGAGACGGTTCGCTCCATCGCCGCTCGCTATTTCCGTGATCCAGAGGGGACGGAGGAAAACGGATCATTCGAGCCAGTGGCAATTGTGCCCTCGACCGTGATCGGTGCGACCGACGCTGCCAACTACCAGCACATTTGCCCTGAGTGCATTCGCTTCTCGGCCTTTGTGGTCGACGATGACGAGTGCGAGCGCGGTGTCCACGGTACCAACGAGCGCATCACCCGCCGAGCCTACCTCCAGGGCATCCGTTTTCTCATCTCCCTGCTCCAAACGCTCTAGAATTCGACAAAGCGACAGTCCCTTTGTTGGCCGTTGGGAACGTTCTTAAACGACTAGCCGTTAAGGAACGTCCCCAACGGCTACGTCCGCTCATTCCGTGCGGGTTATATGCAGGTTTGCCTGCGCACGCTATCATGTATGGGTTAGACCGCAACTATGTACCCCATACGCGAAGGGATGCGCATGTATCTGAAGATCGACATGTTCTAGCCGGGCTTACCCCCGCAGTGGCGCCGCGCGCCCCATCAACTCTGCCGATTTTCACCTTCACGCATATAAAGGAGTCCCGCCATGCGCGACAAGCTCGAAAAGATTATCAAGGCCTACGAGGAACTCGAGAAGAAGCTCTCCGACCCGGCCGTCGCCTCCGATATTAAGGAGTTCACGCGTCTCAACAAGGAGTACGCGCACCAGTCTGACCTCATCGCCGCCTCGCGCGAGTACATCGGCGCGCTCGATGACATCGAGGCTGCCAAGGAAATGCTCCACGATACTACCGATGCCGATGAGAAGGAGATGCTCCAGATGGACATCTCCGAAAACGAGGCCAAGCTTCCCCAGCTCGAGGAAGACATTAAGTACATGCTCATCCCAAGCGACCCCAATGACGACAAGAACACCATCGTCGAGATTCGCTCCGCCGCCGGTGGCGACGAGGCGGCCATCTTTGCCGGTGATCTGTACAAGATGTACCAGCGCTTCTGCGAGTCGCGCGGCTGGAAGACCACCGTGCTCGACTCCAGCCCCAGCGAGGCCGGCGGCTTTAAGTCCATCGAGTTCAAGGTCGAGGGTGACCGCGTCTACTCCGTCATGAAGTACGAGTCCGGTGTGCATCGCGTCCAGCGCGTCCCCAAGACCGAGTCCCAGGGTCGCATCCAGACCTCCACGGCAACCGTCGCCGTGCTTCCCGAGGCCGAGGAAATCGACGTCCAGATCAACCAGTCTGACCTGCGCATCGACACCTACTGCGCCTCCGGCCCTGGCGGTCAGTGCGTTAACACCACCTACTCCGCCGTGCGCATCACCCACCTGCCCACCAACACCGTGGTGCAGTCGCAGGAGCAGCGTTCCCAGATCCAGAACCGCGAGGTCTGCATGCAGATGCTGCGTGCCCGTCTGTACGAGATGGAACTCGAGAAGCAGCAGGCCGAGCTCGGCGCCGAGCGCCAGAGCCAGATTGGCCACGGCAACCGTTCCGAGAAGATCCGTACGTACAACCAGCCCCAGGACCGCGTGACCGATCACCGTATCGGTTTCAACTCCACCTACAACGGCGTCCTTCTGGGCGACCAGCTCGGCACCGTCATCGAGGCACTTGCCGCCGCCGAGCGAGCCGAGAAGCTGGCACAGGCCGTGTAGGTTACGCGGTTTTACAAACCGCGTAACGACTCGACGCTGCGCGCCGCCCAGAGCGACAATTTGTCATTCAAAAGGCAAGGCATGACCAGAAGGTCTATGCCTTGCCTTTTTCATGCCAACTTGTTCGCTCTGGACGTCGCTCGCTGACATTGCCAAAACATCGGCGTTTCCTTGGTTGTCAAATGATTCGTAGGGAGTCATTGGTGACATTGCCTTGATATTTTATTCAGTCGGCTGTGATGTCATTTGAGCTGCTTACCTGCTTAAGGTAATTGACGGCATAAGTCCGCTATCGAAAATATTGCTCAAAATATCGTTCAAGAAATCGCGGGGCGATTTTTGATGGGTCGTGCGTCAAGCGATGTGGCAAGTTCTTGGTTAGATATTGGTCAGTTTTGGGGCAACCTTGCCAAAAGCTTGACGAATGCAAATCTAGACGTCGGCGAATGAACACTTTGAGCGAGCCCGGTGCAAAATTCTGGGCTGATTCTCGATAATCGCCTTCAATCGTCCCTTGCCAAGCGCTGGCCTCGCTTACAATCTGCTCCGACATTCGCGCGCCGCCCGGCGCTTAAGAGGGGAGGGCCCCATGGCAAACGAGATCTGGACCATCAAGCGTTGTCTCGAGTGGACCAAGGAGTACCTGGCCGAGCGCGGTGAGGAGCATCCCCGTCTTTCTGCCGAGTGGTTGCTGTGCGCGGCCACGGGTTTGGCGCGTATCGACTTGTATATGCGCATGGACGAGACGCTTAGCGCGGCCCAGCTCGAGACCATGCACGCGGCCGTCGTTCGTCGCGCCAAAGGCGAGCCGCTACAGTACATCACCGGTAGCACGCAGTTTCGCATGATCGACGTCGCGTGCGCCCCCGGCGTGCTCATCCCGCGCCCCGAGACCGAGATGCTCGTCGAAGAAGTCCTGAACTATCTGGATACCGAGGTGCTGAGCCCCGAGGCCGCCGTCCGCCAGCGCATGGAGCTGCCCTGGAACGATGAAGTCGAGCAGGCCCGCAAAGCCGAGGCGGCGCTGGCCGACGAACGCGCGACCGCCGAGCGCCGTGCCGCCAACCTGACGGCCGCCGATGAGGCTGCGCTGGGTGGCGACGTGCTCGGCAGCCGTGCCTATGCCGAGGAGCTTGCCGATCGCGAGGCCGAGGAAGCCGCCGTGCAGGCGGCAGAAGCAGAGGCCATGGAAACCCCCGAGCCCGAGCTCGACGAATACGGCATCGCCATTGAGGGCAACGACCAACAGACGACTCCCGCGCAAGATGCCGCCGAGGCCAACGCATCTGCCCCAGCCGGGTCCCGCACTGCCCGCGTTCTCGAGGTCGGCTGCGGCACGGGCTGCATCTCGCTCTCCCTTGCCTGGGAGCGCCGCGGCCACGTTACCTGCACTGCTACCGATATCGAGCCGCGCGCCATCGATCTGGCCACCAAAAACCGCGATGCGCTCGGCCTTGCGTCCGACGAGGTTGCCTTCAGCCTCACCAACCTGGTGAGCTCCATTCCCCACGACGAGTGGGGCACCTTCGACGTGCTCGTCTCCAACCCGCCTTACATCCCGACCGACGTTATGCGCTCGCTGCCGCACGAGGTCAAGGACTTCGAGCCCGACCTAGCGCTCGAGGGCGGCGTCGATGGCCTGGACATCTTCCGCCGCCTGCTCAATGCGGCACCCTATATGCTGCGTGCCGGCGGACTCTTTGCCTGCGAGCTCTACGAGGGTGCCCTCGACGCCGCCGCCGAACTCTGCCGCCAGGCGGGCCTTTCGGATGTGCGCATCGTCCACGACCTCACCGATCGCCCCCGCATCGTCCGAGCCATCGTCGCCGAGCCCAAACAGCGTATTTAAGCTGAACAAATAGATATCTGCGCAAGTTTGTCCTTGCAATATACCGTAAAACTTCTACTATAGAAGGAGAAAGGTATGTCAAATCAGCTGCATCGGTACCGTATCGTGCTTGATTACATTGAACCTTGGCTTGATGAGCAGGATGAAGCTACGCTGAAGCAGATTTATGCAGACCTTTTGGTGCTCGAGAAGGAAGGTCCCAGCCTTGGTCGTCCGCTGGTTGACCGCGTCAAGGGCTCGCAGCTTCATCATTTAAAGGAGCTGAGAGTGACGTCGTGTAGTGGGCAGGTGATTCGCATCCTCTTCGCCTTTGACCCCAAGCGCCAGGCGGTATTGCTATTGGCTGGTGATAAGTCGCGAGCGGGATCGTCAAGGGCAAAATGGAACGGCTGGTATGCGATCAACATTCCAAGGGCCGAGCAAATATACCGTCGCCACGTAAGGAGGCTCGATCGAGATGGAACTGCATGAGTATATGGAATCTCGCGGGATAACACGCGACTCCATTACCGCCGAGCAGGACAGGACTCGCGATCGTATCGAAGCCTATAAGCTTGCTCAGATTCGCAGGCTAAAAGATCTAACACAGGCGTCGGTCGCCCAGTCGATGGGCGTTTCTCAAAAACGTGTATCCGAGCTCGAGCGTGGGGAGTTGGGTTCGATGAGGCTCGACACGCTGAGCAGGTACGCAGAGAGCCTCGGCGGAAAACTGGTTGCAAGCATCGAGTTCCCCGATCGTACCGTTACGCTTGCTCGCTAAAATCCTTCAATAACCCCCTCACTTTCACCGACTACTAGAGCCGCTCACCAAACCAACATGCGCTTTGGGCAATTAGGTTGAACGTTTCGTGCGAGAATGCCCCACAGTAAACAAACTTGCATCAGAGCGTGAGGGGCTGGCATACACATGCAGACGGTCTATCGGGTATACGAGGGAGCGCGCGAGCCGCATCGGCTTGCCGTCGAGCGTACGGCCGAGGTGCTCGGCTGTGGCGGACTGGCCCTGATCCCGACCGAGACCGTCTATGGTGTCGCCGTGGCAGTTAACGCCTTTTCGGACGCCGTGCCTCAAGATACAAGCGAATTCCCATCGTGGCCGCGCGATCCGCAGGCCACCGTCAACGGCGCCGCGGTCCCCGCGCTCGGTACCGGCTATCGTCGTATCTTCACTCTCAAGCAACGTGAACTCACGCAAACCGTCGCTTGGCTGGTCGATGGCGTCGAAGCACTCGACCGCTATGGCGTGGATATCCCGGAAGATGCCCGCGTACTCGCGCGACGATGCTGGCCGGGAGCCCTGACTATCGTGATTAAGGCAGCCCCCTGCGTGCCGACCTTTATGCGCGCTGCCGACGACACCGTGGCCCTGCGCGCTTCGGCCTCTCCCGTGGTCCAAGCGCTCATCCGCGCCTGTGGCAGCCCTCTTGCCTGCACCAGCGCCAACACGCATGGCGCGCCCGCGCCGGCAAGTTTTGCCACGGTGGAGGAGCGCATCCTGGAGGGAGTCGATGTTGCCGTCGACGCCGGTGAGACCCCGTGTCGCGACGCTTCGACCATCGTGTCGTTCCAGCACGGCGGGCTCCAGATCCTGCGCCAAGGCGCACTTCCCGCATCAGAGATCGAGCGGGTCCTGTCTGGCCCGATGCAATAGAAAGGTGTAAGCGATGTCGTTGAATCTGGGCAGCCTGGGCATGGAAGATGCCTCGTTTAACTTTGGCGGTTCCTACATCATGGCGCTCGACTGCGGCACCACCTCGGTACTTGCGACCATCGTCGACGAGTACGGATGCATCGTCGCGCAGGCACGTCGCAGCGTTAAAACCAGCTTCCCGCGCCCTGGCTGGGTGGAGCAAGACCCCATGGCGGTGCTTGCCAGCCAGATCGCGGTCATGATGGAGGTCCAGTTTAAGAGCGGCATCCATTCTGACCGCATTGCCGCCATCGGTATCTCCAACCAGCGCGAGACCACGGTGGTGTGGGACCGCATAAGCGGCCAACCTATCTATAACGCCATCGTGTGGCAATGCCGTCGCACCGCACCTCTGATCGACGAGCTGGTCGAGCAGGGCGCAGAAGAGCTGGTGCGCTCCCGCACGGGGCTTACGCTCGACCCGTATTTCTCGGCCTCCAAGGTGCAGTGGATTCTCGATAACGTCGACGGCGCGCGCGAGAGCGCCGCGGCGGGCGACCTCATGTTTGGCACCATCGACACGTGGCTCATCTACAATCTCACCGGCGGTCAGGTCTTTGCTACCGACTACACCAATGCCAGCCGCACCGCGCTCTTTAATATCCATGCGCTCGATTGGGACGACGATCTGCTGGCGCTTTTCGACGTCCCGCGTTCCATGATGCCCGAGGTTCGGTGGAGCTCGGGCGATTACGGCCGCGTCGCGAGCGACATCATGACCAACATGCCACCCATCATGGGCGTGGCGGGCGACCAGCAGGCGTCGCTATTCGGCCACTGCTGCTTCCATCCCGGCCAGACCAAAAACACCTATGGCACGGGTTGCTTTATGCTCATGAACACCGGCGACGAGATCGTCGAATCCAAGAACGGTCTGGTCTCCACGATCGGTATCGCCGCTGACGGCAAGATCAGCTATGCGCTCGAGGGTTCTATCTTTGCCGCAGGCTCCACCATGAACTGGCTGCGCAACAACATGGGCATCATCTCGAGCGTGAGCGAGTCCGCGCAACTCGCCGCTTCGATCAACGACAACGAGGGCTGCTACTTCGTCCCCGCCTTCGCAGGCCTGGGCGCTCCCTGGTGGGACCCGCATGCTCGCGGTATCGTGTGCGGCCTGACCGGTGCCTCGAGTCGCGCGACCATTGTGCGTGCGGCCTGCGAGTCCATGGCCTATCAGAGTTATGACGTGCTGCGCGCCATGGAGCAGGACGTGGGACTTTCGATTGAGCGTCTGTCCGTCGATGGCGGTGCCTCGCGCAACGAGTTCATCATGCAATTCCAGGCCGATCTGCTGGATATCCCCGTGCTGCAGTGCGAGACGGTGGAGACCACGGCGATCGGCGCCGCGTACTTGGCGGGCCTTGCCGTCGGCTACTGGGAGGATTTGGAGGAGCTGGAGCAAAACGCCCAGATCGTCAAAATCTTCCATCCTCATATGTCCGCCGAGCGCCGTGAGAGCAACCTCGCTGGTTGGCGTGATGCCGTCAAGCGTTCGCTCAGCACCGTTCAGTAGGGTTGCGACGGGGCACTCGATACAACAAACCGTTAAACTTATGCACGGCGCGCGGCAACAACGTCGCCGTGCGCCTTGTCAGCAAGGCCATCTTCCGGCCGCAACGAAAGGGGCTTCAACCCATGACCGTCACCTACGATACGTCCCGTGTGACCCTTGTCGATCACCCACTCGTCCAGCACAAGCTGTCGATCTTGCGCGACAAGAGCACCGGCACCAATCAGTTCCGCCAGCTCGTGCGCGAGCTTGCGCTTTTTGACGGCTACGAGGCCATGCGCGACCTGCCCATGGAAGACGTCGAGGTCGAGACCCCCATCACTGCCGCCACGTTCAAACAGCTCGCCGGCAAGAAACTCGCCATCGTGCCTATCCTGCGTGCGGGCCTTGGCATGGTCGACGGTATCCTCGACCTGGTGCCCTCTGCTCGCGTGGGCCACATCGGCATGGAGCGCGACGAGGTCACCCACGAGCCGCATGAGTATTACTGCAAGATGCCCAAGGATATCGACCAGCGCATCTGCCTGGTCGTCGACCCCATGCTCGCCACGGGCGGCTCGGCCGAGATGGCTATCAGCTATCTGCGCGAGCGTGGCGTCAAGGACATCCGCATGCTGTGCATCGTCGCGGCCCCCGAGGGCCTCAAGTCGCTGACCGAAAAAGATCCCGATGTGCATATCTATACCTGCGCCATCGATGACCATCTCAACGAGGCCGCCTACATCGTTCCCGGCCTGGGCGACGCCGGCGACCGCATCTACGGTACGCTCTAGTCGTTGGGCCTTGTCGGCTACGGTTACAAATACGAAGAAATGGTGCGCGCGGGCGAGCAAAAGTCGTCCACGCGCACTTCTGTTAACGGACGTTTTGCGCTGAGGGGTTCGAAAAAACGTATTACCGTACCTGCGGCATAAAGAAGGCCTTAAGAAAACGTACAGGTGCGTATTAACCGTTTGTTTTACGGTTGTACTTTAGCGATTGGCTCGTACAATAGTCACCAATGTTTGGCTGGGACTGTGCTGTGAGGCGTTAAAAAGGAAAGCGAGGAAGCCAGTGTTTCAGATAGCCGATCTGCTCGCTATCGTTGCAGGCGCCATCGCGGGCGCAATTGCCTTCCTTCCCTTTGTTTTTACGCTCAAGCCGGTTCTTGACGATAAACAGAATGCGGACATGCTCAGGGGCATGGTGAGTCTCGCGGTCTCGGCGATCGCGTTGCTTGTCTTTACCTTGGTTGTGTTTGCGTTGTTCGGAGAGGCATTTCGTATGTTCCTCCTGGGCGAGGCGATCGGCTTCGTGGCCTTTATGGCCGCCTGCACGGTTCGCGTCGCCAAGGCGCTGCGAGATCCTCATGAGGTCGAAAGGTAAGTCGTGGAAATTTTTGAAAAGCTGCCTGATGAGATTAATCATCTGGTCAGCGAGTTCAGCTCCACCCCTGTCGTGGGCGATCTGAGCTGCGGCATCACGCAGTACTCGTTTTGGCTGATCGTCTCCACGATCGTGCTCCTGATCGTCCTGGCCGTGTTCAAGAAGAAGCAGACCCTGGTTCCCAAGGGCTTCTTCGTCAACGGTTTCGAGTACATCATCGAGTACGTCGAGAACGATATCGGCAAGGGCGTCGTGGGTGAGAACTGGAAGAAGCACTTCCCGTTCCTGTGCTCGCTTTTCCTGTTCATCCTGATCAATAACATGATCGGCCTGATCCCGGGAATGAAGCCCGGCACCGGCGCAATCGGCTCCACCGCCGCGCTCGCCATCTTCGCCTTCGTGTACTTCATCTACTACGGATGCAAGGCTCACGGCGTGATCGGCTACATCAAGAGCCTCGCCCCGCAGGGCGTGAGCTTCCCGATGAACGTGCTTGTGTGGGTCGTCGAGCTTTTTTCGACCTTCCTGCGCCTCATCACGCTTGCCGTCCGTCTGTTCTGCAATATGTTCGCAGGACACGTGGTCATGGGCTCGTTCGCCATCATGGCGAGCATGTTCATGCAGCCGCTGCTTCAGCAGGTTTCCGCGGCCCACGCCGTCGGCGCCCTGCCTTCGCTGGCCTGGCTTGCCATCCTCATCCTGATCTATGCGATCGAGCTTGTGGTCGGCGCCATCCAGGCTTACGTCTTCACGGTCCTTACCGCCGTGTATGTCTCCGAGGCAGAGGAGGTCGCGGAGGAGGAGTAGTCTTCCGCTCGCGCCTTAAAGGTAAGCAATTCGTTAAACCGCCGGTGCCCGTACCCATGGAGCCCGGCAGTTATAAAAAGGTTATCCTGCGTGAAATAAGACACGCACGACAAAGGAGGAATCGTGGGAGTTATCGGTTACGGTCTCGGTGTTATCGGCGCTGGTCTTGCTATCGGCCTGTCTGCTCTGGGTGCTACGGGTGCTATGGCCCGTCAGCCTGAGGTCCAGGGCCGCGTGTTCACCGTCTTCATCATGGGCTCCGCCTTCGGCGAGGCTCTGGCTCTGATCGGCTTCGTTGTCGCGCTGATCGTTAAATAGCACGGAGCGTCAAGTATGAATCTTTCATCCCAGAAGAGCGCGATCGCACTCTCCGCGTCCGCGGCCGCGCTGCTCATGCCGGTTTCCGCGTTCGCCGAGGACGGCGCTGCCGGTGCGGACATCCTCATCCCTAAGATGGCGGAGTTCATCCCGGCGCTTATCGCCTTCCTGATTATCTGGATCGTGCTGGCCAAGGTCGCCCTGCCGGGCATCATGAAAACCATGGAGGAGCGCGGCAAGAAGATCGAGGAGAGCCTCGACGAGGCCGAGAAGACCAAGCAGGAGGCTATCGCCAAGCGCGCTGAGTCCGACTCGATCGTCACCGACGCCCGTCGTCAGGCTGCCGACATCGTTCTCGAGGCCCGTAAGGACGCCGAGTCCGAGCGCGCCCGTATCATCGAGGCTGCTCACAAGGAGGCCGAGGAGATCATCGCCAAGGCCCATACGACCGTCGAGGACGAGCGCAAGTCCATTTACGCCGGTGCCGCGAGCTCCATCGCCGACCTGTCCGTTGCCGTCGCCACCAAGATCGTGGGCGAGGCACTCGAGGACGATGCCGAGCAGAAGAAGCTCATCGAGCGCTACATCCAGGAAGCAGGTAGCCTGAATGCCGACTAGCCGCTATCAGGACAAGGTGCTCGAGACCTACGCGCGCTCCCTTCTGGAAGCCGCTAAGGCCGAGAACCATGTGTTCGAGGACCTCGAGATGATCGAGCGCCTGGCTAGCGCCAGCCCCGAGATCATCGCCGTGCTCGACACCATGTCCAAGCGCGACCAGCTCGACCTTCTTCCCAAGGTGGCAGCTGCCTTTAAGTATGTTGCCGAGGAAGACGAGGATGTAGTGGGCGTGACCGTCACCACGGCGATCCCGCTCGACGACGAGCTGCGTCAAACCATCACTAAGAAATGCGAGCAGGACTTCGGCCGCAAGGTATTCCTTATCGAGCAGGTCGATCCGTCTATCGTGGGCGGCCTGGTGCTCGAGGCCCGCGGCGAGCGTCGTGACATTTCCGTCAAGACGCAGCTGCGCGTCGCGCAGGAGACCCTCGCAAACTCTGCTAATTCGTACGGAGGTGAAGCCTAATGTCCGAAACCCTCAATGCCCAGGATATCGCCAAGAAACTGCAGGAGCAGCTCACGAGCCTCTCCGCGACGGTCGATACGCATGAGGTTTCAACGGTCGACGAGGTAGGCGACGGCATCGCGCGCGTCTCCGGCCTCAAGAGCGCCATGGCAGGCGAGCTTCTGGAGTTCAAGAGCTCCGATACCGGTGAGACCGTCTTCGGCCTTGCCCAGAACCTTGACCGTGACGAGGTCGGCGCCGTTCTGTTCGGTGCCGTCGACTCCATCAAGGAAGGCGACGAGTGCCGCACCACTGGCCGCATTATGGATATCCCCGTGAGCCGCGCCATGCTCGGCCGCGTCGTCAATCCGCTCGGCCAGCCCATCGACGGCCTAGGCGACATCGTCGCCACGCACCGTCGCCCCATCGAGTTCAAGGCCCCCGGCGTCATCGATCGTACTCCGGTGTGCGAGCCGGTTCAGACCGGTCTGCTCGCTATCGACTCCATGGTGCCTATTGGCCGCGGTCAGCGTGAGCTCATCATCGGCGACCGTAAGACCGGTAAGACCGCCATTGCCATCGACGCTATCCTCAATCAGCGCGGCAAGGGCATGGTCTGCATCTATGTCGCCATCGGCCAGAAGGCCTCCACGGTTGCCAACATCCGCGAGACCCTCGCTCAGCACGGTGCGCTCGACTACACCATCATCGTTTCGGCCACGGCTGCCGATTCCGCCCCTATGCAGTACATCGCGCCTATGGCAGGTGCCGCTATCGGCGAGTTCTTCATGTACAACGGCGAGGACGGCAAGCCCGCCAGCGAGACCAACCCCGGCGGCCACGTGCTCGTCATCTACGACGACCTGTCCAAGCAGGCTGTGGCCTACCGTCAGATGTCGCTGACGCTGCATCGTCCGCCCGGACGCGAGGCCTATCCTGGCGACATCTTCTACCTGCACTCTCGTCTGCTCGAGCGTGCCGTCAAGATGTCCAAGAAGAACGGTTACGGCTCCATGACGGCACTGCCGATCATCGAGACCCAGGACGGCGACGTCTCGGCCTACATTCCGACCAACGTCATTTCCATTACCGATGGTCAGATCTACCTGCAGTCCGAGCTCTTCTTCCAGGGTCAGCGCCCGGCAGTCGACGTGGGCATCTCCGTGTCCCGCGTCGGTGGCGATGCGCAGACCAAGGCCATGAAGCAGGTCGCCGGCAACCTCCGTCTGGACCTCGCTTCGTACCAGGAGCTCGCTGGCTTTACGCAGTTCGGCTCCGACCTCGACGAGGCCACGCAAAAGCAGCTGACCCATGGTGCTCGCATGACCGAGCTCCTGAAGCAGCCGCGTTACAAGCCGTTTGAGGTTGGCGAGCAGATCGTTACGCTGTTCGCTGGCAACGAGGGCTTCCTGGATGACCTGGAGATCGCCGACGTGCTGCCCTTCCGTGCCGAGCTCATCGAGTACATGGACAATGGCTTTGGTTCGCTGCTCGACAAGGTTCGCGCCAAGAAGATCGACGATGACACCAAGGCTGAGCTCTTGCGCGTCATCGGCGACTTCAAACAGCAGTTCATGGCCAAGCACCATGCCGATACGACTGGATCAGAGGAGAACTAAGCCCTATGGCCAACCTTCGCGACATTAAGAAGCGAATCTCCTCGGTTACCACGACCAAGCAGATCACGCGCACGATGGAGATGGTCTCTACGGCCAAGATCCGTCGTGCCCTCGATCGCTCCAAGCAGGCCGAGCCCTATAAGGAGGCGCTGACCGACGTCATGTTGACGGTCGCCGGCGACGCCTCCTGTTCGGGCACCGATCCCATGCTGCAGAAGCATGAGAGCGTCAAGCGTGGCCTGATTGTCGTCATTGCCTCGGACCGCGGCCTTGCCGGCGGTTTCAATACGACGGTGGAGCGCACGGCCGAAAAGCTCGCCGCTTCTTGGGCGAACGACGGCATCGAGTGCGAGATCATTGCGTGCGGACGCAAGCCGGCCACGTATTTCCGCGACCGCGCAAACGTCATCATGCACTTTGAGGGCAATTCCTCCGAGCCCGATTTCAATCAGGCTCGCATGATTTCCTCTCATATCTGCGATGCGTATCGTGCCGGTGAGCTTGACCGTGTCGAGCTTGTCTACCACCACGCCAAGAACCGCGTGGATCAGGAGCTTCGCGTCGAGCACTTGCTGCCGCTCGATCCCGAGATGATCGCTATGGCCCACGGTCCGCGTAAGAACGAGACCGACGCCCCTAAGCGCATCTCGTCCACGTTCGAGTTCGTGCCCTCTCCCGAGCATGTTCTCGGCAAGCTTGTACCGTCGTATATCCTGACGGTCATCTACCAGGCCCTGATCGATTCGGCGGCCGCCGAGCAGGGTGCACGCCGCAAGGCCATGCACTCCGCAACGGAAAACGCCACCGCGATCATCTCGACCCTTACCCGCACGTATAGTCGCGTGCGCCAGGCTTCGATCACGACCGAGATTAACGAGATCGTCGGCGGAGCCTCAGCATTGGAGGAACAGTAATGGCTAATAACACCGTAAAGCTTGCGGTCGAGGAAGCCACCAAGAAGACGACTGCCGGTGATGGTCGCATCGTGCGAATCATCGGCCCTGTCGTCGACGTCAAGTTTGACGGCGCGGTGCCCCCGATCTACAACGCGCTCACGGTCGAGGCCGAGACCCCGATCGGTCATCTGAGCACGATCCTCGAGGTCGAGAGCCAGCTTCCGGGCGGCGTCGTCCGCACGGTCGCCATGTCCTCGACCGACGGCCTGCAGCGCGGCCTCATCGCCACCGATACCGGTGAGCCCATGAAGATGCCCGTTGGTCCCAAGACGCTCGGTCGCATTTGGAACGTCATGGGCAAGCCCGTCGACGGCAAGCCCATGCCCGAGGTGGAGGAGTTCTACCCCATCCACCACGCAGCGCCCCGTTTTGACGAACTCACCACCAAGACCGAGATCTTCGAGACCGGCATCAAGGCCGTCGACCTGCTCGAGCCCTACATCCGTGGCGGCAAGACGGGCCTGTTCGGCGGCGCCGGCGTCGGCAAGACCGTTCTGATTCAGGAGCTCATCAACAACCTCGCCCAGGAGCACGGCGGCACCTCGGTGTTCACCGGTGTCGGCGAGCGTACTCGTGAGGGCACCGACCTGTTCCTCGAGATGAGCGAGTCTGGCGTTATCGACAAGACCTGCTTGGTCTATGGTCAGATGAACGAGCCGCCTGGAGCGCGTCTGCGCATCGGTCTGGCTGGCCTTACCACCGCTGAGTACTTCCGCGATCGCGGCCAGGACGTTCTGCTGTTCATCGACAACATCTTCCGCTTCTCCCAGGCCGGTTCCGAGGTTTCCGCACTGCTGGGTCGTATGCCGTCCGCCGTCGGTTACCAGCCTACGCTGGCTACCGAGATGGGTGACCTCCAGGAGCGCATTACCTCGACCAAGACGGGTTCCATTACCTCCGTCCAGGCTGTCTACGTCCCTGCAGACGACCTGACCGACCCGGCGCCTGCCACGACGTTTACGCACCTGGACGCCACTACGGTTCTTTCGCGTAGCATTTCGTCGCTCGGTCTGTTCCCGGCTATCGACCCGCTCGCGTCTTCCTCCGACGCTCTCGATCCCTCGATCGTCGGCGAGGAGCACTACCGTGTCGCCGTCAAGGTCCAGGAGCTCCTGCAGGAGTACTCCGACCTTCAGGACATCATCGCCATTCTGGGTATGGACGAGCTGTCCGAGGAGCAGCGCCTTACGGTCAACCGTGCCCGTAAGATTCAGCAGTTCCTCTCGCAGTCCTTCCACGTCGCCGAGAAGTTCACCGGCAACCCCGGTGTCTACGTCCGCGTCGAGGATACCGTCCGCTCTTTTGCCGAGATTGTCGACGGCAAGGCCGATGACCTGCCCGAGCAGGCTTTCCGCTATGCTTCCACGATTGAGGACGTGCGCGAGCGCGCCCGCAAGATGGGGGAGAAGTAGGTTATGCGTATCCGCATCGTGTGCCCCGTGAGCTGCGCCTATGAGGGCGACGCTGCGTTTGTGTCGATTCCGTCCACGGATGGCGAGTTTGGCGTCCTGCCTGCTCACTCCAGCGAGATCTGCACGATCGACCGCGGTTACGTTCGCGTTTCCGATAAGGCCATGGGCACTGTCGACCACACGTTTGCCGTGGCCGGCGGCTATGCCCAGGTTGCGGACGATGTCGTGACCGTTCTCGCCGAGCGCGCTTGCGATTTGGCGACCGTCGATGCCGACAAGCTTAAAGCTGATATTCAAGGTTTTGAAGAGAAGCTGGGTAATTTGTCGGAGGATGATGCACGCCGCGCCTACCTCTATAATGAAATCGCATGGTGTAAGCTCAAGCTTGCCCAATAGTCAAACGATTTAGCGTTCGACCATTTGCGAACACATCATGCCCGGGATGGCCCAGCCACCCCGGGCATGCTTTTTGAAAGGGTAGACCTTGGATATTATCCGCGTTGAGGGTGGCCACGCCATCGGAGGCTCCGTGCCCGTCTCGGGCGCCAAGAACTCCGCGCTCAAACTCATGGCGGCAACGCTTCTGGCGCCGGGCAAGACGACGCTGCAGAACGTGCCCGATATTTCCGATGTCCACGTGATGGGCAAGGTGCTCAAGGGCATGGGCGCTACGATCGATGTTCTCGACGAGCACACGCTCGAGATTGATACCTCTCAGGTCGATTCATGGGAGGCCCCCTACGAGCTCGTTGCCAAGATGCGCGCTTCCACCGCCGTCATGGGGCCCCTGCTGGGCCGCTTCCATCGCGCCAAAATTGCCATGCCGGGCGGCTGCAACCTGGGTGCTCGTAAGATCGATATGCACATTCTTGGTCTTGAGGCCCTGGGCGTTGAGTTCGATACCGCCCACGGTTACATCAACGCTAATGCGCCCCAAGGTCTGCGCGGTACCACCGTCACGCTCGAGTTCGCCAGCGTCGGTGCGACCGAGAATCTCATCATGGCCTCTGTGCGCGCACAGGGCACCACGGTTATCGACAATGCCGCCCGCGAGCCCGAGATCGTCGATCTCGCTAACATGCTCAACGAGATGGGCGCCAAGATTGTTGGCGCCGGTACGCCCGTCGTGACTATCGAAGGCGTGGAAGAGCTCCATCCCGTTATCCATCGCGTGGTGGGCGACCGCATCGAGGCCGGTACCTTTATCGTCGCCGGTGCGTTGATGGCGGACGATCGCGGTGTCGATGTCACGGGCTTTTGCCCCATTCATTTGGGCATGGTGCTCAAGAAGATGGAGCTCATGGGTATCGACTGCGAGCGCGTCGAGGATGGCGTCCATGTGAACCGTGCCGAGCGTATCAAGCCGGTCGACATCCAGACGCTTCCGTTCCCCGGTTTCCCGACCGACATGCAGGCGCAGATTATGGTGCTCTCCGCCCTTGCCGACGGCAGTTCCGTTATTACCGAGAACATCTTCGAGAATCGCTTTATGTTTGCCTCTGAGCTGGTGCGCATGGGTGCCGACATTCGTATCGAGAGCCATCATGCCATGATTCATGGCGTCAAGGGCTTCTCGGGTGCACAGGTTACCTCGCCCGATCTGCGCGGCGGAGCGGCCCTCGTCGTAGCGGGCTTGATCGCCGACGGGACGACCGAGGTTTCGGCTATCCATCACATCAAGCGCGGCTACGAGCAGTTTGTCGAAAAGCTGCAGGCGCTTGGCGCGCATGTCGAGCATGCTACCGTCCCCGATCCCGTCATCTACTAATACAGGTTGCCTATGTTTAATAAAAAGCCCCTCGCGGATACCACCACCCGAAGACCCTCAACTGGTGCGCAGGCCAAGATCTACAGTCGCGATAACGTGGCTCGTTATTCCGAGCGAGCTCGCCAACGTCGTCGTAGCCACACGATTCGCCACGTCGCGCTCATTGTCGTGCTTGGCGTGCTACTGAGCGCCACTACCGCTGCCGGCCTGTGGTTTGCCACCATTATGGGCAAGCTCGGCGATTCTAATGTCATTACCGACAATCTGCGTCGGGTTCTGGTTGACACCGATGAAGCAAAGGATCCGTTCTACGTGCTGCTTCTTGGCACCGACGGCCGTCCGGGCGAGGATACGTATCGTGCCGACTCGATTATCCTGGCACGCATCGACCCCACGCAAAAGCAGGCGACGCTCATTTCCGTTCCGCGCGACACTAAGGTCGTGTACAAGGGCGAGACCATGAAGATCAACGCCTGCCATACCGTTGGCGGCGCCGAGGCCATGGTCGAGGCGGTCAACGAGCTGTGCGGTGTTCAGATTTCCCACTATGCCGAGGTCAGCTTCGACGGTATGCAGGCGCTGATTGATTCGGTTGGCGGTATCGACATTAACGCAACCGATGATGTTGACGACCCCGAGCACCTGGATATTAAGATTACCGCTGGCCAGCAGCATATGGACGGTGCCACCGCCCTTACCTATGCCCGCTGCCGCTACACCTATGCCGACGGCGATTACACGCGCATGCGCCACCAGCGTCAGGTGCTTGGCGCCCTTGCCAACCAGATTCTCAATAACTTCGATGCCACGAAGATCTTTGGCCTGGTTAATTCGCTGTCCGATATGCTCGTAACCGATATGAGCGTTCAGGATATCGTGGCTACGGTCAATGCCATGCGCGGTATGGATGTCGACGGTATCTACTCGGCCAACCTGCCCTCGTACGCCGACGACAGCACCATGATCGACGGCGTGAGCTATGTCTTTGTCTACGAGGACGAGCTCAAGGAAATGATGGAGCGCGTCGATGCCGGCAAGGATCCCAAGGGTCCCAACACCATGGGTCTTTCCGACGGCTCCAGCTCTACGATCGGTGACCTGAACAACAACACGTCTGACGACTACGCAAACGGTACCGCAACCTCATCGGTCAGCTCTGACGATTCCGATGACTCAAGCGATTCGAGCGATTCGGACTACTACGAACAGCCCACCGGCGACGGCAACGGTTACGAGGCCAATTATTAGGGTTACGCGGGCTTACCAGCCCGCGTAACCAGTTGACGCTGCAAACCCGCCAGAGCGGCAATCTGCCTTTCAACTTCGGCGGCATGACCAGAAGGTCAAT
>CABUDS010000035.1 GCA_902490405.1 uncultured Collinsella sp.
TCACGAGCGGGGGCTCCTGTCGTTTCCGTGCCCCTGGATTGGGTCATAGTGTCTGACGTTGCCAATACATCGGCGTTGCCTTGGCCGTCAATAGTCATTGGGGACGTTCTTAAACGACTACCCAACGGCTATTGAGCACATGGCTCGCATGGCAGCCGTCTCTTTTATGTTTCCTTTAGCCGTCGCTGCCTAGGATGGGGGTTAGTCGGTAGGAAGGGAGCGTCTATATGGACGACGCGAGCGAGCGTGCAATCGAAGAGGACATGCTCGATCAGTTCAATTACTTTGACGATGAGGATGAGGAGCTAATCGATCGTCGCGAGCCGGCATCGCTTGACTCATTTGATCTGGTCGATGAAGAGACTGATGAGGTTGAGGACGAATCAACGGAGCCCCCACAGTCTTCGCGCCTTGACTCGCTGCTTTCGAGAGCCCCCATGCACCACGGTGTTCGTGCCGGCGCACTCCATATGAAAACAGACTGGCACCAGATCGTGACGGCAGGCGATGAGCTTGCCGTCGATGCGCCGCTCACCGATAAGTCATCCATCATCTGCCGCACCGGTATGCTTATGCTCGCGAGCGGAACGGGTACCTGGCGTGTACGCGATACCATGAATCGCGTTGCCGCCGTACTCGGTGTCACCGTCCACGTTGACTTAAGTCTTCTGTCGTTTGAGTGCACCTGCATCGAAGATGGCCACTGCTTTAACGAGGTTGTCAGCCTGCCCACAACGGGAGTCAATACCCATCGCATTTGGATGATGGAGAGCTTCCTAAAGGAAATCGAGACGTATGGGCGCCGGTTTACCGTGCACGAATACCACGAGATGCTCAAGACCGTTGAGAGTTCAAAACCCGATTACTCTCCCTGGCAACAGGGCCTTGCGGCAGCTTGTGCTTGCGGCGCCTTCGTCTTTTTGCTCGGCGGCGGCCCTATCGAGATGGCCTGCGCATTCGTAGGCGCTGGTGTTGGCAACTTTGCTCGCTCTCATATTCTCAAGCAGGGTCTTGGCCAGTTTAGCGCGCTGACGATTGGCGTTGCGCTCGCTTGCGTTTCGTATCTGCTGGCATTGCTCGGCCTTGGCCAGGTCGTACCGGGGGCAATGTCGCACCAAGAAGGCTATATCGGCGCCATGCTCTTTGTGATTCCCGGCTTTCCCCTCATTACGGCAGGCCTCGACATCGCTAAGCTCGATATGCGAAGCGGCATTGAGCGTCTTTCGTATGCCGTGTCGATTATTGTGATGGCGACCCTTGTGGGCTGGATGGTTGCCGAGTGTGTGGGGCTGGCACCGGATGATTTTGCCCCGCTCGGCCTTTCGCCGCTTGCCCTTACGCTCCTGCGCGTGGTGATGAGCTTCGTTGGCGTATTCGGCTTCTCGGTGATGTTCAACAGCCCGGTAAAGATGGCCGCGGCAGCTGGGCTGATCGGCGCCGTGTCCAATACCTTGCGTCTTACGCTCGTCGATGCGCCGGCGCTGTTTCCCTTCCTGGGCCTGAGCGTAGGTATGCCTCCCGAGGCGGCAGCGTTTATTGGCGCGCTGGTATCGGGGCTGCTCGCGAGCTTAGCCGAAATCAAGCTCACCTACCCACGTATCGCCCTCACGGTGCCATCGATTGTCATTATGGTGCCGGGCTTGTATCTGTATCGCTCGATGTATTACATGTGCACCTTCGACACGGTCAATATGCTCGGCTGGTTTGTGCGTGCAGTGCTCATTGTGGCGTTTCTGCCCGTTGGCCTGGGCGTGGCGAGAACCCTCACCGACTCTCGCTGGCGTCACACCAGCTAATTGGTGCAAATGAAACTGATCCGCAAAACATGAACGTGGATAATCTCCCGTTTTTGGCCTGTTTACGGGCTCAAAACGGGAGATTATCCACGCTCGTGGAATGGGTGTCCGAAAATCCACGCTCGTTGGGCCGATGCAGAGGCACCTGGCAATTCCTTTTTTGTAGACGTTGTCGCGCGGCTACGGGCAGGAAAGGTCCCAACGGTTAACATATACTCCATATGGGTAAAGAGACCAAAGCGCCGCCACGAGTGGCGCTTTGCGTTTGAAAAACTAGCTCGTCTAAGAGGAACTAGCATGTTAGACCGTTTTACCGATCGCGCGCGCAAGGTCATGTCCATGGCCAAGCAGGAGGCGCTCGATCTGCACTCAAATAAGGTGGGCACCGAGCACCTGCTGCTCGCGCTTGCCAAGGAGGACGAGGGCATTGCCGCCGAGGCGCTGCGTTCGCTCGACATCTCCTACGATGACATCATGGATACCCTCAAAGAGGTCCAGACCACGGTTCCCGAGCCCAGCGAGGAGACCGAGGCTGCCAAGCTCGCCTTTACGCCGCTCGTCATCAGCGTGATGGAGCGCTCCTTCCGCGTGGCACGCGAGAACAACCAGACCTACGTTTCGACCGAGCACTTGCTGATCGGCATCGTCGAAGAGGGCAACGGCATGGCCATGGACATCCTCATGCGCCTGGGCGTGTCGTCTGCTTCCATTAAAAAGGCTATCGAGAAACTCACCGCCAAGGACCAGGACAAGAAGCGTCCGCTCGCCGGTGCCGGTGCCGGGCGTCCCGGTGCGGGCCTGCCGTTCTTTAGCGGCTCGGATGCCTCTCAGCAAAAGGGGAGTGGCACCGACACGCTCAAGCAGTTCGCGACCAACCTCACGCAGAAGGCGCGCGACGGCGAGCTCGACCCTGTAATTGGTCGCGAAAAGGAAGTCCAGCGCATGATGGAAATCCTCTCGCGTCGCACCAAAAACAACCCGCTCATCCTGGGCGATCCCGGCGTGGGCAAGACGGCCATCGTCGAGGGCCTGGCTCAGCAGATAGCAGCCGGCAACGTGCCTGAGAACCTCATGAACCAGAATATCTGGACGCTCGACCTGCCGGGTCTCGTGGCGGGTGCCAAGTATCGCGGCGAGTTTGAGGAGCGCCTCAAGAACGTGATCCAGGAGGCCACCGAAGCGGACGACGTCATCCTGTTTATCGACGAGATGCACACCATCATCGGTGCCGGTTCTGCCGAGGGCTCCATCGATGCGAGCTCCATGCTCAAGCCCGTACTCGCGCGCGGTGCCTTCCAGATTATCGGCGCCACCACGGCCGAGGAATTCCGCAAGTACCTCACCAAGGACCCGGCCTTCGAGCGTCGCTTCCAGACCATCGATGTCGAGGAGCCGAGCGTCGAGGACACGGTCAAGATCCTGACCGCGCTTAAGCCGCGCTACGAGGAGCACCACCATGTGCGCTATACGCAGGGTGCTATCGAGGCCGCCGCGAACCTTTCCAACCGCTACATCCAGGATCGCTTCCTGCCCGATAAAGCCATCGATCTCATCGACGAGGCCGGTGCCCGCGCTCGCATCGCCGCGAATCGCGCGCCCGAGCCGGTGCGCGAGGCCGAGCAGCGTATAGAGGAGCTCAAGGCCGCCGCGCAGGAGGCCACCGAGAGCGATGACATGAACAAGGCCGCCGAGATCACCGAGCAGCAGAAGGCCGCCGAGATTGAACTCGCCGAAGCCAAGGCCGCCTGGACCGCCGAGCTCGACGCCAGCCCGCTCACCATCGACGTGAGTCAGATCGCCGACATCGTGTCCGTGACCTCTGGCGTGCCGGTTTCCTCGCTCACCGAGAGCGAGAGCCGGCGCCTGCTGCAGACCGAAAGCGTGCTCAAGACGCGCATCATCGGTCAGGATGAGGCAGTCGAGGCCGTCGCCAAGGCCGTGCGCCGCAGCCGTTCGCCGCTCAAGGACCCGCGTCGCCCCGGCGGCAGCTTTATCTTCCTGGGTCCCACCGGCACAGGCAAGACCGAGCTCGCCAAGACGCTCGCCGAGTACCTCTTTGGCAGCAAGGACGCGCTCATCAGCTTCGACATGTCGGAGTTCGGCAGCGAGTTCGAGGTCTCCAAGCTCATCGGTAGCCCTCCGGGTTACGTGGGTCACGACGAGGGCGGTCAGCTTACCAAGGCCGTTCGTCGTCACCCGTATTCGGTCGTGCTGTTCGACGAGATCGAGAAGGCGCACCCCGACATCTTCAACATCCTGCTGCAGGTGCTGGAGGAGGGCCGCCTGACTGATAGCCAGGGCAAGACGGTCGACTTCCGCAACACCGTGATCATCATGACGTCCAACGTGGGCGCCCGCGAGATCGCACAGGATGCGAGCGTTGGCTTTGGCACCACCGGCGAGCGGGGTCTCACGTCGAGTGAAATCAAGGGCCGCGCGATGGGCGAGCTCAAGCGCCTGTTCCGCCCCGAGCTGCTCAACCGTATCGACGACATTGTGGTGTTCCAGAAGCTCACGGGCGAGAATCTCACCAAGATCGCGCACCTGCTGGTGGACGATCTGCGCCAGCGCCTGATCGCAAACGGCATGAACATCAAGCTCACCGATGCGGCCTACGACAAGATTGTGGCCGAGGGTACCGATCTTACCAATGGCGCACGTCCGCTGCGTCGTGCTATTCAAAAGCTCATCGAGGACCCGCTGTCCGAGGAGCTTCTGGCCGGCGAGTGGGGCGAGGGCGATACCGTCCTGTGCGACGTGGCCGATGGCAAGTTTGTCTTTAGCCACGGCACGGGCGAGATCCCGGCACCGCGTCCGGCGGGCACGCTCGGTGGCGATACCGCTCCGGCGGCGCCGCACACCGGAAACGCCGCGCCTGTGAGCAGTGGCGTGAGCTCGGGCCCCGGTGGCATGATGCAAGCCGGCTCTGGTGCGCTGTAGGGATTGAACATACCTTGTATAACGGGGGCGTTTCCGATAAGGAAGCGCCCTCATTTCTATTGAAATGCGCTTCAATCTGCCGTGCTATACTAAAATCGAGATATAGTATAGCAAAGGAGCTGATATGCCTACGTCAATACTCGACACGCGGCCAGTTCAGATGAACGTGCGTATAGATCGCCAGCTCAAAGAGGCGGGAGACGCCGTCCTGACTCATATTGGCATGACGCCGTCACAAGCCGTTCGGACACTTTGGGAGTATCTGGTCGTTAACGGACGCATGCCCTCGAAGGGAGACGCGGCGGCTCCGGTTTCTGACGGAGTGGAGCCCCGGCGCATGGAGTCAAGGGCCGCGCAAGGCAGCCATATCGTTCGCGATTCGTGCCTCAAATACGGCATCCCCATCCCTGAGTTCTCGGGAGACTATGACGACCTCTATGAGGAGGCCATGGCGGAGCGCTATCCCGAGTGGGTGGAACTATGAGCACAGAAGGCGTCCTCAAGCTGTTAATCGATACCAACGTATGGATGGATTATTTTTCTGGCAGGTCCGACCGTACGGCAAATGTCGTCCATCTGATCGAGATTGCCGACGCCTCGGAGCGGATTGCCCTGTTTGCCTCGTCGCTTTCGGTCAAAGACGTTTCATATCTTGTCTCGGCGGCAATCAAGCAGGAGTGCCGAAGAAAGACTGGCTCACTGAGCGATAACGCCATTGCGGCGGCAGACGAAACGGCCTGGGCATGCGTTCGACAGATGCGCGAGCTAGCCCTCATCGCCCCGGTCGGTGCAGACGAGGTCTTCGACTCCTTTGTGTTCAAGTACCACCACAATGACTTTGAGGACGACCTGATGCTGGGCGTCGCCAATCGCATTGATGCCGATTACGTCGTGACGGAGGACAAGAATCTTATTAAACACACCAATGGTGTATGCATTAATGTTCAACAGGCGTTGAGGTTGGTTGGGGGGTCCAACGTTCCCTCTGCACGGCCCGTCTAGCTTGCTTTACCTTGATAAAGTGGCGTTTCCCCGCCGTTAGCCGATGATGCAAGGGCGCTCGGCGTTTTCGACTGGTTTATGCACGCAAAGTCTGGGAATATACAAGACGCATGTCTTACTGTCTAACCAGTTGCGCCAAGGAGGCACCATGGATTACAAGATCACCGGCTACGAGCCCGCCCAGCTGTTCCATTTCTTTGAGGAGGTCAGCGCGATCCCCCGTGGGTCTGGCAACGAGAAGGGCATCAGCGATTTCCTGGTTGCGTTTGCCAAGGAGCGCGGCCTCGATGTGTACCAGGACGAGGTCTACAACGTCATCATTCGCAAGCCCGCTTCTGCCGGCGCCGAGAATGCCCCGACTGTGATGCTGCAGGGCCACATCGATATGGTGTGCGACAAGTTGGGCTCTGTTGAGCACGACTTTACGACCGACGGTATCGACCTGGTCGTGAAGGACGGCGTCCTCACCGCTAACGGCACCACCCTGGGCGCCGACAACGGTATTGCTGTCGCTCTGATGCTTACTGTGCTCAACGACGATTCGATTGCTCACCCCGCCCTCGAGTGCGTATTCACCACCGATGAGGAGACTGGCCTGGTCGGCGCCGAGACGCTCGACAAGTCCCAGATTAACGCCCGCACCATGATTAACCTTGACTCCGAGGAAGAGGGCGTTGCCACCGTCAGCTGCGCCGGCGGCGTCGTTGTTACCTACACCTGCCCCATCGTGCGCGAGCACAAGACCGGCAGCACCCTCACGCTCGACATCTCCGGCCTACTGGGTGGTCATTCCGGCAGCGATATCCACCTGGAGCGCGGCAACGGCAACCTCATCATGGCCCGCATCATCGACCGCCTGATGGTTGCCGGCGAGCCCGCCATCGTGAGCTTTAACGGCGGCACCAAGGACAACGCCATCAACCGTGAGTGCAAGGCTGTTCTGGTCTATGCCGACCACGCTGCCGCCGAGGCCGCGGCCCAGATCGCAAAGGACATCATCGCCGACGTCACTGCCGAGCTCGAGGTCTTCGACCCCGGCTTTACCTGCACCGTCGAGATTGCCGACGACGCCGAGGTCGAGGCCATGGACCAGAAGTCCGCGCTTGCCCTCATCCGCGCCCTGCGTCTTGCCCCTAACGGCGTGATTCGCCGCAACGTCGCCACCGACGGCTCCGTCGAGGTTTCCTCCAACATCGGCGTGGTCGCCACTTCCGACGACCAGGTCAAGATCATGCTGTCCCCGCGCTCCTCGATCACCTCGCTGCAGAACGAGTTCAAGGACCGCCTGCAGACGTTGGCCGATGTCCTGGGCTTCGACGCCAAGTTCGAGTTCGAGTATCCCGGCTGGAGCTATGCCGAGCATTCGCCGGTCCGCGACGTCTTTGTCGAGAGCTATCGCGAGCTCTTTGGCTCCGAGCTGCGCATCGAGTCCATTCACGCCGGCCTTGAGTGCGGCCTGTTTGCCGAGGCCCTGCACGGCCTGGACGCCATCGCCGTGGGACCGACGCTCTCCGATGTCCACACCCCGGACGAGAGCATGGAGCTCGCTTCTGCCGAGCGCTTCTACGAGCTGCTCATCGACGTCCTCAAGCGCCTTGCCGCGTAAGGGTCGCGCTAGCAGCAGTTCGAGCCACGTGCTAGCGGATTGCAAATGACATTACGAGAGGGGGCATCCGAACTTTTGCGACGGGTGCCCCCCTCTTCTTTTAAGAAATGTGGATTGATTGGCGCCTAGCCCATATCCGCCTTGATGAGGTCGAGGGTGCGCTGGCAGTTTTCGCGGACGGGGCCGAGCATATGCTCGCGCAGGTCCGCCATGCCGGGCAGGTCGGCGTATTCGTCCATGATCTCTTCCATACAAATGGGCACCTCGTAGGCGAGGTCCATCATGGTCGCAAAGCAAAACTTCTCGGATAGCCCGGCATCGGTGAGCGCCGCCTCCAGCGCGGGGTCGCCCATACCGTGGTATCGGCGGATAGCGCCTGGACCGATGCGCCCCACTCGATTTTCGCCGCCAACGCTCATGGCAAGGCGCGCCCGGCGGCGCATACGTTCGTACGCCAAGCCCGATGCGACATCGTACATGGGTGCGAGCGCTGCGTTTGTGCCTTTGCCTAGGATGAGCGAGTAGATTTTAGCGTGTGCGTCAGGCGCTCCGATAATGGCGTTATAGAACAACATATAGGTAAAAAGCACAAGATTCATGTGGTGGGGGACTGTGTTAATCAGTCGTTCTTGGATGTCTCGTGTGGTTGGTCCTCCGTCGGCGGTGTATTTCTGGCTTGGCAATACACCGAGCGCCTGGCAAAAGTCCTCCTGATGCAGCCTTTCGATATTTCCGCTGCTATTGACCATTCTGTCGTACCGTTCAACGACGAGCGCGGCTTCGTCTTCAAATGTGCAATAGGAGACGTTGGCAGTTGGAATGCCAACACGCCGAGCCGTTTTCATGCAGACGAATTCGTTTAAGGCCTGATGTTTGAACCCAACGACACCATTTTTGAAGATATGGGTAGTGGGGGATGACCCTAGACATTCGCACCATTGGCCATCATGCCAAGCTAGTGCAAATTTGCCTTGGTTGCCGCCCAGGGACCAGCTTTCGTTGGAGCCCATCCATGTCTCTCTTTCGTCATCGCGAATTGCTTTGAGCTTGTGAGCGATTTGAGAATTGGTAAGCGGGCGGTATGCCGAGACCCTGCCGCGGGCGGCGCCTAATTGATCGGTTCGACAAAACTGAACGGCCCCTGCGCAGTCAAGACCGATATGGCACAAGAGGGCGACGGGGTTGTTGGATGCAACGTCATACTCGGCGGCAATAGCGCGACGCTGCTCTTGGCTGTCGGGCAAAAGGCCAAATAGGAACGGGCGGACGATGTTATGGCCATACGTGCGATTGGAAAGCGGCATTGTAAGCGATAGTGGTGCTCCGCGATAGGTTGGGGCGTATACAAAGCTGCAGAGTCCATGCTCGTCTTGCCGGAGAGTGCCTGCGATTTCGCCACAAATGAGGGTCGCAAGCTCCATCTCTGCCATTTATTTCACAACCTTACAGCCAAAGGAGAGGTCTGAAGTGTCGGAAAGGCCTTGCTCGGCTGCGATTTGGGCCAGCAAGGCACCATAGGAAGATGGCGTTCCCTGTCGAGCGGGTCGTCTGCCTACGCTTGGCTTTGGCAGGGCATTCGAGTTCGCGATAGGGAGGTCCGCTTTCGTCGTCGGATGTTCGGAGGGCGATGCGATGGAGTCGTTATCGCTTTGCGCAAAGAGACCTATGCCGAGTGCGTTAAAGACGGACAGCAACTTGTCGAGTCGAATGCCGGTGGCGTCTCCTAGCTCGAGCGATGCGAGCAGGCGCTCCGAAACACTGGCCGTTTTGGCGAGGGCGGCACGGGTGAGACCCTGAGCCTCGCGTGCCTGGCGCACGTAGATGCCAGCTTGGCGCGGTGTGGTGATGGGAAGGGTATTCACGGCGATCTCCTAACGTGCAGACTTTTGCATATCAGTATGACATGCAAAAGTCTGCACGAAAAGGCCTCATGCAAAACTTTGCATGAGGCCTTATACTGGCGTTGAGTTTTGAGCGATTGTGTTTGGCGTTACAGCGCCAAAATCCCCAGATGCTCAAGCAAGATCTTAAGTCCGATGAGGATGAGCACGATGCCGCCCACGATGGTGGCAGGTTTTTCGTAGCGCGCGCCAAAGGTGTGGCCGATCGCTACGCCGGCGACGGAGAAGATAAACGTTGTGACGCCGATAAGCGATACGGCGGGAACGATGTCGACCGAAAGCGCGGCGAACGAGATGCCCACGGCCAGGGCGTCGATTGAGGTGGCGATGGCGAGGATCAGGTACTCGCTCAGTTCAATCTTTTCGGCATTCTTGCCGTCGCCTTCATCCTCGTCCTCGGTAAAAGCCTCCCACAGCATTTTGCCGCCGATGAAGGCCAAAAGGATAAAGGCAATCCAATGGTCGATGGGGCCGATGATGCCTATAAACTGGCTGCCAAGCGCCCATCCGATCACGGGCATGCCGGCCTGGAAGCCGCCAAAGAACAGGCCGAGCACTACGGCGACCTTAAGGTTGATCTTCTTCATGCCAAGGCCCTTGCAGATGGATACGGCAAAGGCGTCCATCGAAAGGCCAATGGCGAGCAGCACGAGCTCTACGAGTCCCATGGTTTGGCTCCCTCCTTGCGGGCGAACCCGCGTGTACTTCTGACAGGGGAGCAACAAAAAAGACCCGTGGCGTACGCGCTGCGCGTACAACCACGAGTCTCGTTCATTAAGGCAAGCCAGGCCGCATCGGCCAGTATGTTGACTTGCCGCGCCACCGGAGGCGAACCCGGTCACGCGACTACTCCCTCATTCATGTGAATCCCGATGCTACCACATGAACAGCTCATTTGGGTTGAGGCTCTCAGCGGTGTTCGCTCATTCTGTAAGCATCGGATTTCGCGAGCGCCGCGGGGGCAAACCGTGAGAAACTATTTAGCGTTTATGGAGCGTATACGATGGGAGCGATGCCTTGGATAAGAACGAGCTGCAAAAGCGTATGGAACAGGCCATCCGCCTGACGGCACCTGGTCAGCCGATCCGCACTGCCCTCGACATGATCATCGCCGGTCACCTGGGCGCCCTTATCTGCGTTGGCGACACCGAAAACGTGCTCGCTGCCGGTAACGACGGCTTCCCGCTCAACATTTCGTTCACCTCGAACCGCCTGTTCGAGCTCTCCAAGATGGACGGTGCCATCGTCATCGACGGCGACCTCACCCAGATCCTGCGCGCCAACTTCCACCTCAATCCCGATCCCTCGCTTGCCACGAGCGAGACGGGCATGCGTCACCGCACTGCCGCTCGCATGTCGGTGCTCACCGATGCCATCGTGATATCGGTCTCGGCCCGTCGTGCCGTCGTCAACGTGTACGTTCACGGCAAGAGCTACGAGATCCAGCCCGTCACCACCATCATGAGCTCGGTCAACCAGCTCGTCGCCACGCTCCAGACTACCCGTCAGTCGCTCGACCGCTCCCTGCTGCGCCTGACGGCCCTCGAGCTCGACGACTACGTTACGCTCGCCGACATTACCGGTATTTTCTCGAGCTTCGAGATCATGCAGCAGGCAAAGACCGAGCTTAAGGATTGCATCGTCAAGTTGGGCAACCAGGGCAAGCTCGTGCAGATGCAGCTCGAGCAGCTCGCGGGCTCCAGCATGGATACCGAATACGACCTGATGATCCGCGACTACGCAAGTGATTCTTCCGAGGCTAATGCCGAGAAGATTCGCGCCAACCTGAGCCGTATGACACCTAAGGACCTGTCCGACCCACAGCATGTGGCGGCGGTTCTGGGTTACGACGACCTGGACGAGGACTCCGTCATGACGCCGCTGGGCCTGCGCACGCTTTCGCGCGTGTCCGTCGTGCGCGACGGCGTGGCCGAGAAGATCGTCGACGAGTACGGCTCGTTGCAGGAGCTCATGGACGACATCAGCGAGGATCCGGAGCGCCTGGGCGACTTTGGCGTCAACAACCCTGCCATTCTTGCGGACTCGCTGTACCGCATGAAGGGCACCAAACAGGGGAACGCATAATGGCGCCCGTATGCGCCGTGGTCGTTGCCGGCGGCAGCGGCCAGCGCTTTGGAAATCCCGGCGGTAAGCAGCTCGTTAACGTGGCGGGCCGTCCGCTCATGAGCTGGTCTATCCGCGCGTTCGATCGTAGCGACAAGGTCGGCCACATCGTGGTGGTGTGTCCTGCCGAGCGCCGTGCCGAGATGCGCCGCCTGGCCATCGATCCGTTTGACTATGACACGCCCATCAGCTTCGCCGATGCCGGCGATACCCGTCAGGATTCCACCCGTGCCGGCGTGCATGCGGTTCCGGCGGGTTTCGAATATGTCGCCATCCACGACGGCGCCCGTCCGCTCATCACGACCGAGGCCATCGATCATGCGATCGACGTGCTTGTGGGCGACCGCTCGCTCGACGGTGTCGTATGCGGTCAGCCCGCGATCGACACGCTCAAGATCGTCGACGGCAACAATATCGTCGAGACGCCGCCGCGTGAGCTCTACTGGGCCGCGCAGACACCGCAGATCTTTAGCGTCGACGCCATGAAGCGCGCCCACACCGCAGCTATCGCCGAGGGCTTTATCGGGACCGACGATTCTTCGCTGGTCGAGCGCATGGGCGGGCGCGTCCGCTGTGTCCAGAGCCCGCGCGATAACCTTAAGGTGACGGTGCCCGAGGACCTGCGTCCCGTAACCGCGATTCTGCTTGGCCGCATGGCCGAGGGAGAGGACCTTCCCCATGTTCAGTAACCTGCGCATTGGCCACGGCTACGACGTCCACCGTTTGGTGGAGGGGCGTCGATGTATCATCGGCGGGGTTGACATTCCCTACGAGCGCGGCCTGCTGGGCCACTCGGATGCCGATGTGCTCGCGCATGCCTTGGCCGACGCCATTCTGGGCGCCTGCCGCGGGGGAGACATCGGCAAGCTATTCCCCGACACCGATCCCGCCTACGAGGGTGCCGATTCGATGGTGCTGCTCGCTCGCGTGATGGACTATGCGCGCGAGCTGGGCTTTGAGTTTGTTGATGCCGATTGCACCATTGCCTGCCAGCAACCCAAGATCACTCCGCACCGCGATGCCATGCGCGCCAACCTTGCCCATGCCCTGGGCGTCGACGTCGAAAACGTGGGCGTCGCCGCCACTACGACCGAAAAGCTCGGTTGGGAAGGCCAGGGCGAGGGAATCGGCGCCTGGGCCGTCTGCCTGCTACAGAAAACCGTTAAGGAGTAACGAATGCGTATCTACAACAGCGCTACCCATAAAAAGGAAGAGTTCCAGCCCATCGAGTCCGGCAAGGTCCGCATGTACGTGTGCGGCCCCACGGTCTACGACAACATCCACATCGGCAATGCCCGCACGTTCATCAGCTTTGACGTGATTCGTCGCTGGCTCATCGCAAGCGGCTACGAGGTCACGTTCGCCCAGAACCTCACCGATGTCGACGACAAGATCATCAAGCGCGCCAACGAGCAGGGCCGTACGGCTGCCGAGGTCGCGACGGAGTTCTCCGACAAGTTCATCGGCGTCATGCGTGCCGCCAACGTGCTCGATCCCGATGTGCGCCCCCGCGCCACCAAAGAGATCGGCCCCATGATCGCCATGATCAAGACACTCATCGAGCAGGGCCACGCCTACGCCGCCGATAACGGCGACGTGTACTTTGCCGTGCGCAGCGATTCCAACTATGGTCAGGTCTCGGGCCGCAACATCGACGACCTTATGGTTGGCGCGCGCATCGAGGAGAACGAGGACAAGAACGACCCGCTCGACTTTGCCCTGTGGAAGGCTGCCAAGCCCGGCGAGCCCAGCTGGCCGAGCCCCTGGGGCGAGGGCCGTCCCGGTTGGCACACCGAGTGCGCCGCCATGGTGCATCGCTACCTGGGCACCCCGATCGACATCCACGGCGGCGGCTCCGACCTTGCCTTCCCGCATCACGAGAACGAGTGCGCCCAGGCCACCTGCGCCTGGCACCAGGGCTTCTCCAACACCTGGATGCACACGGGCATGCTGCTGGTAGACGGCGAGAAAATGTCCAAGTCGCTCGGCAACTTCTTTACGCTGGCCGAGGTGCTCGAGCAGCATTCCGCTGCCGCCCTGCGCCTGCTGATGCTGCAGACGAGCTATCGCTCGCCGCTCGACTTTTCTTGGGAGCGCTTGGAGGGTGCCGAGAACTCGCTCACGCGTATCGCCGGTACGGTCGAGAACCTGCGCTGGGCCGCGAACCATGCGACGGCCGATGCCGATGAGGCAGCATCCGAGGCGTTTGCCGCCAAGGCCGCCGAGACCCGTGCCACCTTTAAGGAGTGCATGGACGACGACTTTAACACCGCCGGTGCCATGGGTGCCGTCTTTGGCTTTGTGACCGAGTGCAACCAGTACCTGGAGCAGGCGGGCGACGCTGCCGACAAGGCCGCCGCGCTTGCCGCCGCCGATACGCTGGTCGAGCTGCTCGATACGTTTGGCGTTGAGCTCCCCGAGCCAAAGGTCGAGTTGCCGCTGGGCCTGCTGGGCGTAGCCGCCGGCCTGGTTGCCTACACGGGCGACGACGTGGACGAGGCCGCTGCCAAGATTCTCGAGGCCCGCGCCGAGGCCCGCGCTGCCAAGAACTGGGATCTGGCCGACGCCATCCGCGACCAGCTCAAGGACCTGGGCCTCACCATTGAGGATACTGCCGCGGGCACTCGTATTAAGAGTCTCTAGTATTTGTCGACCGTTCGAGGTGCGGCAGATTGCCTTGAAAGAGGAGGGCATAGACCTGGTGGTCATGCCCGACGATTGAAAGGCAAGGTGCCGTGGCTCGGACGGTCGATTCTTGTTCGTTATCTATTTAAGGAGGCCGTTTTATGGCCGACAATCGCAAGCGTGCGCCTCGTGGCGGCAAGCAGGCTGCTTCTGGCTCGCGTCCGATTCGCCGCAACGACCGCGCTGCCGCTCCCAAGGGCCAGCGCGATCGCGCCCAGGCCGCACGTCCGCAACGCGATCGTAACCGCGACGCTATCCAGGTTCCCAAGGGCGAGTTTATCGAAGGTCGTCGTGCTGCCGCCGAGGCGCTGCGCACCGGTTTTCCCATCAAGTGCGCGCTCATCGCCGAGGGCGGGGAGCGCGATGCCGCTCTGTCGCGCCTGGTCGATGACCTCAACGCCACGGGCGTCCGCATTAAGTATGTGCCGCGCGCGCAGCTCGATGCGCTGTCGAGCCATGGCGCTCACCAGGGCATTGCGCTCGAGGTGGGCAACTTCCCTTACGCCGATGTCGCCGACATCCTCGACCGCGCGGGCGACGGACCGGCGCTCGTCGTCGTGCTCGACCATGTGACCGACGATGGCAACTTTGGTGCGATCGTGCGCTCTGCCGAGGTCGTGGGCGCGGCGGGCGTCATCATTGCCAACAAGCGCGCCGCCGGTGTGACCGTCGGCAGCTACAAGACCTCTGCCGGCGCCGTTATGCATCTGCCCATCGCACAGGTTCCCAACATCGCTCGAGCGCTCGACGACCTCAAGGCCGCCGGCTTTTGGGTGGGCGGTGCTTCCGAGCACGCCGAGGGCAGCTGCTGGGATGCTCCCTTCGAGGGCCGCGTTGCGCTCGTCATGGGCTCCGAGGGCGACGGCATCTCGCGCCTGGTGCTTGAGAAATGCGACTTTTTGACCAAGCTTCCCCAGCGCGGCATGACCGAGAGTCTCAATGTTGCCCAGGCGACCACTGCGCTGTGCTTTGAGTGGTTGCGCCGCAATGCCGGCGAGCTCATGGGGGAGGAGTAGCGCATGTCCAAGAAGAACCGCGCCAAGTCCAAGGCCAAGCGCTTTGGCGAGGGCTCGGCCAAGCCGATCGTTTCGGCCGCGACCTATGGTGTGGGCGGCAATGCGTTTGCGCAGGCCATCGCCGATCCGGTCTCGACGGTGCACTCCAATAAGCCCGAGCTGCTGGTGGTCGACGGCTACAACGTGATTCACTGCACGCCGCGCTACGAAAAGCTCGTCTACGACCATTCCGACGATCCATATTCCAGCGACGTCCACGATATGGCTCGTACTGCGCTTATCAACGATGTCGCGGCGTTTGCCCAGGGCCGTTACGAGGCCGTGATCGTGTTCGACGGCGCGGGCAACATCTCCAACGAGCGCCCCAACCTACCGGCCCGCGGCGTGCGCATCGAGTTCTCGCCGACGGGCGTCTCTGCCGATACCGTGGTGCAGAAGCTCTGCATCGAGGCACGCGAGGAAGGCCGCGCGTGCTCCGTGGTATCGAGTGACGGCACGATCCAGGCTGTCGTCATGGGGAAGGGCGTCACGCGCATCTCGAGCCGTATGCTGGTGGACGAGATCAAACAGATTGATAACGACGTTCACGAGGCCGAGGAGGCCCCGCAGATCAAGATGACTCTGGGCAGCCGCCTGAGTCCCGATGCCCTGGCCAAGCTTAAGGCCCTGCGCGGACGGTAGGGGATTATCCATAGAGACCCGTTTCCCAATTGGCCGGCCCGTTGATTTGTAATCAATGGACTGTGGGTTGCCGTCGCCAAAACGAATAGTTTTTGGTTTTGGCGAACGGATAAAACTATTCGTTCTGGCGAATAGTTTTGAGATGTGGTCGGTCGAAGGGCCTGTTGCGCCTCGTCCGCAATTCCTTTATTCTTAACTGGCTTCGCGCGAAAGCGCCAAGTGTGCCAGTGTGGCGCAACGGTAGCGCAACTGATTTGTAATCAGTGGGTTGCAGGTTCGATTCCTGTCACTGGCTCCATGAGAGTTTCGGGCTCTGTTCCCTTGTGGGACAGGGCCCGTTTCTTTTTATGTTTATGAGAATCGGGCAAAGCGTCCGTCTCGTTTCCTAATTTGTCTCAATCTGTAACACCAAGACGGTTTAATCGTTTCTAACTGTTACAGATCGAGACAATGACAGCTGCCAGCAGAAAAACATCTCGATCTATAACAGATAGGTGACGAAAACCTATCTAACTGTTACAGAATGAGACATGAGCTGGGGTCTCTGCGTAAAATCTCAATTTATAACAGATAGGGGAGAAAATGTTCTCTAGATGTTACAGATCGAGACAAAGGCCGGACCGGCCTAAATAATCCACGCTCGGTCAAGCCAGGGAAGCCCGATTGCAACCTATGTAATAGTGCAAGAGGGTCGTTATCGAAGTTCGTTCCAGCCAGCGTACTCTACTATGACAAAGTGTTCCCTCGGGAAATGTCACCGCTACATGCAAATTCACTGTCCATCATATCTAAACTCAACAAAACCGCAGGTCAAATGTATATAGATACGCCCGGCACCGTGTATCTAGAGGTTTTCGTTGACAGCCCCCAAGGTTGCATCGTATTATCTTTTTCGTTCGCGGGGGCGGCGGTCCAAAAGACCAAAGGACCTGCGGATACTTGAACGATTGGGAGTTTGCCCGAGTGGTTAATGGGGACGGGCTGTAAACCCGTTGGCTCTGCCTACATAGGTTCGAATCCTATAGCTCCCACCCGTCAAGTGCCTGTATAGCTCAGTCGGTAGAGCACTTCGTTGGTAACGAAGAGGTCACCAGTTCAAGTCTGGTTGCAGGCTCCATCCGGCGGTGTAGCTCAGTTGGTTAGAGCACACGGTTCATACCCGTGGCGTCACTGGTTCGAATCCAGTCACCGCTACCATAGGTAACACGGTGGCTTCTCAATAGTATGTTGAGAGGCCACTATGGTATAAAGGCAAAGTCCCGTCCGGGGACGACCTGTTAAGAGGAGGGCTTTATGGCCAAAGAGAAGTTTGAGCGCACTAAGCCGCATGTTAACATCGGCACCATTGGTCACGTCGACCACGGCAAGACCACGCTGACCGCCGCCATCACCAAGGTTCTCTCCGAGACCGAGGGCTGCAAGGCTGACTTCACTGCGTTCGAGAACATCGACAAGGCTCCCGAGGAGCGCGAGCGCGGCATTACGATCTCCGTCTCCCACGTTGAGTACGAGACCGCTTCCCGTCACTATGCTCACGTTGACTGCCCGGGCCACGCTGACTACGTCAAGAACATGATCTCCGGTGCTGCTCAGATGGACGGCGCTATCCTGGTCATCGCCGCTACCGACGGCCCCATGGCTCAGACCCGCGAGCACATCCTGCTCGCCCGCCAGGTCGGCGTTCCCTACATCGTCGTCTTCCTGAACAAGTGCGACATGGTTGACGATGACGAGCTCATCGACCTCGTCGAGATGGAGACCCGTGAGCTCCTCTCCGAGTACGATTTCCCCGGCGACGACATCCCCGTCATCCGTGGTTCCGCTCTGGGCGCTCTCGAGGGCGACGCCAAGTGGATGGACGCTATCCGCGAGCTCATGAACGCCGTCGACGAGTACATCCCGACGCCTGCTCGTAACAACGACCTCCCCTTCCTGATGGCCGTTGAGGACGTTATGACCATCTCCGGCCGTGGTACCGTTGCTACCGGCCGTGTCGAGCGCGGTGAGCTCAAGCTCAACGAGCCCGTCGAGATCGTCGGCATCAAGGATACCCAGAACACCGTTGTTACCGGTATCGAGATGTTCCGTAAGTCCATGGACTTCTGCGAGGCTGGCGACAACGTCGGTCTGCTGCTCCGCGGCATCAAGCGTGAGGACATCGAGCGCGGCCAGGTTCTCTGCAAGCCCGGTTCGGTTACCCCGCACACCAAGTTCACCGGCGAGATCTACGTTCTGACCAAGGAGGAGGGCGGCCGTCACACCCCGTTCTTCGATGGTTATGTTCCCTGTGTCGGTCGTTCTGGCAGACGCTGCCCAGTCGGACGTGGTGCCGC
>CABUDS010000036.1 GCA_902490405.1 uncultured Collinsella sp.
TGCTAAGAGGTCCAAGGAGGATCATCATGACTAAGTTCAGCCACGTCATCATCCGTCGTCCCGGCAAGTCCCTGAGCAATGGCATCACGAGCGCCCCCGAGCTTGGCCAGCCCATCTACGAGCGCGCTATCGAGGAGCACTACGATTACGAGCATGCGCTCGAGCAGTGTGGCGTTGACGTGTCGGTGCTGCCGGCGCTTGAGCAGTATCCCGACAGCTGCTTTGTCGAGGATCCGGCCGTTATCACTCGCTGCGGCGCCATCATTACCAACCCCGGCGCCGACAGTCGTAATGGCGAGAAGGACGAAATCGAGCCGGTCGTCCGTCGCTTCTTTGACGACGAGCATGTCAAGCACATCGTTTCCCCCGGCACGCTCGACGGCGGCGACGTCATGATGGTCGGCGACCACTTCTACGTCGGTCGCTCTGCTCGCACCAACGAAGAGGGTATCTGCCAGTTCTGCGAGATTCTCGAGGGCTGGGGCCTCGAGGGCTCCGAGGTGCCTCTGGAGGAGGTCCTGCACCTCAAGACGGGCGTCAACTACATCGAGGACAACAACATGCTCGTCTCCGGTGAGTTCATCGATAAGCCCGATTTTGCCCAGTACAACAAGATCGTCGTGCCCGAGGACGAGGCTTACGGCGCCAACTGCATCTGGGTCAACGGTACGGTTATCGTTGCCGAGGGCTATCCGACCGTGCTTAAGGCCGTGCAGGATCTGGGCTACAAGACGCTCGTTGTCGACACCTCCGAGTATCGCAAGGTCGACGGTGGCCTCTCTTGCCTGTCGCTGCGCTTCTAAAGCGGTCGCTGTACTAGTTTAATAATCGCTTGACCGATGGCCCGGCACCCGATTCGGGACGTCCGGGCCATCTTTATGCGGTTATTTGATTGAGGGGGTGCACATATATGGCCTCTAAAACTTGTAACGACGAGATTATCGACCCCAATGGTCTGGATCTCTTTCGACTGACCATGATGGTCATCACTGCGAGCATTTGTGGCGGCATCTTTTCTCTTGCCGGCGATATGGCGGCAGGCGGAGCCAATACCGGCGCCGTTATCGTCTCGTGGGGAATTTGCTTCATTGGCGTCTTTGCGCTGATGATGGTGTTCAACGGTTTGTCTCAGGCTCGTCCCGACCTGACCGGCGGCATTTATGCATACGCTGCGGCTGGTTTTGGCGATTACGTTGGATTCAACTCCGCTTGGGGCTACTGGATCAGCGCATGCCTTTCCAACGTGAGCTTTGCACTTTTGCTGTTTAGCGCGCTTGGCTATTTCTTCCCTGCATTCGGCACGGGCAACAATCTGCTTTCCATCATCTGTGCCAGCGTGTTTCTGTGGTTCCTTACCGCTCTCGTGCTTCGTGGCGTTAAGGAAGCTGCGGGCATTAACACGATCGTCACCTTGGCGAAGTTGGTGCCGCTGGGGCTCTTTGTGCTGAGCATTGTGCTCCTGGGTAAGTTCGACGTCGATATCTTTATGGACAACTTCTGGGGCGAGCCGGCTGGCCCCGGCTTTGGCGAGCAGGTTGTCTCGACCATGATTGCCCTTGTCTGGGTCTTCACGGGCATCGAGGGCGCTGTCGTCATCTCGGGCCGTGCAAAGTATGTGCGCGATGTCGGTCGCTCGACGGCGCTTGGATTTGCAGCCGTGTTCACGCTGTATCTGATCATCTCGATGCTGTCGCTCGGCATTATGCCGCGTGAGGAAATGGCACAACTTGCAACGCCCTCCATGGCGGGAATTCTTGAGTGCGCAATCGGTCCGGTTGGCGCAGCCATCGTAAACCTTGGCGTTATTCTCTCGCTGGTCGGTGCGATGCTGGGCTACGTCATCATTGCATCCGAGACGCCATTCGAGGCTGCACGTCAGGGCTCCTTCCCGCTGGCGTTTGCTAAGACAAACAAACATGACGCCCCGGTGGTAACGGTTCTTGTGAGCTCCGGCATCACGCAGCTTTTCCTGATTGTGTCGTATGTAGCGGCGAGCACCTACCAGTTCTTCTATAGCTGCGCGGTCAACACGATTCTGGTTCCGTATGTCTGCTCGGCTGCCTATTACATGGTGATCGGCTGGAAGAACGAGCATTTGGACGGGCCGCACGCGCCGAGTGTCGGCAAAGCACGCTTCTTTGGTACGCTCGGCTTTATCTACACGCTGTTCCTGGTGTGGTCGACGGGCCTCCAGGGCGTCATGATCACGACGATCCTTTTTGCCCCAGCCATCCCCGTCTATATTCTGGGCGAGCGCGGCCGCGGCAAGCAGGTGCTTCCGCATCTGCACGACAAGCTGATCGCAGCAGTGGTCATTGTCGTGGCAGTTATCTCGCTGTATCTGCACTTTGCCGGCATCGCGCCGATCGTCTAAGGCTACGGCGAGCTTCGTTGCTTGGTAGGCCGGCGGGCATCGCGTATCGATGCTGCTTGGCATTCCATAACTGATGTGGGTCTCTATTACGTGCCTTTGTGAGCGCCCACCAAGCCTGCGCAGGTGACATTTGTTGCCAGCGCGGGCTTTTGCAGTTGCGGTGGAATAGTTCCTGTTTTACTGGTTAAAGCTTCAAACAGGAACTATTCCACCGCAACTTCGTTTTGATTCGCTGGGGGACGGAGGAAGCGACGATCCGGAATCCACCTGCACGGTCGTCGCTCCGCATCCCGTCCGTTGGCGCAAATGGTGTCAAAAGTAATCTGTCCCCTTGCACGCTTGCTTCCCTTGCAGCAATCTGTTGATTGAACGTCATTGTGTGCTCGCGGTTTCTGGGCAAGCCGTCTCGCAGCAAAGTAGACTAGATGGCCATTTCAAAAAGCCTACTCAGAGGAGGAGCCATGCTCGAGGGTACGTATGTGGTTTCGGCCCAGACGCCGGTGGGGAGCAAGCGCGGCGAGGTGACGTTTTCACATGGGGTGAACGGCGCGCTCAGGGCAGTACTAAACGTCAGAGGTCTCAATATCGCTCTCTCGGGTGCCCGCGCTGAGTGCGATTTCTTTGAGCTCTCGGGTACTATCTCCCACGTCTTGATGGGCAAGGCGCCCTTTACATGCACGGGGTCGGTTGAGGGTGATCGACTCACTGCTACCGCGCGGTCGGGTTCCATTTCGATCTCGCTGAGCGGTATGCGCAAAGAGCTTTCGGGGCGCATCGCATAAAGTTTGCGCAGGTAAACATCGGTATTTGACTTTATAAAATAGTTCAGAGCGCTATCATTTGTCGTTACGAGTTGGTTAGCCCCGGTAAACGGTTAACCGCGTCTAACGAAAGGATGAGCGCGTGAAGCTCGATACACTCGAGATTGGAAAGGACGCCGTTGTCGCATCGGTGGCATCGGACGACCAGGCACTCCGACAGCATATTTTGGACATGGGACTCACGCCGGGCACCGAAGTCACCATGATGAAGTACGCTCCCATGGGCGACCCGCTCGAGATTCGCCTGCGTGGCTACGAGTTGACGCTGCGCAAGGACGATGCCGCACGCATTGAGCTCGTGGATGTGCACGACACCGATACCGGCCCGCGCGTTAACGCCGCAATCGGCACGACAGATCACCCGGCCCTGGGCGAGGGGACGTATTCGCCTCGTGCTGCCAAGACGGCCGTGCCCGAGGGCGCGCCGCTGCACTTTGCCCTCGCCGGCAACCAAAACTGCGGCAAGACCACGCTGTTCAACCAGCTTACGGGCTCCAACCAGCACGTCGGTAACTTTCCCGGCGTGACGGTCGACCGCAAGGACGGCACTATCCGTAACCACCCCGAGGCGAGCGTTACCGACCTGCCCGGCATTTACTCCCTGTCGCCGTACACGGGCGAGGAGATTGTGAGCCGCCAGTTTATCCTTGACGAGCATCCCGATGCCATCATCGACATCATCGACGCCACCAATATCGAGCGCAACCTGTACCTGACGCTGCAGCTTATGGAGCTCGACTGCCCCATGGTCATCGCGCTCAACATGATGGACGAGGTGACGGCCAACGGCGGCGCCGTGGACGTCAACCTGCTCGAGAGCCTGTTGGGCGTGCCTGTTGTCCCCATTAGCGCTGCCCGCAACGAGGGCATCGGCGAGCTGGTGGATCATGCCTTGCACGTGGCGCGGTTCCGCGAGCGTCCCGGCCGCCTGGACTTTTGCGCGCCCGATGGCCCGGACGGCGGCGCGCTACACCGCTGCATCCACGGCATAGCCAACCTTATCGAGGACCATGCCGTGACGGCGCACATTCCGGTGCGTTTTGCGGCGACCAAGCTGGTTGAGGGCGACGAGCTGGTGACCGAGGCGCTTCACCTGGATCGCAACGAGCTCGACGCTATCGAGCACATCATTACCCAGATGGAGGGCGAGGCCGGCACCGACCGCCTGTCCGCGCTGGCCGATATGCGCTTTAGCTTTATCGGCGACGTGTGCGGGCGTTGCGTTGTCAAGCCGCACGAGAGCCGCGAGCACGTGCGCTCCGTCAAGATCGACCGCATCCTGACGGGTCGCTACACAGCCATTCCGGCGTTTCTGGTGATCATGGGCCTCGTCTTTTGGCTGACGTTTGGCGTGATCGGCGCGGCGTTGCAGGGGCTCATGGAGGACGGCATCGCTGCCATCATCGCCTCGGCCGATGCGGGCCTCAAGGCGTTCGGCACCAACGACGTAGTGCGCTCGCTGGCTGTCGACGGCGTGCTTACGGGCGTGGGCAGCGTGCTGACCTTCCTGCCGATTATCGTCGTGCTCTTTTTGTTCCTTTCCATTCTGGAAGACTCCGGATACATGGCACGCGTGGCCTTTGTTATGGATAAGGTACTGCGTCGCTTTGGCCTTTCGGGCCGCAGCTTCGTCCCCATGCTCGTCGGTTTTGGCTGCACCGTGCCGGCTATCATGTCGACCCGTACGCTCCCATCCGAGCACGACCGCAAGATGACGGTCATGCTCACGCCGTTCATGAGCTGCTCGGCCAAGTTGCCGGTCTACGGTCTGCTGTGCGGGGCGTTTTTCCCGCAGGCGACAGTTCCCGCCATGGTCTCGCTCTATTTGATTGGCATTGCAGTCGGTTGCATCGCGGCTTTGGTGCTCAACCGCACGGCATTTAAGGGCGACCCGGTACCGTTTATCATGGAGCTTCCCAACTATCGCCTGCCAAGCGTCAAGACGACGGTGATGCTGGCATGGGATAAGGCCAAGGACTTTATTACCAAGGCCTTTACCATTATCTTTGCCGCTACGGTGGTCATCTGGTTCCTGCAGACGTTCGACATCCGCTTTAATGTGGTCGCCGATCAGTCGCAGAGTCTGCTTGCCGGTCTGGGTAGCATCATCGCGCCGGTGTTGGCCCCGCTCGGCTTTGGCGATTGGCGAGCATCCACGGCGCTCGTCACCGGACTTATCGCCAAGGAGAGTGTCATCTCGACCCTCACGGTGCTTTTGGGCGCGACCTCGCCCGCGGCACTGTCGACCATGTTTTCGCCGTTTACCGCTTATGTGTTCCTGGTCTTTACGCTGCTGTACCCGCCCTGCGTAGCGGCAATCGGCGCCGTCAAGAGTGAGCTGGGCGGACGCTACGCCGTTGCCGTGTTCGCGTTTCAGGTGACGGTCGCCTGGATCGTGGCGTTTGTCGTGCATTCGGCGGGCATATTGCTGGGGTTGGCTTAGCTATTTATTGACGGCGCAACCCCTGTGTATTGAGTTGATTGCGGCCCCGCATCTGTTGCTGACGGATGCGGGGCCGTTGCTATATAATCGCCCACCGCTCAGGACAATCGGAGAGGTTCCTACATGACTCAGGCAAGACAAGATGGCATCTCACTCAAGCAGTGGCTCCCGCTTATCGGGCTCGCCTGCTGTGCGTTCGTATTCAACACGTCGGAGTTCATGCCCATTGGCCTTCTGACTGATATCGCCGCGTCGTTTTCGCTCACCGAGGCCCAGGCAGGCATCATGATCTCGGTCTACGCCTGGGGCGTCATGCTGCTGTCGTTGCCGCTTATGGTGTTCGCCTCGCGCTTTGAGTTCAAGCGTATGCTGCTCGGCGTGCTTGCCGTGTTCTCGCTGGGTCAGTTCCTGTCCGCTGTGGCACCGACATATCCCATCCTGGTCTGTGCGCGCCTGGTGGTCGCCTGCGCGCACTCCGTGTTCTGGTCGGTCGCTTCGATCATAGCCTCGCGCCTGGTCGATACGCGTCATGGGGCGCTCGCCATCAGCATGATCGCCACGGGCTCGTCCATCGCGCAGATCTTCGGCCTGCCGATCGGTCGCGCCATCGGCCTGGCCGTGGGCTGGCGCATGACGTTTGCCGTGGTTGGAGCCTTCTCTGCCGCCGCGGTGGTGTACCAGGCAGCGGTGTTCCCGGTCATGCCGGCGGGCGAGCGCTTTACCGTCAAACAGCTGCCCGAGCTGCTCAAGAACCCGTTCCTGATTGCGCTCTACGCGGTCACGGTCTTTATGGCGACCGGCTACTACGCGGGTTACAGCTATATCGAGCCCTTCCTGGCGCAGGTCGCGCACGTCGACGCAAGCGCCATCACCATGACGCTGACGGCGTTTGGCTGCTCCGGTCTGCTCGGAAGCTGGCTGTTCGGCCGACTGTTCGATGGGCATCGCTTTCCGTTCTTGGCTATCACGCTCTCCGGCGTGCCTGTGGCTCTGCTGCTCATGGGTCCGGTTGCACCGTCGCTCGTCGCCGTTCTCGCTGTTTGCGCGCTATGGGGCTGCTGCTCCACGGCCTTTAACGTGGCGTTCCAGGCCGAGCTCATCAAGTACACGCCGGCAGATTCGTCGGCCGTCGCCATGTCGATCTTCTCGGGCCTGTTTAACCTCGGTATCGGCACGGGCACCGCAATCGGCGGCGCCGTGGTTTCGGGTCCCGGTATCGCTTGGATTGGCTTTGCGGGCGGGGCGATTACCGTCGTGGGCGTCATCCTCGCCATCACCGTACTGTTCCCAGCCATACGCCGCGCAAAGCCCGTCGCCTAATCACGTCCCCTCATCAGCTGCGGTGGAATAGCTCCTGTTTAAGGCCTCTGAAGGCCCAAGCAGGAATTATTTCACCGCAACTTATTTTGGGGGAGAGGATACAAGCCGGGCATACAATGGATATCGTTGTGTTGAGCTTACCGGGAGGTTGCTATGTGGACATACGAGACGACGTTCTATCAGATCTATCCGCTGGGCTTTTGCGGAGCTCCGCGCGAAAACGCCGCTCCCGTTGCCGAGGATGAACTCGCCCAGGCTGTCAACGCTGCGCCCAACCCCGATGCACCCATCATGAAGATCGCCCAATGGGCTGACTACCTGCAAGAACTCGGCGTTGGCGCTGTGCTCATCAACCCGCCGCTCGAATCCGACAGCCACGGCTACGATACGCGCAGCCTGCGCCATGTCGACCGCCGCCTGGGCGGGGATGCCGATTTTGCCGCCGTATGCGAGACGCTGCACGCCCATGGCATCCGTGTGGTGCTCGATGCGGTCTTCAACCACGTCGGCCGCGGCTTCTGGGCCTTCCGTGATGTGCAGGAGCGTAAGTGGGACTCGCCGTACAAGGACTGGTTCCACATTAGCTTTGACGGCGACTCCTGCTATGGCGACGGCTTTTGGTACGAGGGTTGGGAAGGCCATTTTGAACTTGTGAAGCTCAACCTGCAAAATCCCGCTGTGGTCGATTACCTGCTCGAGTCCGTGCGCCGTTGGGCTGACGTGTTTGGCGTCGACGGCCTGCGCCTGGACGTTGCCTATATGCTCGACCGCGACTTCATGCGTCGTCTGCATACCTTTACCCGCGAGCTCAAGCCCGATTTTGTGCTGATCGGCGAGACGCTCCACGGCGACTACAACCAGATCGTCAACGACGAGATGCTTGACTCCTGCACCAACTACGAGTGCTACAAGGGCCTGTACTCCAGCTTTAACTCGGTCAACATGTTCGAGATTGCCCATTCGCTGCATCGCCAGTTTGGCGGCGATCCGTGGTGCATCTACCGCGGCAAACACCTGCTGTCGTTTGTCGACAACCACGACGTGCCGCGCCTGGCGAGCATCCTCACCGACAAGTCGTGCCTGCGTCCCGCCTATGGCATGCTCTTTGGCATGCCGGGCATTCCGTGCGTCTACTATGGCAGCGAGTGGGGGATTGCCGGCGAAAAGGGCGGCCCCGATGGTGACTGGGCGCTGCGACCTGCGCTCGATGAGCCTGCGCCCAACGAGCTGACGGCGTTCATCACGCAGCTTGCGCACCTTCGCTCGGCCGATGACGCGGCGGCCTGTGCTCTCAACTACGGTGCCTATCGCAACGTGGTGATCCAGAACAAGCAGCTGCTGTTCGAGCGCGCCTGTGATGACGCGACGGTGCTCGTGGCGGTGAACGCCGTGGGCGAGCCTTACACCTTTGGCGCCGGCGAGCTCAACGGGTCCTTTGTCGACCTGCTTGCCGATGGCGTGCCCACGGTCGAGCTGGCTGGCTCCCTTGAGCTTGCGCCCTACGAGGTGCGCTATCTGTTGAGGGCCTAGGCCATGGCTGCGTCCGACGAGGGCTATCAACATATTGAGCATGGGTTTGAACCCGTGTTTGACGAGCGCTCGCGCGTTTTGGTGCTGGGGTCGTTTCCCTCGGTGCTCTCGCGTGCCAATGCCTTCTACTATGGCAATCCGCAGAACCGCTTTTGGCGGGTCACGGCGGCGTGTCTCGGTGTGCCTGTGCCGCCCAACGAGGGTGATCCTTTGGCAAACGGTGAGCCCGCGACGCTCGATGTCTCCATTGCCGCCAAGCGATCCATGCTGCTTAACGGCGGCGTAGCCCTGTGGGATGTGATCGAGAGTTGTGACATTAAGGGCTCGAGTGACGCGAGCATTCGCAACGTTGTACCGGCACATATCGGGCGCATTACCGATGCAGCTCCCATTGAGCAGGTGATATGCAACGGTGGTACGGCTGGCCGGCTCTACAAGCGCTATCTACAAGAACGCACCGGGCTGCCCGCCATCGTCCTGCCCTCGACAAGTCCTGCCAATGCGGCTTGGCGTCTTGAGCGCCTTGTCGAGCGCTGGCGCGAGGCAGTTGACTGGGCTGCTCTCTAATTTAGATATTTGATTGAGCATGGGCGCCGAGGCGTTTGATGATGGCGTGCCAGATCGGCGCGGGCAGCGCGGGCTCGACACGCACCATGCCGTCGGCGTTGACGCTACCGGCATCGCCGCCGCCGAGCAGCTGGGCGTGCTCAACTGAGCAGCCCATGCGCACGGCACCCACAAGCTTATCCATCGCTTCCGAAAACGGTCGCCGCAAGAGTCCCATGCGCGGGGAGCGACGAAGCGCCGCAATGCCGCTGCCGGCGCAGATGGCAACGCCGCCACACCACAATTGGTCATGGCGCTCACATGCCTTGTGCAGGCGAACGGCGGCCCCACGCGCCTGCTCAGTGCCCTCTTGTGCGGCTCGAATCGCGGCATAGACGCGCGTTCCCGTACCGCCAAAGCGCTCAAGCGTCTGCTCGATAGCTGTCAACGTCTCATCGTCAGCCACATCTTCAATGGCCAGCACGATGCCATCGGCAACGCTGCCGGCGTCATTTGCCTTCAAGTCGACCGGGCGGGGGAGCGCGGTGCCAGAAAGCTGAGCATAGGCAGCGATGGCATCCTGCAGGTCCCAGAGCAAAAACTCAAGATCGGCGCTATTGGGAATGCTGATATACGCAATGGTTTGCAACGTTTTTGGTACATCGCCGCGTGCGGTCGTCTCCATGCCACCTCCTTTCCGGTTGGTTTCCGTTTAGGTTACACCGTCTGACGGCGCTCCGCCGCGCTATCCTAGTGCAACCCTTACGAAAGGAACGCCATGCGTCTGCCCATGAATACCTCGCTTGCCACGCTCAAGCCCTCCGGTATCCGCCGAATCAACGCGCTCGCCGCTCAGCATCCGGGATGCATCGCGCTTGCGCTCGGCGAGCCTGATTTTCCCACGCCCGATGTGATTAGCGCCGAGGTGACCGCCGCACTGGGCCGCGGTGACACGCACTATCCGCCCAACAACGGTCGCCCTGTCCTGCGCGAGGCACTGTCTGCCTACATGGGGGACGCGGGCCTTACGTTTTCGGCCGACGAGGTCATCCTGACCGACGGCGCGACCGAGGCCCTGTCGGCAACATTCATGGCCATGCTCAACCCCGGCGACGAGGTCATTATCCCCACGCCGGCCTTTGGCCTGTACGAGAGCATCGTCGTAGCCAATCACGCCAAAGCGGTCTTTTTGGATACGGAGCCTGCGCAATTTCAGATTGACGAGGATGCGCTTCGCGCCTGTGTGACCCCGGCGACCAAGGCCATCGTCATCTGCACGCCCAACAATCCCACGGGTTGCATTCTCAACGCGGCATCGCTCGACGCCGTGGCGCGCGTAGCGGAGCAGGCGGGCATCTACGTGGTCTGCGACGACGTATACAACCGCCTCGTCTATGTGGACGGCTACGAGCGCTTTGCCCAACGCCACCCGGAGCTACGCGAGCAGACGGTCGTCATCGAGAGCTTCTCCAAGCCATGGGCCATGACCGGCTGGCGCTTGGGTTGGCTCGCAGCGGCAGCCCCCGTCATCGCCGAGATTGCCAAGGCTCACCAATACTTAGTATCGAGTGCCGTCTCATTCGAAATGGACGCCGCAGTCCGAGCCCTCACCGTCGACCCAACCCCCATGCTCAAAGTCTACCGAGCCCGCCGCAAACGCGTGCTCGCAGCCTTAAACGCTATGGGCCTCGATGCAGTAGAGCCCGCAGGAGCCTTCTACACTTTCCCGAGCATCAAGCAATTCGGTCTAACAAGCGAAGCCTTCTGCATCAAAGCCATCAAAGAGGCAAACGTAGCCCTAGTCCCGGGCGACTGCTTCGGCACCGAAGGCCACGTCCGCCTCAGCTATTGCGTTTCCGATAAAGACCTGGACGAAGGCCTCCACCGCCTGTCCACCTTCGTCTCGGCTCTATAGCCATCGGGGACGCAACACATCAGACCACCGATCTAAGCATTATGAGTGGGGCGCGCGCCGGCCAACGGAAAACCGGGCTGCTCCATAGTTGACGCAGGCACGCGCCGCCGAAGGCCAGGCGCAAGGTTTTCGTAGATTCCGCACGAGCCGAAGGCCACTTAATGTGGCCTTCGTGCGAGCCCAGGACTTGACCGAGCGAAAACCTTGCACCTGGCCTTCGGCGGAGCGTGCCGGATGGTGGAATTGTGTGCAGCCCGGATTTCCGTTGACCGACGCCGGGGTCCCCGCCATAATACTTTCGGTTCACGCACGAATCCGCTGCCAGAGACAGCCGGTGCAAACGGGCATCGCCCGCAAGCTTAATGGGATATCCCGCCAGCCGAGGTGGTCGAGTAGATATGTCTTCTCGCCCCCGTCGCTCATGCAGCGCGGGGGCTTTCTTTTTGGACATGCCCCCGTCACGTCCTTGTGGCGGACCGTGCCCGGAAAGAATTCGAGGAGGTGTAATTCATGCCCCAGCAGTACAAAATCGACAAGGTTGCAGAGATCGAGTCCCGTATCGCCGAGAACGCCGGTCTGTTCGTCGTCAACTACAACGGTCTGACGGTTAAGCAGGCTCAGGAGCTGCGTCATCAGCTTCGCGAGTGCGGCGCCGAGATGAAGGTCTACAAGAACAACCTGGTCAAGATCGCTCTCAAGAACCAGGAGCAGCCCGAGATCGACGAGATCCTCGCCGGCCCCGTCGCTTATGTGTTCTACGAGACCGAGCCGGTCGAGGCCGCTAAGGCCCTTAAGGACTTCTCTGCTAAGTCCAAGGGCGTCCTTGAGATCAAGGGCGGTATCTCCGACGGCAAGGCCGTTTCCGCTGATGATGTTAAGGCTATCGCCGAGCTGCCCACCAAGGATCAGCTTCTCGGCCAGATCGCCGGTCTCATCTCCGGTTTCGCTCGCGACATCGCTGTCTGCGTCAACGGCGTTTCCTCTGGTCTCGCTCGTTCGATCCAGCAGGTCTCCGAGCAGAAGGCAGCCTAGTTGCTGTTTTCACCCGCGGCGGCAACGCCGCACCCCTGGCGCATTCGCGCCGTGTTTTAACTGATCTCCGTGCATCCGCACGGAAACCGAAAGGACTTAGAAATGGCTAAGCTTACCACCGATGAGATCATCGATGCTCTTAAGGAAATGACCCTTCTCGAGGCTTCCGAGCTCGTCAAGGCTATCGAGGACACCTTCGGCGTTTCCGCCGCTGCTCCTGCTGCTGTTGTCGCCGCTCCCGCTGCTGGCGCTGCTGAGGCCGAGGAGAAGACCGAGTTTGACGTCGTGCTCGAGGGCTTCGGCGACAACAAGATCCAGGTCATCAAGGCCGTCCGTGAGCTCACCAACCTTGGCCTGAAGGAGGCCAAGGAGGTCGTCGAGGGCGCTCCCAAGGCTGTTCTCGAGGGTGCCAAGAAGGAGGACGCCGAGGCTGCCAAGGAGAAGCTCGAGGCTGCTGGCGCTGCTGTCACCCTCAAGTAATCAGGCTTTCTCGCCAGATTCCTTTGCAGACGGGGTTCGCATTGCGAGCCCCGTCTTTTTTGTTTATCGGTCCCTCGGCATCGGTTGCTCAAACTGCCATGTTCTGTGATTTGGGTCGTATCGGGTGCCCTGCCGTTGGGCAATAAAATTGCACCATTCGAGCAATAATTTGCGTTGACCTGCTGAAGAATTGTCTCTGCCTTGTAGCGACATATAGTTCCAGCGGTAAGATGCTTGAGTATCGCAATTTGGTCTGCGGCTGTGTGCCGCACGCATGGGGCGCTTTTGCGCCTGCGAAAGGATCTTTGAATAACATGAAGGCAATCATCCCCGCCGCCGGTCTTGGCACGCGTTTTCTGCCTGGCACCAAGTGCACGCCCAAAGAGATGCTGCCGGTGCTCGACAAGCCCGTCATTCAGTACGTCGTCGAGGAGGCGCTCGAGCCCGAGGAGGTCGACGATGCCATCATCGTTACTTCTCCCGGTAAGCCCGAGCTACTGAACTACTTCCAGCCTGATCGCTCGCTCGAGAACCTGCTGCGCGAGCGCGGCAAGAACGCCTATGCCGATGCCGTCGCCCACGCTGGCGGTATGCCGGTCGACTTCCGTTATCAGTACGAGCCCAAGGGCCTCGGCCATGCTATTCGCTCTGCTGCCGACGCCGTGGCAGGGGAGAACTTCCTGGTTCTTCTGGGCGACTACGTTGTGCCTAACCGCGACATCTGCGACAAGATGCTCGCCGTTTCCAAGGAGCACGGTGGCGCTTCGGTTATCGCCGTCGCTGCTTGCTCGCCCGAGGAAGTCAGCCGCTACGGCGTTATCGCCGGCGAGCGCGTCGGTTCGCTCGAGGGCGCCGAGGGCGTTGCCGATGCCGAGCCGGGCGCTGTCTGGCGCATCGGCGGTCTGGTCGAGAAGCCCGCTCCCGAGGCGGCTCCGTCCAACCTGTACATCGTCGGTCGCTACCTGCTGAGCCCGCTGGTCATGGACTTGCTGGCCGATCAGCAGGCCGGCAAGGGCGGCGAGATCCAGCTCACCGACGCCATGGCCCGTTCGCTCGACCGCGAGGCCATGTACGCCGTCGTCATCGACCCGCTGTCGGGCTACGACACTGGCACTCCCTCTGGTTGGATGGCCACTAACGCCCTCATGGCTGCAAACGACCCCCGCTTTGCCGATGCCTTCTGGGACGCCATCGACGAGCGCGGCGGATTGATGCGCAAGTAAGCCTTCGGGCACCGACATTTACGGGCGTGGACCTCGGTTCGCGCCCGTTTTTTATAAGAGCTGCGATTGCTGGCTCTCTGTTCACAGAAAATATATGAACAGATGTTCGATATACATACATCTACCTGCGTGTTTTCTGTCGAAAAACTTTGCTACTCCAAAAACTCAATCGCGTCAAGGCTTTTCTTGCCCAACGGTCGGTACCTGATAAACTATTAGGTTGCGATAACTGGCGAAGCCATGCCTCGCCAACCCACCGAGCATTTCCGTGAAGGAGGAAAAACCTGGTGACCTACGCATACACTGCCACTGAGCGCAAGCGCGTCAGCTTCGGGAAAATCCCGGAGGCCATGGAGCTCCCCAACCTTATCTCTGTTCAAAGGGAATCCTTTGAGCGTTTTAAGGACGAGGGCCTTCGTGAGGCGTTCAAGGAATCCAGCCCCATCCAGAGCCAGAACCATGTTCTCGAGGTTACCTTCGGCGAGCATCAGTTCGGCGACCCCGCGCACACCGTCGAGGAGTGCCGCGAGAAGGATATGACCTATCAGGCTCCGCTTCTGACCGACGTCCGTCTCACCAACAAGGAGACCGGCGAGATCAAGGAGCAGCTCGTCTTTATGGGCGACTTCCCCATGATGACCGATCAGGGCACCTTCATCATCAACGGTACCGAGCGTATCGTCGTCTCGCAGCTCGTCCGCTCCCCGGGCGTGTACTACAGCTCCGAGATGGATTCGGGCAAGCAGATCTACAAGGCCCAGATCATCCCGTCCCGCGGTGCCTGGCTTGAGTTTGAGGTCGACAAGCGCGACCAGCTCATGGTCTCCATCGACCGTAAGCGTAAGCAGAGCGCCACGATGTTCCTGCGCGCCCTTGGCATCGCCGTCACCAACGACGACATCATCGAGCTGCTCGGCAACTCCGATGTGATCAAGCGCACCCTGGAGCGCGATACCGCCCTTACCCGCGAGGACGCCCTCATCGAGATCTACCGTCGCCTGCGCCCGGGCGAGCCTCCCACCGTGGACGCTTCCCGCAGCCTGCTCGAGGGCCTGCTCTTCAACCCGCAGCGCTACGATCTGGCCCGCGTCGGTCGTTACAAGGTCAACAAGAAGCTCAACCTCACCACCGAGGAAGAGGTCACGGTGCTCACCGACGAGGATATCGTCGCTACGCTGCGCTACCTCCTGTCCCTCGCCGCCGGCGAGCAGGGCTTTAAGGTCGACGACATCGACCACTTTGGCAACCGCCGTATCCGCACCGTTGGCGAGCTCGTCGCCAACCAATTCCGTATCGGCATGAGCCGTATGGAGCGCGTCGTCCGTGAGCGCATGAGCTCCCAGGACATCGACGAGATAACCCCACAGTCGCTCATCAACATCCGCCCGATCGTGGCCTCCATCAAGGAGTTCTTCGGTTCCTCGCAGCTCTCGCAGTTCATGGACCAGGCGAACCCCCTGACCGGTCTGACCCACAAGCGCCGTCTGTCCGCACTCGGCCCTGGTGGTCTTGCCGGTCACAAGTCCGGCTCCAGCCGCCGCACCAACGTGCCGACGGCCGTCCGCGACGTTCACAACTCGCACTACAGCCGCATGTGCCCGATCGAGACCCCCGAAGGCCCCAACATCGGCCTGATCGGCTCGCTCGCCCTCTACGCCCGCGTCAACGAGTATGGCTTCATCGAGGCCCCGTTCCGTCGCGTCGAGAACGGCGTTGCCACCGACCAGATCGACTGGATGACCGCTGACGAGGAAGAGAAGCACGTCATCGCGCCGGCCAACACGCCGCTCGATCCCAAGACCAACGAGTTCATCACGACCGATGCCGAGGGCAAGATCGTCCGTCCGCACACCGTGATCGCCCGTACCCGCGACTTCGACGGCTCCTTCGGCGCTCCCGCCGACGTGCCCGTCGAGGACGTCGACTACATGGACGTCTCGCCGCGTCAGATGCTCTCCGTCGCAGCCACGCTGATCCCGTTCCTTGAGCACGACGACGCCAAGCGTACGCTGATGGGCGCCAACATGCAGCGTCAGGCCGTGCCGCTGGTTCACCCCGCCGCTCCCTATGTCGGTACCGGCATGGAGCGTCGCGCCGCTCTGGACTCCGGCGAGGTCACCCTGGCCAAGAATGCCGGTGAGGTCATCTTTGCCGACGCCGCCAAGATTATCGTCAAGCATGCCGGCGGCATGGACGAGTATCACCTGGCCAAGTACCAGCGCTCCAACCAGTCCACCTGCATCAACCACCGTCCGCTCGTGCGCGTCGGTGACACCGTTGAGCAGGGCGAGCCTCTGGCTGACGGTCCTTCGACCGATCATGGCGAGCTCGCACTGGGCCAGAACCTCACCGTGGCCTACATGCCGTGGGAAGGCTTTAACTACGAGGACGGTATCGTCGTGTCCGAGCGCCTGGTGGCCGAGGACCTGCTGACGACCATCAACATCACCCGTCACGAGATCGACGCCCGCGACACCAAACTCGGTCCCGAGGAGATCACCCGCGAGATCCCGAACCTCTCCGAGGACATGCTTGCCAACCTCGACGAGGACGGCATCATCCGCATCGGCGCCGAGGTCGGCCCTGGCGACATCCTGGTCGGCAAGGTCACGCCTAAGGGCGAGAGCGCTCTGACCGCCGAGGAGCGCCTGCTGCGCGCCATCTTCGGTGCCAAGGCCCACGACGTCCGCGATACCTCCCTTAAGATGCCTCACGGCGCTTACGGCCGCGTCATCGATGTCGTCCGCTTTAGCCGCGAGAACGGCGACGACCTGGCCCCCGGCGTCAACGAGCAGGTGCGCGTCTACGTCGCCCAGCGTCGTAAGATCCAGCAGGGTGATAAGATCGCCGGCCGCCACGGCAACAAGGGTGTTATCTGTAACGTTCTGCCGGTCGAGGACATGCCCTACATGGCTGACGGTACCCCGATCGACGTTATCCTCAACCCGCTGGGCGTTCCTTCGCGTATGAACGTCGGCCAGCTGCTCGAGTGCCACCTTGGCTGGGCTGCTGCCTGCGGTTGGGATACCGAGCAGGCCGACTCCGACAAGTACGTCCCCGGTCCGTTCTTCACCGCGACGCCCGTCTTCGACGGCGCCAAGGAGGACGAGATCGCCGAGGTCATCCGTCGTGCCAACAAGAACATGCTCAACAAGGCCACTGCTGCCTTTGGCGATCACATGCGCCCCGAGTTCGTCACCCAGCTTGACGAGCGCGGCAAGACCCGTCTGTTCGACGGCCGTACCGGCGAGGAGTTCCGCGAGCCCATTACCGTGGGTAC
>CABUDS010000037.1 GCA_902490405.1 uncultured Collinsella sp.
ACGTAGTAAATGGGCCGCTTTCGTGGCGCAACTCCAGAGTAGTCAATTTGGGAGCGGGGCTACTTGCCTGTTAGTGGTTGTGTGGGCAGTTGGCGCAGCAGCCGCTGGTGGCGCTGGTGCTGGAGCCGCCGCTTCGCTGGTCGGTGTTGTAGAAGCCGCTGCCCTCAAATTTAATACCGCTGGCCGAGAACGTCTTGGCGGCCGGAGCGCCGCAGCTGGGGCACACGACCTCGGGAGTCTCGGACATAGGATGCTCAACCTCAAACACGTTGCCGCAGCTCGAGCACTTGTAATCGTAGCGCGCCATAATACTTCCTTTTCAGCACAAAGCGGGCAGATTACTCTGCCCGCAAAAATTCAAACGTCTGTAACTGTACCCTATATCGGGCGTTTTATCACGCTTCGCCCCAGAATCTATGCGTGTTGCGCAGGAGCTGTGCGGTTTTGCCCTCGGCGGCCGCAACGTCGGCCTCGTCAGCCTGCCAGGTCCAGTTGCCCGTGGCCACGCCCGGTACGTTCATGCGCGCGTCGTCGCCCAGCCCCAGGACATCCTGCAGCGGCATCATCACCAGGGGAGCGTCGCTTGCCAGCGCATCGCTCATCAGCTTGGCCGCCACCTCAACACCGCTCGGTTCGTCGCCGCCCGCAAAGGAACGCGTACACCAACCCGCGAGCGTCGACGTGTCGTGCGTCGAGGTATACAGGATCTTTCCTGGCGTAGGGTGCACGCCGCAACGGACGTCGTAGTCGCCAAACTCCAGCACGTCCATGCCGGGGAAGCCGCAGGTCGAGGCCATGGCGCGAACGCCGGGCGTCAAATAGCCCAGGTCCTCGGCAATAAAGTTGAGCGGACCCAGCTCGTCATAGGCGGTCTGAAACAGGTCCTTGCCCGGTCCCGCCAGCCAGCGACCTTCGGCGCAAGCCTTGCCAGCGGGGATACTGAAGTAGCTGTGGAAGCCCAAGAAGTGATCCAGACGCACGCGGTCGTAAAGTGAGAACGCACGACGTAGGCGATCCATCCACCAGCTATAGCCGTTCTGCTTCATGTGGTCCCAGCGGAACGTCGGGTTGCCCCACACCTGACCCTCGGGCGCAAAGTTGTCGGGCGGCGCACCGGAGATCTCGATTGCCTTGCCGGTATCGGATAGCCAGAAGTTCTCGGGTTCGCTCCACGCATCTGCCGAATCGTCGGACACGTACATAGGAATATCGCCGATGACCTCGATGCCCTTCTTGTGCGCGTAGTTCATGAGCTCGCACCAGGCTAGGTCAAAGCGGTACTGCATGTACGCCTGAAGCTCGGCCTCGTCGTGGAAGCGCTTGTCGTCAATCAGGTGCTCGTTGTAGCGCGCAACATCTGCCGGCCAATCGTGGCGCGACTCGCCCTCAAAGTATTTCTTGACGGCCATGTAGACGCAGTACTTCTCGAGCCAATCGGCATTGCGATGTTTAAACGCGGTGTACAGCGGATCGGCATCCTCGCCGCCACGGGCCTTCCAGGTCTCAAAGTCGGCGGCTAGCTCCTTGTGGCTTTCGGGCAGCAGGTCGATATTGCCTGCAAAGGCCGAAGGACCGGCGTAAGGGGAGCGGAAGAAGTCCGTCGGGTTGACAGGCAGGACCTGCCAGTAGCGCATGCCCATAGCGGCCATATGGTCGATAAAACGACGCGTGGGCGCGCCGATCGTGCCGGGCTTACCGTCGTCGGTCGGCACCGATGTGATATGGCACACAACGCCCGCACCGTAATCGAGCGGCTCCTGCAGACGCTGCTCGGCGTGGTGATAGATGATCGACGATCCCAGCGGATACAGGTCGAGCGTGACGGTGCCATTGTGAATCTCGCACTCGTGACCGCTAATCACATCGCTCGCACATTCGTCGAGCGCCGGAATCGTCACGCGGTGTGAATTGCGCAGGCTGCGGTTGATGATAGCCGTAGCGGCCTCGCCATCCTTGCCCGTGCGGTTGTATGCCAGCACCTCGTCGTTGAGCGCGAAGGCCTTGATCTCGCCGTCGATCATAAACGGCAGTGCGCGGCGTACGGCGGAGGCGTTTTTGACAATAGCCAGCGTGTCGAAGTCGTGCAGTTGGTCCTTGGTCGGCAGGGTGCGGCGGTTGCCTGGATCGGTTAGACCCTCCAGGCCGTATTCGTCGCCGTAGTAGATCGAAGGCACGCCGGGGAAGGTCATCTGCATGAGCGTGGCGAGCCAAAAACGGCTCTTGGCCAGGCCCATCGAGTTCTCGTCCAGGCGCCATTTGCTGCGCTCGCACTCGGGCAGCTGCGACTCGTCGGGGCCGCCGCCGAGCACCGAGATGATACGCGGGCGGTCGTGGCTCGACAGCAGGTTGAGCGCGCAGGACAATGCCTCGCTCGGGTAGTTCTCGCGCAGGGTCTCGATATCCTCAGCGGCCTCGTAGGCGTTCTTGTAGCCCATCAAAAAGCCGATGACCATGTCGCGGAAGGGGTAATCCATAGCAGAGTCCAACTCGGAGCCCTGTAGGTAGCGACGCAGATGGCCGTAGCTAATCTTGTTGGAGGCGTCTTCCCAGACTTCGCCGAGCAACAGTGCGTCAGGCTTTTCGGCAAGTACGGCCTTCTTGATCTCGGCCAGGAAGTCGTCGGAAAGCTCGTCAGCGACGTCCAGGCGCCAGCCATGAGCGCCGGCACGTAGCCATTTACGGATCACGCCGTCCTTGCCCAGAAGCCGCTCGCGTACCAGCTCGGAGCTCTCATTGATGGCGGGCATGTTGCCCACGCCCCACCAGCAGTCGTACGAGCCGTCCTCGTGGAAATAAAACGCATCGCGCCACGGCGAATCCTCGCTCTGCCACGCGCCCACACCGGGGTAGTTGCCGTAGCGGTTAAAGTAGATCGAGTCGTCGCCTGTGTGGTTGAAGACGCCATCCAGAATGATGGAGATGCCCAGCTTCTCGGCCGCCTGGCACAGCTCGGTAAAGTCCTGCTCGGTGCCCAGGATCGGGTCGATCTTGGTGTAGTCGGCCGTGTCGTAGCGGTGGTTGCTCGCGGCTTCAAAAATGGGGTTGAGGTAGATGGCTGTAAAGCCCAGCTCGGCGATGCGAGGCAGGTCTTCCTGGATGCCCTTGAGCGACCCGCCGTAGAAGTCCCAGGTTTTGATGGAGCCGTCTTCGGCGCGCTCGTACACGGGCGGCTTGTTCCAGTCCTCGACCATGCGGCGCTGGATTCCGTTGCGTGGTTTTTCGACCTCGGCCAGCGTGCGCTCGCGCCAGTGCTCGTCGCGGGCGTAGCGATCGGGGAAGATCTGGTAGACCATGCCACGCTCGTACCACTCGGGACGCACTTCGCGGTGCTTATAGACGGTAATCTGGAAGGACGGCACCTCGGCGTAGTCGTAAGTTACGCCCTCGCCACCGGTGCGACCCTGCGGTGCGCCCAAGCGGACCTCGGGCTGGCCCTCGATATTGCAGATAAAGCTGTACCAGATAAGACAGGGCTCGGTGCACTCAAGCTCTACGGTAAATATGCCGTCGCCCTCGTGCGTCATGGGATACCGAGACTCACCGATCTCATCGACCCAGGTACGCAACGTAAGCGTTGCCTGGTTGGGATCGGCATCCTCCAAAATCACCGAGAGGGAAACGGAAGTTCCAGTGGTCACAGCGCCAAACGGAGTGCGAAACTGCGGCAGACGGCTGTTGTGAATCAATCTCATAATACGGTCCAGTTCAATAGAATCACGGCCTGCGGGCCATGGGCTTTACGCACAGGATGTAAGTATATCTGCTGCACACAGGCTGTATAAACAACATCCGTTTACCATCGGCGAACGGTTGTCCTAGAAAATCGTTTTACCAACTATTAACAGAGAAGGGGCGCCCGGTTGGAGCGCCCCTTGCTTAGGGTTTGATGAGGTTTTGGATCGTCTGGATTAGCGGCGCTTGCGGGTGGCCGTTGCCTTGCGGACGGAGGTCTTCTTGGTCGGAGCCTTTTCCTCGGTCGCGGCGACGGGGGAGACCGGGGCCTTCTTGGCGGGCTCGGCCTTAGCCTCTGCCTTGGGAGTTGCGGCCTTTGCCGTGGACTTCTTGGCCGTCGTCGTTGCGCGCTTGAGCGTGGTGGTCTTGGCGGTCGGCTTGGCCTCGACGGCTGCTTCGGCCTTGGGCTCGGCAGGCGTCTCCTCGACCTTGACGGCGGGCTTTGCGGCAGCCTTCGGAGCGACCTTGGTCGCAGTAGCCTTGGCGGCCGTCGACTTCGTTGCCGTGGTCTTCTTGGCAGCTGTTGCCTTCTTGGCAGTCGTGGTCGTCTTCTTGGCAGCGGTCTTTGCCGGAGCCTTGGCGGCCGGTTTGGCCTCAGCGACCTCGGCCTTTACCTCGGGAGCAGCCTCGGCCTCGGCGGCCTTCTTGGCAGCGGCGGTCGTGCGCTTGCGCGTGGTCGTTGTCTTGGCAGCCGTTGTTTTAGTCGCGGCAGCTTTGGTCGTCGTAGCCTTCTTAATGGTCGTCTTGCGGGTCGTGGTGTTCTTAGCTGCGGGCTTTGCAGCGGGCTTGACCTCGTCCTCTGCCTCAAGAGCAACCTCAGCCTTCACCTTAGGCTCGGCCTTTGCGGGCTCAGCCTCAACCGGCTTCTCCTCGGCCTTGGGCTCCTCAGCGGCCACCGGCTCAGCAACAGCCTCAGGCTCGTCGACAACAGCCGCCGGCCTCTCAATCTCCGGATGCATAAAGAAGTACAGGTCCAGATACTTGTCGGCCGAGCGCGTCCAGCTAAAGTCCTGGCTCATGGCCTGCGTTACCAGCTGGTTCCAGGCATCGCGGTTGTCCCAGAACAGGCGTGCCGCACGGAACACGGCGTCGCCCATCTCGTCGCCGTTAAAGTTACTAAACGAGAAGCCTGTGCCCTCGCCGGTAAACTCGTTATACGGGATCACGGTGTCCTTCAGACCACCGGTCTCGCGCACGATGGGCAGGGTGCCGTAGCGCATGGCGATGATCTGCGACAGGCCGCAGGGCTCAAACTTCGAAGGCATCAGGAACATGTCGGCGGCAGCATACATGCGCTGTGACAGCGCCGGATCGAACTCAATGCGTGCGGCCATGGTGCCGGGGTACTTGCCCTGGAAGTAGCGTAGACCGTCCTCGTAGTCGCGGTCGCCGGTGCCCAGCACCGCCACCTGCACGCCGCCGGCCAAAATGCGGTCGAGCGCGTACATGACCAGGTCCATGCCCTTCTGGCGCGTCAGGCGCGTGACCATTACCATGAGCGGACGATCGTCACGAACCTCGAGCCCCAGCTCCTCCTGCAGCTTGGCCTTGCACACGGCCTTGCCCGCGCGGTCGTCGACCGTGTAGTTGGCGGCAATGCGCTTGTCGGTCGCCGGGTCAAAGCCCGCGACGTCGATGCCATTCAAAATGCCCTGCAGCGCATAGGAGCGCTCGCGCAGCACGCCGTCCAGGCCCTCACCAAACTCGGGCGTCTGGATCTCGCTGGCATAGGTGGGGCTCACCGTGGTGATGGCGTCGGCATAGCGCAGGGCGCCCAGCATGTAGTTGATGCTGCAGGCGTCGCAACGCAGCTGCGAGGCGGCCGCCGGAATGTGTGCCACACCCAGGATGTCCTCCATCACGGTGTCGCTAAACTGGCCCTGGAACGCCACGTTGTGGATCGAGAACACGGTCTTGACGCGGTCATACAGCGGCAGGCCCTGGTAAAACTCGCGCAAAAACACGGGCGCAAGTGCCGTCTGCCAGTCATTGCAGTGCAGGATGTCGCACTCAAAGCCGGCCGGCAGGTGCTGCAGGCTCTCGGTGATAGCCTTGGAGAAAAACGCAAAGCGCTCGCCGTCATCAAAGAAGCCGTACGGATAGTCGCGCGCAAAGTAGCGCTCGTTGTCGATGAACATATAGGTGACGCCGTCGTGCTCGATCTTCTCGAGCCCGCAGTACTCATTGCGCCAGCCCAGGCTCACGTAAAAATCGGAGAAGTGCTCCATCTGTGCCTTGTACTCATCCTTGATGGTGGCGTACTTGGGCACCATCACGATAACTTCGGCGCCGGCGCGCACAAGCGCCGCAGGCAGCGAACCTGCCACGTCACCCAGGCCACCGGTCTTTACAAACGGTGCGCACTCGGCCGAGGCAAACACGATCTGCATCTTTTTGCTGGAATCAGCCATATTGTCTCCCATGTTGCAATTCGAGAATAGCCGCCTGGCGCTAACCGGGCGGCTATTCTACATGTTACGAGCGATGTTGCGGTGCCAACGTTAACGTACGATGGTGGTGTCAGAAGTTAACGGAGCCTTGCCCAGCACCAGGATGTTCTCGGGCGTGCCGCGAAGCTCGGTGTTGGTGGGGACCACGTTGTTCTTGTCCAGAATGGCATTCTCGACGCGGGCGCCGCTCTTGATGATGCAGCTCTGGTTGATGATCGAGTTGGTCACCGAAGCGCCTTCCTCGACCACGACGCCACGCGACAGGATCGAATTGCGCACGGTGCCCTTGATGATGCAGCCGGCTGAGATGATCGAGTTGCACGCGTGGCTGCCGGTCGCATAGCGCGAAGGCGGCACGTCGTGAGCCTTGGTCAGGATCGGGCGCTCGGGGTCAAAGAGCTGGTCGGCGACGGTCTGGTCGAGCAGGTCCATGCTGCGGCGATACAGCGACTTCTCGCTAAACACGCCCACGACCTCGCCCTTGTACTCGTAGCTGCACACGTCGATGTTGCCAAAGTCGCCCTGGAGTGCCTCGAGCAGGTCCAGATAGTCGGCGGCCTGGTAGTGGTCGATAATCTCAAGCAGCGTCTCGCGGTTGACGATGCAGCAGTCCATAGAGGCGTTGTCGCCGTACACGACGCCGGCGCTCACGCCCGTCAGACGGCCGTTCTCGTTGATCTGCAGCTTGGTCTCGTCATCGACGTTGCGCGTGGCCTTGCAGTACACCACGGTCATCTGGGCGCCGGAGTTCTCGTGCGCGTCGATGATGGTGTTGAGGTCCATGTTAAAGATGATGTTGGTGCCCATCATCACAACGTAGGGCTTGTCCGAGCGCTGGAACAGTGTCTTGTTGGAGATAATGTCGCGCAGCAAGAAGCGCATTCCGCCCTTGGTGGTGCCATACGCGTTGCCGGGCACCATGAACAGGCCGCCCTTCTTGCGGTCCAGGCCCCAGTCCTTGCCCGAGCCCACGTGGTCGATCAGCGAGCGGTAGTTGCCCGGCATGACGACGCCGACGGTCTTAATGCCGGCATTCATCATGTTGGACAGCGGGAAGTCGATCAGGCGGTAGCGGCCCAAAAACGGAACGGACGCGATGGGGCGGTCCTTGAGCAGCACGCTGCCGTAGGTCGAAGAGTAGTTAGCGGTGATATAACCGATGGCCTTGCGATTGATCATCGGATCATTCCCCCTTCCCGATAACGACGTCATTTCCAACGACGGCCGTATCCTTGGTGGTATCGACAGAGCCGAGCTTCACGCCCTCTTCGACCGTGGAGTTCTCGCCCAAAATTGCGCGGCAGATGTGCGCGCCGCTCTTAACGTGCGCACCCGGCAGCAGCACGGAGTCCTCGACCACGGCGCGCTCCTCGATGATGACATCGGTCGAAAGAATTGAGTGGCGAGCGGTACCGTAGATCTTGCAGCCGTTGGAGACCAGGCAGTCGTCCAGGCGGCCGTCCGGACCAATGTAGTGCGGCGGACGCGTGGTGATGTTGGACATGATGGGGAAGTGCTTGTCGAACAGATCGAACTCGGGGTTGTTGCCCAGCAGGTCCATCGAGGTCTCGTGGAAGCTGGCGATGGTGCCAACGTCCTTCCAAAAGCCGTGGAACTCGTAGCTGTACAGGCGCTTGCCTTCGCCGAGCAGCTTGGGGATGATATCCTTGCCAAAGTCGTGGCTCGAGCGCTGGTCCAGAGCGTCCTCCTCGAGTGCCTCGATCAGCACGTCTGCCGAGAAGATGTAGATGCCCATGGACGCGAGGTTCGAATCGGGCTTATCGGGCTTCTCGGTGAACTTGGTGATGCGGCCGTCCTCGGGGTCGGTGGTCAGGATACCAAAGCGACTGGCCTCCTCCCACGGCACGGGCATAACGCTCACCGTGAGGTCGGCATTGTTCTCAATGTGCGTCTTGAGCATCTTGCGGTAGTCCATGCGATACAGGTGATCGCCAGACAGAATCAGGACGTACTTGGGATCGTTGGCCTTGATGTAGTCGAGGTTCTGCGTAATGGCGTCGGCCGTGCCCGCATACCAGGCGCCGCCGGTCTGCGTCTCGTACGGCGGCAGGATCGACACGCCGCCGTCGCGGCTGTCCAGATCCCACGCCTCGCCGGAGCCCACATAGGCATGCAGCAGGTAGGGGCGATACTGCGTCAGAACACCCACCGTGTCGATGCCCGAGTTGGAGCAGTTGGAGAGCGAAAAGTCGATAATGCGGAACTTGCCACCAAAGCTAACCGCCGGCTTAGCGATCTTTTGGGTGAGTGCCCCCAATCGGCTGCCCTGTCCTCCTGCGAGGAGCATCGCGATGCATTCTTTCTTACTCATCGATTTCTCCTTCTGTCATCGATGTTCCTAAACCCATTAGCGACGGGCGCGGCGCTCGGTCGCGCCCGTCGAGTAATGCCGTGCTGGCATAGGGGAGCTCGTGGCCTTTACGCGTGCCAGATCTCGTCGCGGTATTCGCGAATGGTGCGGTCGCTCGAGAACCAGCCGCTCGAGGCGGTGTTGAGCAGGGCCTTGCGGTTCCAGGTCTCCTGGTCGCCATAGCTGCCGGTGAGCTTCTCCCACGCATCCACGTAGCTGCGGAAGTCTGCCATGACCAGGTCGGGGTCGTTGTTGTTCATGAGCTCGTTGTAGATGCTCTCGAAGTTGCCCGAAAGGCCCGCAAAGGTGTTGTCCTTGAGCTCGTCCATCACGCGGCCCAGACGCTCGCGGTCGCCGTTGAGGGTGTCCCACGCAAAGTAGCTGTTGGATGCCCAGAGCTGCTCGACCTCGGGAGCGGTCAGGCCAAAGATGGCCTCGTTCTCGCGGCCGGCCAGGTCGGCGATCTCGATGTTGGCGCCGTCGAGGGTGCCCAGCGTAATGGCGCCGTTCATCATGAGCTTCATGTTGGACGTGCCCGAGGCCTCCTTGCCGGCCGTGGAGATCTGCTCCGAGATCTCGGCGGCGGGGTAGATGAGCTGGGCGTTGCTCACGCGGAAGTTGGGGATAAAGCAAACCTTCATGACCTCGTTGACGCGGGCGTCGTTGTTGATGACGCCCGCCACGGAGTTAATGAGGCGGATGGTCTCCTTGGCAAAGGTGTAGCTCGAGGCAGCCTTGCCGCTAAAGATGAAGGTCGTCGGCGTCACGTGGAAGTTGGGATCGGCGATGCGACGGTTGTAGATGTCCATCACCTTCATGATGTTCATGAGCTGGCGCTTGTAGGCGTGGAAGCGCTTCACTTGAACATCGAAGACGGTGTTGGGGTCGATGACCAGACCGGTCTCGGCCTTAACATAGGCGGCCAGGCGCTCCTTGTTGGCGCGCTTGGAGGCACCCACGGCCTTCAGGAACTCGGTGTCGTTCTGGAACTCTTTGAGCTTTTCCAGCTCAAAGGCGTCCTTCAGCCAGCCATCGCCAATGGCCTCGGTCACGAGCTTGGCATAGGTGGGGTTGGCCTCGGCAAAGAAGCGACGGTGCGAGATGCCGTTGGTCTTGTTGTTGAACTTCTCGGGCGTCAGGGCATAGAAGTCCTTGAGCACGATGTTCTTGATGATGTCGGAGTGGATCTTGGCCACGCCGTTAACGCTGTGGCTGCAGATCACGGACAGGTTGGCCATGCGAATCTCGCCGTCCCACAGAATGGCGGTCTGGCGCAGACGCTCCTGCCAGCCCTCCTTCGTGGTGTCGAACGACTCGTGCCAACGACGGCTGATCTCGTCGATGATCTGGTACACGCGGGGGAGGAGCTTGGAGAACGTGCCGATAGGCCACTTCTCCAAGGCCTCGGGCAGGATGGTGTGGTTGGTGTAGCTCACGACCTGCGTCACGATGTTCCAGGCGTCATCCCACTCGAGCTTCTTCTCGTCGATGAGGATACGCATGAGCTCGGGGCCGCACATGGCGGGGTGGGTATCGTTGGTGTGGATGGCTACAAACTGCGGCAGCAACTCCCAGTTCGCGCCGTGCTCCTTCTCAAAGGTGTCGAGCAGGCTGTAGATGCCGGCCGAAACAAAGAGGTACTCCTGCTTCAGGCGCAGCAGACGGCCGTGCTCGCCGGCGTCGTTGGGGTAGAGAATGGCGCTGATGGCCTCGGCCTCAGCGCGCTCGGCATCGGCCAGAGCATAGTCGCCGCGGTTGAAGGCCTCCAGGTCAAAGTGCTCCTCGACCGGCTCGGCGGCCCAGACGCGCAGCTTGTTGACGGTCTCGCCGGCATAGCCCACAACGGGGATGTCGTAGGGGACGGCCAGGATGTCCTGCGTGTCCACCGTGCGGTAGAATGTACGGCCGTCCTCCTCAAAGCCCTCGACGCGGCCACCAAACTTAATGGTCACGGCCTTGTCCTGACGACGGACCTCCCAGGGATAACCGTGGGTGAGCCACTCGTCGGTGGTCTCGACCTGGCTGCCGTTAACGATCTCCTGCTTAAACAGGCCGTAGCGGTAGCGCATGCCGTTACCGTAGCCGGCAATGCCCTCGGCTGCCATGGAATCCAGGAAGCATGCAGCCAGACGGCCCAGGCCACCGTTGCCCAGCGCCGGATCGGGCTCCTGGTTCTCGATGACGGACAGGTCAAAGCCCATATCGTCGAGCGCCTCGGCGACCATGTCGCGCACGCCAAAGTTGAGCAGGTAGTTGTCAAGCAGGCGGCCGATCAAAAACTCGATCGAGAAGTAGTACACGCGCTTTTTGCCCTCGGCGGTGGCGCGGGCGTCGCTCTTGGTGGCAACGGTGCGCGCCTTCTCGGCCACGAGCTTGGCCAGGGCGTTAAAGCGGTCGAGGTCACTGGCGGCCTCGACGCTCTTGCCGCTGATGCTCATGACGGCATCGCGATAGAGCTCGGTAAACTCCTGCTTGTTGTCGAAGATCTTATTCATACGTTCCTTTCCCCCGGGGATGTTTCTCCCGGAACGGTTATGACTTGTATCCTACGCCCCCGCGTGGCAGGTAATTACAGTGGTAACGCCTTTGTTACGCTTTCTTAGCAGAAGCCTTAACGGCAGCTGCCTTAGCCTTGGGAGCGGCCGTTTTGGTGGCAGCCTTTTTGGCCGTGGTGGACTTGGCCGAAGCCTTGGCAGTGGGCTTGGCAGCCTTCGCCTTAGCCGGAGCCTTCTTAGCAGCAGCGGCCTTGGGCTTCACCGTGGACGAGCGCTTGCGCGTCGCCTTCTTGGGCTCCTCGACCACAGGCGGCTTGTAGCTGCTGGGACCGCGGCGCTTAAGCACCACGCCTGCCAGGCCTGGAACCTTGATCTCGATGGAGTCCATCTGCCCGTTCCAGGGATAGGGCTCGCTCGAGCAGGTGTAGGGCTCCTCGCCGGCATAGCCGCTGCCACCGAACTCGGGACGGTCGGAATCAAAGATGACCTCCCAGTCACCCTCGCGCGGCACGCCCACACGGAAGCTCTCGTAGCTCGCCGGGTCAAAGTTGATCAGGATTACCAGGTCGTCATCGACGTCCTCGCCCTGACGCACAAAGCTCACGATGGACTGCTTGGAGTTGTCCGCGTCGATCCAGGTAAATCCGTCGTCGGTGTAGCCGCGCTCGTACAGGGCGGGCTCAGCGGTGTACAGGTGGTTGAGCGCCTTGATAAACGCCTGATGATGACGGTGAGTCTCGTACTCCTCGGTTAGGAACCACTGGATGGACTCGTAGTAGCGCCACTCGATAAACTGGCCGATCTCGTTGCCCATAAAGTTGAGCTTGGCGCCAGGGTGCGTCATCTGGTAGAAAGCCAGCGTGCGCAGGCCGGCAAACTGACGCCACCAGTCGCCCGGCATGCGGCCGATGAGCGAGCACTTGCCGTGCACGACTTCGTCGTGGCTCAGCGGACAAATGAAGTTTTCGGTAAAGGCGTACATGATGGAGAACGTGAGCAGCCCGTGGTTGCCGGGGCGCCACGGAAAATCGGTCTGCATGTAGTGCAGGGTGTCGTTCATCCAGCCCATGTCCCACTTGTAGTGGAAGCCCAGGCCGCCGTCCTGCGGCGGGTAGGTCACGAGCGGCCACGCGGTGGACTCCTCGGCCATCATCATTACGTCAGGGAAGTGGGCCTCCACGGCGCAGTTGACCTGGCGGATAAAAGCGCTGGCGTCCAGGTCCTCCTCGGTACCGTACTTATTGAACTTCTTTTGGCCGGGATCGTCGATGCCAAAGTTGAGGTACAGCATGCTGGACACGCCGTCCATGCGAATGCCGTCAACATGGAAGTTCTCGAGCCAGTACAGCACGTTGGAGACCAGGAAGGAGCGGACCTCGCCACGGGCGAAGTCGAACTTGTGCGTGCCCCAGTTGGGGTGAATCTCGTGCTCAAACAGCATGTGGCCGTTAAAGGTGGCAAGGCCGTGGGAGTCGGCGCAAAAACCGCCGGGCACCCAGTCCATGATTACGCCAATGCCCGCCTTGTGACACGCATCGATAAAGTGCATGAGCTGCTGCGGGTCGCCATAGCGCGACGTGGCGGCATAGTAGCCGGTCGTCTGGTAGCCCCAGGAGCCATCGAAGGGATGCTCCATAAGCGGCATGACCTCGATATGCGTGTAGCCCATGTCGTGCACGTAGTCCACGAGCTCGACCGACAGGTCGTCGTAGGTGTAGAACTCGCCGCGCTGCGCGGGGAAGGGGTCCATGGGGCCAGGGTAGTTGCCGTACTCGTCCGGCTCGCCCTGTGGCGCGTCGCCGTGGCGCTTCCACGAGCCAATATGCACCTCGTAGATGTTAAGGGGCTGCGACATGTGGTTATGACTGGCGCGGCGCTTGAGCCATGCGGCGTCGTTCCACTTGTAGCCATCGAGGGTCCACAGCACGCTTGCCGTTCCCGGAGGGCACTCGGCCTTGAAGGCGTACGGATCGGCCTTGTAGAGCTTCTCGCCCTCGTTGGTCTCAATGAGATACTTATAGAGCTGACCTTGTTCTGCGCCAGGAATAAAGCCTTCCCAAATAGCGCTCGTATGCACGGGCACCAGAGGGTTGGCTTCCTCATTCCAGTCGTTAAATTCGCCAATGACATGGACGCTCTTTACGTCGGGCGCCCAAACGCAAAAGCGCCAACCGCGCGTACGGTTCTGCGTGTCGGGGTGCGCGCCCATCTTTTCCCAGCTGCGCTCCCACATGCCAATGCCAAACAGGTAGACATCGTCCTTAGAGAGCTCCGGTGCGTGCGGGGCGGCTTTACGGGTAGCAGGCTTTTTGGTTGCTGGCTTTAGCTTTGTATCGCTCACGTTTGATCCCATCATGACGCGGCAGCGTGTTGCCTTGGTGACTAGATGCGAAAGGTCCAAGGCTGCACGAATCGAGGGGACGGCGATAGTTCTATGATTCGTTCCACCTCGCGTGCTCGGTGGAACTTTCGGCACGAAATACGATAACACCTGTTCGTTACTTTTATGGAGAAAAGTGGATTTGCGGCGGCGTTTAATCGGCGAGCGCCATGTTTATACCACTGGCAGAATTGCGATGGTAAAACTCTTGACAGTTTTACCAAATAGGGTTTCTAGACTAGTAGATTAACGTTTGATAAAACGTTTTTAGCAGGTTGTTTACCATTTGACATCGAAAGGTATGTTTATGTCCCAGACCGCCGCTCACAATGTCGCTTTTATTTTCGATTGCGACGGCACACTGGTTAATAGCACCCCCGTTTGGGCCTATGCCCAGCCCGAGTTATTGCACCGCCACGGTATTGACGTGACGGTCGACGATTTTGCCCAGTTTGAGCATTTGTCGCTCGAGGACGAGTGCCAGGCCTACCACGACACGTGGGGCATTGGCGCGAATGGCGAGGAGCTCTACCGCGAGCTGAGCGAGATTTTGATCGATGGCTACTCCAAGGTACCGCCGCGCGACGGCCTGCTTGCATTTTTGGAGCAGGCGAAGGCGGCTGGTATTGCCATGTGCGTTGCCACGTCCACGCCGGCCGAGCTGGTGCAGTCTGCGCTCGCTGGTGCCGGGCTCGATGCCTACATGGAGTTTGTGACCACCACGGGTGAGGCGGGACGCTCCAAGCAGTTCCCCGACGTATACGAGTTGGCGCTGCGCCGTCTGGAGGAGCGCCACGGGCACAAGTTTGAGCGCGCATGGGTGTTTGAGGACGCGGTCTTTGGCCTTAAGAGCTCGGGCACCGGCGGCTTTAGGCGTGTAGGTATTTATGACTCGCATGGCCGTATGGAGCGCGACGACGTGCGCTCCAACTGCGAGATCTTTATCGACAGCTACGAGGAGCTTGACCTAGCCCGCGTGCTTTCGTTTGAGGGATAGGCGAGGGCCGTGGCTTGCAAAGTATTAGTGGTTTGCGGCTCGCCGGTGGTGGCGAGCGCGGATCTGCTACGCCAGCTGGCGGGGGAGTGCGACCACGTTGTCGCCGTGGACCGAGGGCTCGACGCGCTGCTGGGCGCGGGACTTGGCTGCGACGTATATGTAGGGGATGCCGATACGGTGAGCGATACAGGTCGCGCGCTGGTCGATGCCGCAGAAGCCTTTGAGGTGGAGCGCCACGACCCATACAAGGACTATACCGATCTGGCGCTGGCACTCGATTCCGTCCGCCGTCGCTGGCCGGGTGCCGAAGTGGTTGCGACTTGCGCTACGGGCGGCCGTCCGGACATGGCTTTATCCGTATTGGGGCTGCTCGCGGGCTACGAGGATGCCCCTGTCTGGATTGCCGAGGACAAGGTGGTCGCCCGCATCCTTCGCGCAGGCGAATCGTGGACCATTGAGGGCGCCGAAGGCAAAACGTTTTCCATCATCGCCATTGCCCCCAACGCCAAGGTAAGCGAACACGGCCTAGAATGGGAACTGGATCACAGTCCCTTGGGACTACTGGCTGACACCGGCATCTCCAATGTCGTCAGGGGTACGGCCAAGATCCAAGTCCATCAAGGCGTTGCGATCGGTTATTTGCTGGCGTGAGGGTTTTATCGGGACGGGGCTGAATTGGCTAATTTTGGCAACGCAAAATAGGTAAGTAAAATAAGTGGCTGGAAGTTGTTAAACGATTGTTTGGTTTCCGCAAACGGGATTCTGTTTAATCCAACCACTTATCTAACAACCCGATCGTATGCAAATCCAACCACATGCTTAACAACTTTGCTTTTCGATTAAAGGCCTGAAGTCCACCACGCCTTGGCGGGAAAGTCCTTTCCCCGTCGAGTATTCTCGATCGCGCTCGGGGTCTTCCTCGACGAATTTCCACACACCCTTTGCTATGAGAGAGATGAGCCCTTCAAGCTTGACGACGCAATCGAACTCGCAGTCTTGTTGGCTTCCATGGCCGATTCCTTTATGCCCATAACTCGCGATTATCCCGCGCGCATCGCCCTGTACGCAAACCCCGATGGCTTTGTAGGGGCTATACGCTTCGCCCCTTCCCTCGATGACCGACGACCCCGCATGGATCACCGCGCAGCGAAGCTGATAGAGATCCGATGCCGTAAAGATGCCTCGATCCTCTATCGTCTCAAACCCCTCTTTTATCTCATCTGGGCGCTTCTCGCCCTTGCGCGCATTGGTCATTTTTGTCCCATCGTTCGGGAGCTCCAGGTACTCCTTGCACCATTTTCGGTAATCCGTCCCGTCGATGTTTGCGCATACGTCTGGGATGGTCACTACGAGAGTCAAAGCGGCGAGCAGCAGCCCTGCGTCGAAGGCTTTTTCGCACTCTTCCACAAGTCTGCTTGGCGTACGGCAGACGACGGTGGGGAACTCGTATTCGTTGTCGCTGCATTTTAAACACGTAGAGGGCATGGGCTCCAAATCGGCAATTGCTGTTATGCTCATAACACCTCGCCCGTTTCTGCGTCGATTCTTAGATCTGTCCTCGGTTCGATAAACTCATCCACCATCTCGTCGTCGCGGTCGGGCTCGGTCACGAAGAGCGGTTCCGGGACGTCGATGCGCGGGCCAATCGTCAGGCTGCTGCACGCGATGATGCGATCGAGATGCGGCTCAGCAGTCCCAGTAGTGAAGGCGGGGCGTAGCACATCGCGCACGTAGTTGACGATACCCAAAATCTCGTTCACGTAGTCGAACGCGAACTTCTCGGCCATGGTCGGTCCTCCCTGGCAAAGACGATTTCAACCAGAGCTTTTACAACTTCAATGAGTTGCTCCGCTTTAAATCCAACCATTGGCTTAACAAAATGGTAGGAGACTTTCTTCAACCAGAAAACTAATAAACCCAACAAGTTATTTTCATACCCGCCAAAATAGTTAATTCAGTCCCATCCCAGGAAAACCCGTAAGATAAGACAATCAATCAAAATTCCCCCTTGCATCAAGCAAAACATTCCCCTATAGTATCTCCTCGTCACGGGGGCGTAGCTCAGCTGGGAGAGCGCTTGACTGG